>JBKPBH010000088.1:0-36012 GCA_046726795.1 Acidobacteriota bacterium
CGGCGGCGCTGGAGGTGCCGAGGGCGGCGGATTCCTCAGGGGACGGCGATTGAGACTCGGCCGATCCCGGACGGACACCCGGGCCCGGCGTGGGCCGCGGGGCGGGGCGGAAGATGTCGCTCGGCGGCGCCGCGGGCGCGAGGTTCTGCGGGGCCGGCGTCGTCGCGGGGGCCGGGGTCACGCGCGGGACGGCGGGCTCGCGGCGGCCAAAGTCGAACGGCCCGGCGCCCGCCGGAGACTCGATCCGCGGGGTCCCCTGGAAGGAGATGTTCGAGTCGGTGCCGACGTAGACCGGCGTCAGATCCTCCTCCGTCACGTCCGGGATCCGGATGATGTGGGGGGTCAGAGTCAGGACTACGTCCGTGACCTTGCTCGTCGTCGCCCTCTTCGAGAAGAGACGGCCCAGGACCGGGATATCTCCCAGGAACGGGATCGTGTCGGTGGTCCGGCTTTTGTCCGTCCGGAAGAGCCCGGCGAGAAAGTTTGTCTCTCCGTCCTTCAATCGAATGTTCGAAGCGATCGTCCGCGTCCCGATGATCGGCTGGTTCTGCCCCTGCTGGACCGTCACGAAGCCATTCAACTGGGAGACCTCGACCGTCAGCTTCATCGTGATCTCCCGGTTGTGGTGGACCCGTGGCTCGACGTCGATCTTGATGCCGACGTCCTGATACTGGAACGAGGTCACCGGAACGATGTTCCCGCCGACCGTCGTCCCGGTGTTGAAGGTCGTCGTCGGGATCGGGATCTTGTCCCCGATGATGAGCTGGGCCTTCTGCCCCTCGGAGATCCGCAGCTGCGGCTTGGCGAGCAGCTCGGCGTCCGTGTTGTTCTTGATGAAGGTGTAGGTCAGGGACGGAATCGTGAAGCCGAACGAACGGACGGAGATCTGCTTCAACTGGTCCCAGGTGAAGCTGCCGCCCGCCGCAAGAGTGGACCCCAGGTCCGTCGTTCCCCCGGGAGCGGGGATCGAGGCAGAGACCGAGTACGGCGAGAGGAGCATCCCGAGGTCCTGGGTCTTGTCCGCGTTGATCTGAAGCAGCTCGACGTCCACGACGACCTCGGAGAGCTGCTTATCGTTCTGCTCGATGATCTTCTCGGCGATCGCGACCTTGTCCGCCGTGTCCCGCAGCGTGATCGAGTTCTCCGCCTTGTTGATCGAGATGCGCGTCGTCTGGAGGAGCGAGCGAAGGGCATTGGAGACCTCGGTCACGTCCCCGTTGGAGAGGAAGAAGGTGCGGATGACGAGGTCCTCGTAGGTCTTGCGGTTCTGCGGGTTGTCCGCGGCGATCAGCATGGTGTGTTCGTCGACGACCTTATAGAAGTGATTCTCCTGGCGCATCAGGGTCTCGAGCGCCGTCTGGAACTCCACGTTGGTCAGGACGATCGAGACGTTGTCGTCCTTCAGCTGCGGGTCGAAGATGACGTTGATCCCGGCGGCGGAGGCGAGCGACTGGTAGATCTGCTTGATCGGCTTGGGCTGCGGGAAATTCAGGTTGATGGGGCGGTCGCTCGTCGGCTCGAGCATCGGGGCGCGCGCCCGCATCCCACGGGTCCGCCGCTTGGCGGTCTCCATGCGGCTCTCGCCCGTGCGCTCGGCGATGGCTTTGGCCGCGTCGTCTCGCGCCTTGCGCAGCTCGGTCTCGGCGTACTTGTTGGTCGGATCGAGCACGACCGCCTGCTCGAGCTCGACGACGGCGAGTTCAGGCTGCGCGGCCACCCGGTAGGTCTTCCCCTTCTCGAAATGGAACTGAGAGGCCTTCATCTTGGCCTTCGTCAGGGCGATCCGGTATTGCGATTTCTTGGGGTCTAGCTCCAGGGCCCTCGAGTACTTGAGCACGGCGAGGTCCCAGTGGCCGAGCGTTTCCTCCTCCAGCGCGTCGTAGTACGAGCGCGATCCGGCGCAGCCCGTCGCGACCAGGAGCGTCAACAGTGCAAGGAGCTTCAATGGTTTCATCGGCGGTCACCCCTTCGAATCCGAGGTTCCAGGCAAACCCTGTCTTTCTTCATGGCGTGATCCCGAGACGCTTGGTGGACGAGGGGGGGTACCCGACGAATCCCACGTCGACCGATTCGTAGCCGATGTTGCGCAGAATGTAGCGGCTGAACACGACGTCTCCTACCCGCGCGTTCAAGAGCTGGTCTCCCTGGAGGAGAACCGCGATCGGGTGGTCCTTCGGCCCGAATGTGCCGATGAACTTGAAGTTGATCTCGGGCGGCAGCGGCGTCGGCGTGGGCGCCGGCGGCGGCAGGGGTCCGACGAAGGCCGCGCTGCCCGGCGCCGGAGGGGGAGGAAGCGGCGGCGTGGGGGTGGGGGGAGGCGTCAGGGTTGGCGCCCGGAAATCGAAGATGTTTCGCCCCTGTTCGCCGGCGCGCCGGGCCCGCGGAGGGTTCAGGTCTTCCAGCGTGACGATCGGGACGTCCTCCGGAGCGACCTTCTTATCCTTCGCGCGGACCCGTGGCCGGGAGGAAGGACGGTCCTCCTCGAGGCTCGCCGTGCCTGCCGGGGCGGTCGAAGCGGGACGGGCGGCGACGCCGCCCGATCCTTTCCCACCCCATTTGACGACGGCCAGAATGAGCACGACCGCGAGAGACGCGAGCAGGATGAGCTGCCGGCGGGTGCCGGGAGAAGGGGCCTTCATGGCGCGGAGCCTCCGGAGAGGCTCGCTCGCGCCGTCGTCTCCCCTTCCTCTCCGAGGAAGTAGGTCACCAGCGCCACGTGCACCTGCACCGAGCCGGGCGCGTCCTGGTCCCGGCTGAGTCCGACATCCCGCACCACGATCCATTTCCGGGAGGATTGGAAGGCGTCGAGCAGCTGCTTGAACTTGTCGTAGTCCCCCTTGAAGCTGAAGGAAACCACCATCTGGGTCAGCGGGGGGTTCGGCACGGCGCTCGTCGTGTACCCGATCTGTGAGGGAGACACCCCGATCCGCTTCAGGATGACGTGGACCTCGTCCACGACCCCGGCCAGGGTCTCCCGCCGCGCGCCGACGCGGTGCCCGTAGAACTCATCCAGCGCCGACCGGACCTCCGAGAGCCGGCGGCGGTCCTGGGCGAGCTTCTTCGCTTCCTCCTCCTTCGACTGGACCTCGCGCTCGAGGCTGGCGCGGCGAGATTCGAGCGCCGCCTTCCGGTCGCGGGCCGTTCCCCGGTACCAGAGGAAGAAGCCGAGGTTGGCCGCCAGGACGGCTCCCGCAACGGCAAGCAGCCCCGCCCTCCGCGCCCAGATCCGCCGGCCGCCGTTCACGATCTGGCTCCCGGCCGATAGCGCACGGTCACCTCGAAGGTGTGGCCTTCCGGCACCCCCTTTTCCGGCGTCGACTCGGAATGCAGCGCGACCGAGTCGAAGACGGGGTCCCGCGCGAAGGCGGCGATGGTACGGACGACGCTGCCGGCGTCCTTGCCGAGCAGTCCGATGCTCATGGTCGTCTCGCCCGTCTCGTCGAAGTGGGGCGCCAGGCGCGTCACGCGCACCTCCGGAGGGAGGGTCCTCTCGAGCCTCGTCAGAAGCCCCGTCCAGGAGAACCGCCGCTCGCCCACGATCCTGAGCAGGCCGCGGCTCTCCTGGGCGAGCGCCGAGACCTTGTAGCTGTTCAACGCGGCGCGCGACTCCTCCGCCTCCCGAGCGGCTCGGCTCCGGCGGGTCTCGAGGAACTCGATCTGCCGGCCGGTTCCCTCCATTTCCCGATGAAAACCCCGGTAGATCTGGACGTTCTCGGTCAGCAGCACGGCAGCGGCGACGAAGGCGAGGACCACCGCCAGATACACGGGTCGCTCGTCGCGGAAGGGGCGGCGGGCAAAGTCGAGACGGCGGTCTCTCATCGGAACGGCCTCTTCATCTCCCGTAGACCGCGGCGAACCCGGGCAAGAGCTCCGGCCGCGCCGCGAGCCGCTCGTCGAAGGTCGGATCCGCGCCGAAGAGCCCTCCCGACAGTGCCCGGGGAGCGACCGGCAGCGATTCCAGCGGCAGGCTCTCCGCGGGCGCCGCGTCGTGCAGGTAAACGGCCGAGATCCCCGGCCCGTTCAGTTTCTCGGCGTAGTAGGAGAGCGAGAGGCGCAGCTCCTGTTCGTGGTTCTCTTCGTCGGCTTCCGAGGGACGCTGGCGGAAGAAAATCGGGGTCTCGCCGCGGGCGACGAGGAAGACGAAGGACCCGGCGCTCCGGTGGATCAGCGCGTAGTCGCCCGCTGACCTCGAGGAGAGCAGCGGCGCGAGCCCCTCGAACAGGACGACGCTCGACGGCGCGAGCGCCCCGACCCGTACGCCCTTCTCCTCGAAAGCCGCCTCGATCGAGCGGACCAGGTCGGCGGGGGCGGCCGCGACGAGGAGCCGCTTCTGCTCGCCGGCGGGGGTCATCTCCAGGAAGACGACCTCGAGCTCGGCGGTCAACCCCGGCAGGAGCTTCTTCAGTTTCCAGGCGACCATCTCGCGGGATGCCTCCGGAGAGCCCGGCAGCGAATCGAACTCCACGGGAAGGATGCGAGCCCAGGAATCGGGGAAGACGACCGAGGCGCGCGAGAGGTGTCCCTGTCCGAACCGCCGGGCCCCTTCGACAGCGGGCGCGACGGCGCCGGCGGAAAAGAGGGGCGTTCCCGAGGCGCTCGCTCCGAGCGTGTTCGGGGGATAGACGAAGTGCTGGGAGAAGGAGATCCCCGCGGGCTCCTCTCGCCGCACGTGCGCGTACGTCACGCCCCCCTCCATCAGCACGAAAACGTGTGGTGGCACGACGGGTTTGAGGAAAGGCAGTTTCACCGTCTTTGGTCCTTGGCACCACGGACTTCCTTATTCGACAAAGGTCACCTTGTTGATCTCCTTGAGCGTCGTCCATCCTTCGAAGACCTTTGCGAGAGCGGCGTCGCGCAGGAATGCCATCCCCTCTTCCTTGGCCGCGTTCTTGATGTCGGCCGCGGGACGCCTCTCGAGAATCAGGCCGCGGATGCGATCTGAGAGGTCGAGCAGCTCGGCAATCGCCATGCGTCCGTGGAACCCGGTGCCATCGCATTCCAGGCACCCTTTTCCCTCGTAGAAGACCTGCCCCCGCGCCGACTCCGGATCGATCCCCGACTCGGCCAGGAGCGCCGGCGTGACTGCGACGATTTCCCGGCAGTGCGCGCAGATCCGCCGCACCAGGCGCTGCGCGAGGACACAGTTCAGCGCCGAGACGAAGTTGTACAGCTCGACCTTCATGTTGAGGAACCGGCCGAGCACGTCCACGACGTTATTGGCGTGGACCGTCGTGAAGACCAGATGTCCCGTCAGGGCCGACTGCACGGCGATCTGCGCCGTCTCCTCGTCGCGGATCTCTCCGACCATGATCTTGTCGGGGTCGTGCCGGAGGATGGAGCGCAGGCCCCGCGCGAAGGTCAGCCCCTTCTTCTCGTTGACCGGGATCTGCGTGATCCCGCGAAGCTGGTACTCGACGGGGTCCTCGATCGTGACGATCTTGTCTTCGATCGACTGGATCTCGGAGAGGCAGGCGTACAGGGTCGTCGTCTTGCCCGAGCCGGTCGGGCCCGTGACGAGGACCATGCCGTAGGGCTCCCGGATGAACTTGCGCAGCTTCTTCTTGGTCTCGACGTCGAAGCCGAGAACCTCCAGGTTCAGGCTCTTGAACTCGGCGTTGGCCGACTCCTTGTCCAGGATCCGGATGACCGAGTCCTCGCCGTGCACCGTCGGCATGATCGAGACGCGAAAATCGATCGTGCGCCCTCGCACGCGCAGCTTGAAGCGGCCGTCCTGAGGAATGCGCTTCTCGGCGATGTCGAGCTCCGACATGACTTTGATGCGCGAAATGATCGTGCCGTGGTGCCTCTTGTCGATCGGATCCATCGCCTGGTAGAGGACGCCGTCGATGCGGTACTTGATCAGGACGACGTTCTCCTGCGTCTCGATGTGCACGTCGGAGGCGCGCCTCTGGATCGCGTTGAAGACGATCGAGTCCACGAGCTTGATGATCGGAGACGCGTCCTGCGTGATCCGGTCGATGGTCAGGGTCTCTTCGCCTTCCTCGTCCTCGGAGACGAGCTGAAGCCGGAACTCCTCGGTCGCCTCGTCCAAGACCCGCTGGGAGGACTCGCTCTTCTGCAGGATGTCCGCGATCGCGGTCCGGCTGCCGACCTTCAGTCTCAGGGGCAGTCCCGTCAAGAGCTCGAGCTCGTCCAGCTTGATGACGTCGGCCGGGTCCGCGCAGATGATCGTCATGGACTTCTCGGTCCGCTTCTCGGGGACGAAGCTGTAGCGGAGCATCCACTCCACCGGGATCGACCGGAAGAGCTCCGGGTCCACACGAAACGAGGCGAGGTCCACGTAGGGGAGATCCAGGCGCTCCGCCAGCGCGATGGCCTGCGCCTCCGACTCCGAGGCCAGCGAGGTGCCGTTGACGTACTGCTTCGCCATTGTTAGTCCTCAGTTCTCAGTTCTCAGTTCTCAGTTCTCAGTTCTCGGTTCTCATCTCCTGTCTGCAACACCTTCCTTCAAACTGACAACTGACAACTATCCTTTGATCTGCGACATGAGCCGGAAGATCGGCAGGTACACCGAAAGGAGGATCGTCATGATCACGCCTCCCATGATCACCAGGATCGCCGGCTCGACGAAGGAAATGACCCGGGCCAGGAGCAGGTCGATCTCCTCGTCGTAGAACTCCGAGACGGAGGTGAGCATCTCCTCGAGCGCCCCGGAAGCCTCCCCCACCTTGATCATCTCGATCGTCAGATTGGTGAAGATGCCCGTCGCTTCGAGCGCGCGCCAGAGCTCCCCCCCCTCCCGCACACGCGGGACGACATCGGCGACGCGGCGCGCGACATGGCGGTTGCCGACCGCTGCGGCCGCGTTCTCGAGGGCCGGGACGAGCGGGGTCCCGCCGCCCAGGAGCGTCGCGAGGCTCCTGGTGAACTGGGTGATCGCGAACCGACGGAAGATCCCTCCCACCACAGGGATCTTCAGGACCACCGAGTCGCCCCACTCGGCGCCGCGCGGCGACTTCAGCCACCGGGAGGCGAAGAACCCGCCGACGGCGAGGCCTCCGCCGATCCACACGATGTTGCTGCGCAGGTAGGTCGCGGTCCTGATGACGACGACCGTCAGCAGAGGAAGCTCCGCCTTGAAGTCCCCGAAGAAGTCCTGGAACTTCGGGATGACCACGGTCATCAGGATCGCGATCAGGACGATCGAGAGGAGAATCCGGATTGCCGGATAGACGAGGGTCGAGATCACCTTGCGGGTGAGCGTCATGATGGTCCGCTGGTACTTGACGTACCGCCGAAGGACGCTCTCGATCTCGCCCGACTTCTCGCCGGCTTTCAACGAGGTCCAGTAGAGCCGCGGAAAGAGGTCTCCCTGTTCGGCGAACGCGTCGGAGATCGCGGCTCCGGCGTTGACCCTCTCCCGAATGTCCGCGAGCACCCTTCTGAGGGCCGGGCTCTCCTGGCGCTCGAGCAGGAGCTCCAACGAATGGATGACGGGCAGGCCGGCCTTGAGCAACGCGATGAGCTCCTGGTTGAAGATGAGGAAGTCTCTCAGCTTGATGCGCCCGTAACGCTGGCGGCGCGCGCGGAACGAAAGGCCCTCGCGGCGGATCTCGAAGACGTGCCCACCCCGCCGCTCCATCTCGACACGGGCGGCGGCGGCGTCGGTGGCCTGCACGGCTTCCTCGGCCACGCTCCCGTCGGGCCAGCCGATCTTGACGCGGAACTCCCGGCTCATCGCTTCTCCACCGATTTCCCGCCAGGAATCCCCGGCCGGGCCGTCTCCTGGGCGAGCAGGATCAGGATGAGCGCGTTCTTGGAGCCCTCCTCCTTGGAGGCGCCCACGACCAGGGTCTGGTTCAACGTGACCGGGATCGCCGCCCGGTAGAGCGGAACCACGTAGGGGCGGCCCTGGTCGTCCTTCTTGAGTCTCGAGAGCGCGAAGGGGGAAAGCAGGAGCTCGTCCCCGGAGCCGGCGGGGCCGATCGTGAAGGTCAGGACGTACTCCTCGCCCAGCCGGTAGGACACGGCCCGGCCTTCCGCTCCCTGCATCGTGGCTGAGTCGATGAGAGCGTAATCGTTGAACTGGAACATCGACTTCAGCTTCGCTCCCAACCCCCCAATCTCCCGCGCCATCGTGCCAGCGGGAACGTCCGCCCGCGCCCGGACGAGCTTGACGGCAAAGGTGAAGCCGCGCGGGGGCGCGTCGAACTCGGCGATCACCCGGGCGATCGTCTTCAGGTTCTCCTCCCGGTCCGTGACGGTCATCGCGTTCAACCTCTGCGTCAGCGTGACCGAGGCGGACTCGGAGAGGTGCGGACGGATGAGCAGCGCTGCCTCCTCGACCCGCTTGTACTTCAGGACGAAGACACGCACCGTCGCGTCCGCGGCGTTGCCGGCCGGAGCCTCAGCCGCCGGCAGCGACAGGGCGCCGAACGAAATAGCCGCGAAGGCCGCGAAGAAGATCCCTTTTCTCACTCGAATGAAGAACCCCTGCCCCGGAAAGCCCGGGGCCCTAAGAGATTGACGATTGAAAGATTGCCGATTGTCCGATTGAGCTCTGGGCCCAATCCCTCAATCCCTCAATCCCTCAATCTTTCAATTCCTCAATTCCCTAAATGTCGATCGAACGGTCCACGATCCAGACCACGCGGGGCTCTCCGGCCCCCGGACCCCAGTCGTAGATCGTCGCGTCGGCGGGATAATTCCGCGTCCCGCCCGTCTTCTCGAAGACTTTCGCGCCCGGCGCGGCATTGGCCGCGGGCACGAGGTTCGTCACGGCCCCGCCGCGTGATGTCGCCGAGACCCTGGAGATCTCGCGGCGCGCCGGCGCCCCGGTCAAAAGCAGCGTCAGCGCCAGTGCGGCGGCGGCCGAAGCGAGAGCACTCCAGCGGCGGCGGCGGCCTGGACTCTCGAGCCGGAGCTCCGTCTGTCTCAAGGCGATGCCCGCCCGCACGGCTTCGAGAACCCGCGGGCCTTCGTCGGAAGAGACCGCCGCGGGCCCGGACCCGGCGAATAGGAACAGGGAATCGCCGGCGACGGCTTCCTGACGGCAGGGGACGCACGCCGCCAGATGCTCGCGGACGGCCCGGCGCTCCTCGATCGAGAGCGCGTCGGCGGCGTAGTCTTCGAAGCGATCCCGGACCGCCGCGCAGGCGAGGATCATGGCTCCTCCTCCGCCTTTGAGCCCGACGCCCCGGAGGGCTTCGAGGGACGGGAGAGCCCCGGCGAGATCCTCTCGATCTCCCGGCGCAGGATCCGCCGCGCGTTGAAGAGGTGGTTGCGCACGGTGGATTCCCCGCACCCCAGGATCGCCGCGATCTCATGCGTCTCGAGCTCTTCCATCTCACGCAGGACGAAGGCCGCTTTCTGCTTGCCGGTCAGGCGTCCGGAGACTCGCTGGAACAGCCGCGAAGCCGAGTCGTCCTCGGCGGCGCGTGTCGTTTCGTTGCCGCTCTCGCTCTCCCGCATTCGGACGAGGTGAAGAGTCGCCGTGTGTGCCCTCTCGCGGCTCTTGGCGCTCCGGATGAAATCGATGGCCAGGTTCGTCGCGATCCGGTAGAGCCAGGTGTTGAAGGAGTAGGTCTCGTCGTACCGCGCCAGCTGCTCCCAGACTCTCAAGAAGGCCATCTGGGCCACGTCCCGGGCATCCTCGGGATTTCCGATGATGCGGCGGGCCACCGAGACGACGGACGGGGTCTTGCGCAGGACCAGGGTCTCGAAGGCGATCATGTCGCCTCCTCGAGCCTGGATCGCCAGCTCCCGGTCGGGTCTCTCCCGAACCTCGTCCCGCCGCCGGTCTTCGCTGTAGACGAGCTCCATTCGCTCCTTATACGGAGGCGGATCGTCTCGCGTTGGCGGCTTTTTGCCGAACATAAACCGTTGAATTGTAAGCGATAATCAGGCCGGGATGTTCCTGTACCGCCTCCTGTCCTCGATCGCGCTCGTCCTCTATGCTCCTCTTGCCCTGATCCGCTCGGTCTCGGGCCGGCGGCGGCTCGGAAACCTGCGAGGACGGCTCGGTCTTCTCCCTTATCCCGACCTGGCGGGAGGCATCTGGGTGCATGCGGTGTCCGTCGGGGAGGTCCACGTCGCCCGCAACCTGCTGGCGGCCATGGCGAAGACGTCTCCCGGCGTCCGACTGGGCCTCTCGGCGACCACGGCCGCCGGCCTGGAGGCGGCCCGTCGAGTCGGCGGAGAAGGGGTTGCGTTTTTCTCCTTTCCCTTGGACCTCGCGGGTCCTGTCGAGAGGTCTCTCTCCGCCGTCCGCCCCGGCGTTCTCTTGTTGACGGAGACCGAGCTCTGGCCGCTCATGATCGATCGAGCGCGCCGGCGGGGAGTGGCCGTGGCGCTCGTCAACGGTCGGATCTCTCAGAGGTCGTTCGAGCGTTATCGCCTTGTCCGAAGCTGGTTCGGGAGGGTCCTCGAAAAAATTTCTCTCTTCGCCATGCAGAGCGAGGAAGACGCCCGCAGGATCCGGGAGCTTGGCGCGCCGGTCGACCGCGTCCTCGTCACAGGCAACATCAAGTACGACGCCTCTCCCCCGGGCGCCTTCCCCGACGCGCGGCGGCTGCGCTCGGCCGCCGCAGACCGACCCGTCCTCGTGGCCGCCTCCACCGGCCAAGGCGAGGAGGAGATCATCCTGGAGGCCTGGGCGACGCTCGATCCCCGCCCCTTTCTGGCCATTGCCCCCCGCCGCCCCGAACGCTTCGACGCCGTGGCCGGCCTGATCGAGGCTCGCGGTTTCAGGGTGATTCGGCGATCCTCGCCGGACCCAGTGCCCTCAGATCACAAATTACGAAACACCGACCACCAATCTCTCATCTACCTCCTCGACTCCATCGGCGAGCTTGCGTCTCTCTACGGAGAGGCGAACCTGGCCTTTCTCGGAGGCAGTTTGGTGCCGGCGGGCGGACACAATCCGATCGAAGCGTGGGCGGCGGGCGTCCCGGTTCTGGTCGGACCCCACACCCAGAACTTCCGCTCGATCACGCGTTCCGGAGAGGACATCGGCATCCTCGAGCGGGTCTCGGACGCGCGCTCGCTGGCGCACGCCTGCGGCCTCGCGTTGCGCGATCCGGCGTCGGCCGCCTCGCGGGGAGAACGGGCCCGCCGTTTCGTCGCCGAGAACCGCGGCGCCGCAGCCTCGACCGCCGAGGCGGTCGGAAAGCTTCTCGCCGGCGAGCCGGAGGCCAGGGCCGCGGCGCCGTGATCTCCGGCCTTTACTCCCGGCTACTGGAGGCCCGGGCGCGCCGCTACGCCTCGGGAAGAGCGGCTTCTCACCGGCTGGCGTATCCCGTCATTTCCGTCGGCAATCTGACGATGGGCGGAACCGGAAAGACCCCCTTCGTGGCCCACCTGGCCAGGCGTCTCCGCTTCGAGGGGAAAAAGCCCGCGATCCTGACCCGGGGGTATGGGCGGAAGTCTCGGGGTGTGGTCGTCGTCTCGGAAGGCAATGGGCCGCTGGTGTCGGCCGAGGAAGGCGGCGACGAACCGGTCGCCCTGGCGCTGCGCCTTCCGGGCGTCGTGATTGTGGCGGCCCGGCGGCGGGTCGAGGCCGCCCGGGCCGCGGAGCGGCGGGGCGCGGACCTCTTTCTCCTGGACGACGGTTACCAGCATCTCGCACTCCAACGCGACGCGAACCTGCTGCTTCTGGACGTCCACGATCCCTTCGGCGGTGGCCGCTTCCCACCGCGCGGCCGGCTCCGAGAGCCGCTCTCCGCTCTGGCGCGCGCGGACGCCTTCATCTTCACCCGGATCGAGAGGGAACCGCCGGATGCGGACGTCCTGGCGACCCTCGAGCGCTGGAACCCGTCGGCTCCCGTCTTCACGGCGCGGCTGAAGGCCGCCGGCCTCTACGACGAAAGCGGGACGCCCGTCGAGGAGGGGGCGTTTCTCGCCCGCCGCTTCGTGGCCGTCTGCGGCGTCGCGGGGCCGGCTTCTTTTTCCGCCACGCTCGCCGCGCTCGAGCTCGTTCCCGAGGAGACGCTCGTCTACCGCGACCACCATCGGTACACGGCGCGCGACCTCGACCGCATCCACGGGGCCGCCGAAGCCACCGGAGGCTCCTGGGTGCTGACGACGGAGAAGGACGCCGTCAAGCTCGCGGGAAGACTGTCGCTTCCGATGGTGACGGTCCGGTTGGCCGTGGAAGTCGGCGAGCCGGGCTTCTTCCCGTTCCTCGCCTCGCGCATCGCGGGCACGCCGCGGGCCACCGCCCGGGCCAGGGTATGAGCCGGACGCCTCCGCTCGCTTCCTCCGCACGGACGGGGGGCAGACTGGAACCCGAGCCGCGCGGGCGGACACCGGTTTCCTGGCGCCATCGCGCCGAGAGCGCCATGATGAAGGGGGCGTTCGGGGTCCTCCGGCTTCTCCCCGCGGGATCGGCCACGAGCTTCGGCCGCGCGGCCGCTCGGGTCTTCTTCCTCTTTGCGCGGTCGCGGCGAAGCATCCTCCGGCACAACCTCGAGCAGGCCTTTCCCGAAAGGGATCCCACCGAGATCGGCTCGATCGAGCGGGCTTGTGTCGAGAATCTCGGAGCCGCCTTCATGGAATTCCTCGAATCCTCTCGTCTCTCCCGGGAGCAGGTCCTCTCCCGGGTGACCCTGGCGGGAGAGGAGAACTTCGCTCGCGCGCGGGCACGGGGCAGGGGGGTCTTCCTCTTGTCTGCGCACTTCGGGAGCTGGGAGATCGGGGCCATCCGGGCCGGACTGATCGCGGAACCGATCGCCTCGGTCGTGCGGCCCCTGGATAACCCGCTTCTGGAGGCGGAGCTTGAGTTTCGGCGCACGCACCTGGGCAACCGCGTGATTCGCAAGAAAGACGCGGCGCGGGAGATCCTGCGTGCGATCCGCGCCCGGCAGACCGTCGCCATCCTGATCGACCAGAATGTGATCCCCGCGGAGGCGGTCTTTGTCCCTTTCTTCGGCCGTCCGGCGGCCACGACGCCTTCTCTGGCTCTCCTCCAGATGAAAACGGACGCCGCAGTGGTCCCGGTCTTCACCTGGCCGCTCGGAGGCGGGCGCTACCGGCTGCAATTCGAAAAGCCGATCCTGGCCGAGGAGTTCGCCCCCGCCGGCGGCCGCGAAGAGCGCGTTCTCGCGGCAACGGCCCGGTACATGGCCGTGACCGAAGAAGCGGTCCGGGCCAACCCGGGAGCCTGGCTCTGGATGCACAACCGCTGGAGAACGAGGCCGCCGGAATAGTGGTCAGCTTTCAGTTGTCAGCTGTTAGTTGCCGAACCGAGGACCGAGAACTGAGAACTGAGAACCGATGACTTCTCGTCTGGTCGTGGCGCCGAACTGGCTGGGCGACTGCGTGATGTCCCTGCCGGTCCTGCGTGCGATGCGCCGGGCGTACCCGCGGGATCCCCTCGCCGTGCTGGCGCCGCGCGGCCCGGCCGGCCTCTTCCGCGCCGAGGGGAGCGCGGACGCCGTACTGGTCCGCTCGGGGCTGCTGCGGGACGCGTGGCGGTTGAGGCGGAGGGGGTTTCGGGAGGCCTGGCTGTTGCCGAACTCCTTTCGGTCGGCGGTCGCGCCGCGTCTGGCGGGGATTCCCGAACGGATCGGCTACGACACGGACCGGCGAGGAGTCCTCCTGACGCACCACGCGCGATCGCCGGGAGCGACCGGGCATCAGCTGCGCGACTACGACGCGCTCCTGCTGTCTCGGGGGATCGAGCCCGATCGGGACGCGCCTCGCCTGCCCGTGACGGTGGAATCGCTCGAGACCGCCGACTCGGCGCTCGAAGCCGCGGGAGCCGGGCGGGATCGGCCGCTCGCCCTGCTCGCTCCGGGCGCGGCCTTCGGCTGGACAAAGCGGTGGCCCGCCGAGCGCTACGGAAACCTGGCCGACCTGCTCGCGGAGCGCGGGTACTTCTGCGCCGCGGTGATCGGCCCGGGGGAAGAGAGCCTCGCAGCCGCCTCGGCCGCCTCGGCTCGGAGCTCTCTGCCTGTCCTGGGAGCCGGCCTGGACCCCCTGGAGCTCGCGGCGCTTCTCTCCCGGGCGCGCGTCGTGGTTGGCAACGATTCGGGCCCCATGCACCTCGCGGCAGCGGTCGGGACACCCGTCGTGGCCTTCTTCGGCCCGACCGATCCCGGCCGCACGGCGCCTTCCGGCAGTCTTTCGAAAGTCCTCGACCGTTACGTCTTCTGCTCCCCCTGCTTCCTGAAGAACTGCCCCTACGGGCACGAGTGCATGCGGGAGATCACTGCAGAGATGGCTCTACAGGCGGTCGAAGAGGTGGTAGGTGTTAGGTGATGGGTGTTAGGTGATAGGTGTTAGGGACGAGGGCTGATTTAGCGCCGCGCGGGTCCTCCCTACCACCTACGACCCACCACCCACCACCTATCTCAGCTCGGTGTTCCAGTAGGCGAGGTCCAGGAAGTTGCGCCACGCGGGGTGGACCTTGTTCGACCCGAAGTGGCCGACGGGGTGCCATCGCGGCTTCCTCGGCTGAGCGATCAGCTTCATCGAGGCTTCGTGAGGACTGCGGTTTCCCTTCTTGACGTTGCAGGACAGGCACGCGCAGACGACGTTCTCCCAGTTGGAACGACCTCCCCGGGAAAGCGGGATGACGTGATCGAGCGACAGCTCGGACGAAGAGAACTTATGCCCGCAGTACTGGCAACGATTGCCATCGCGCAGGTAGATGTTGTGTCGCGAGAACTTGACGTCCTGCCGCGGGAGACGGTCGAAGTCCTTCAATGCGATGACCCGCGGCACTCGGATCGCCATGGACGGAGTCAGAACCACCTCGTCCTGGGGCTGCACCGGGATGTCGCACCAGTTCTCGAACTCGTAGGTCGAGTAATCCGGAAGCACGGCCCGGACATGCCCCTTGTAGAAGAGGGAGAAGGCCTTGCGAACCGAGGTGACCTGGATCGCCTGGAACACTCGGTTCAGAACGAGCACGTGAGAATCGAGCATGCGACTTTCTCGAGGGCGGCAATTATAGTCCCGGTTGCATGACCCTCCACGTCTCGCCGGAGCGCCTGCTGTCTCTGGTCGACTCCTTCGCAGGGCGGCAGCTGGTCGTGGCCGGGGACTACGTGCTCGATCGGTTCCTCTACGGACACCCCAAGCGGGTCAGCCGGGAGGCTCCCGTCCTGATCCTCCGCTTCTGGAAGGAAGAATATCTGCCCGGGGGGGCGGGCAACACGGCCGCCAACGTCCGGTCGCTCGGCGGGATTCCGGTTCCGGTGGGCGCCGTCGGTCAGGACGAGGCGGGGCGGACCCTCCAGCAGGCGCTCGCCGAGCGCGGAATCGGAACGGACGGCCTCCTCTGCGCAGCCGGGTACGCGACACCGACGAAGACCCGGATCCTGGCGGGCGCTCCGCACGGGATCAAGCAGCAGGTCGTCCGGTACGACCGAGAATCGAACGTGCCGGGAGATCCGGAGATCGCCCGCGAGCTTGCTCGCCGGCTCGCCCGCGCGGCGGGGGGAGCCCGCGGCGCGATCCTCTCCGATTACGGATACGGTTCGGTCTCGGAAGACGCCGGGGCGGTGCTGCGCGAGAATCTGCCTCCGGGCGCCCCGGTTCTCGTGGATTCGCGCCACAGCCTCGCGCGGTTCGTCGGCGCGGACGCGGTGACGCCCAACGAAGAGGAGCTCGAGGAGTGGGTCGGACATCCTCTCGGCGAGGAGCCCGGAGCGCTCGAGCGCGCCGCCGACGGTCTCCGGCAGGAGATCAAGTGTCCGATCGTCCTCGTCACACGCGGATCCCGGGGCATGGCCCTCTTCCGCGACGGCAGCCCCCCCGTCTCCATCCCGGTCCATGGCACCGATCAAGTCGCCGACGTCACCGGCGCGGGCGACACGGTCCTGGCGGCTTTCTCGCTTGCTCTCGCCTCGGGCGCGACCCCGGTCGAGGCCGCGCTCCTGGCCAACTTCGCCGGAGGCATCGTCGTCATGAAAATGGGGACCGCCGTCGTCTCCCACGAGGAGCTCAAGGATGCCATTCAGTCAGACAGGACAATATTGTCGTAAAAGCGCAAATCGCAAAACGTAAAACGTGGCCCGACTTCGTTTTACATTTTACGTTTCACGTTTAACGGCTCTATGACAACGACGAAGATCCTTTCCCGGAAGGAGCTGCTCGAAGCCGCGGCTGCCCAGAAAGCGGCCGGTCGCACGATCGTCTTCGCCAACGGATCCTTCGACCTTCTTCACGTCGGACACGTCCGGTACCTCGAGGCGGCGCGGCGGGAGGGAGACTGGCTGGTCGTCGGCGTGAACTCGGACCGCTCGGTGCGCGCGGGAAAGGGGGAAGGCCGGCCGATCTTCAGGGAGGCCGAACGCGCCGAGATCGTCTCAGCCCTGGCGTGCGTGGACGCCGTCGTCGTCTTCGATGAGGAAACGCCGGCGGCCCTCCTGGAGGAGGTCAAGCCCGATGTCCACGCCAAGGGGACCGATTACACTCCTCAGTCGGTCCCCGAGCGCGGCGTCGTCGCCGCATACGGCGGAAGGACGGTCATCGTCGGAGACCCGAAGGACCACGCCACGACCGACTTGATCGAGAGAATCCGTAAAACGTAAAACGTGAAGCGTCAAACGTGGCCCGGCTTCGTTTTACGTTTAACGTTTGACGTTTAACGGCTCATGAAGGTCCTAATCGTTCGTCTGTCCGCTCTCGGAGACATCATTCACACCCTGCCGCTGGCTCTGAACGCGCGGATCGGAGGAGCCACGGTCGGCTGGCTGACCGAGAGCCAGTACGGGCCCCTGCTGGAGGGAAATCCTTCCGTCGAGCGCCTCTTCCTCGCCGATACGCGGCGCTGGAGACGCAGCCCCGCGGCCTCCCGTCCACTCCGGGCGATCGCGGACCTGCGTCGGGCGCTTCGCGAGTTCGCTCCCGACGCAACGCTCGATCCCCAGGGTCTCTGGAAGTCGGCCTTGCTCGCGCGCCTGGCCGGAGCGCCGGTCGTGAGTTTCTCCGCGAAGTCCCGCCGCGAGCCGTCTTCGAGAGTCCTCGTCGGAACCGGGGTGGACGTGCCCGGGGAGACCGAGCACGTCGTGGACCAAAACTTGAGCTTGCTCGCGCCGCTCCGCCTACCGGTCCGCCACCGGGCCCCCGACGCCCGCTATCTCCTGGAGCGCGTGAGCCCCGACGCCGCCGCTTTTCTTCGCGCGCTGCCCGTGCCCTTCGCTCTCTACCATCCCGGAGCGGCCCGCTCGGAGAAGGCCTGGGGAGAACAGAAATACGCGGAGCTGGCCCGGCGCCTCCACCGGGAGCTCGGCTTTCACCCGGTGATCTCCTGGGGACCGGGGGACGAGCAGCGCGCCGCAACCCTCTCTCGACGGCTCCCCGACGCGGCGAAGATCCCGCGGCTCGACTTTCGCGGGCTCGCTCACGTCATGGCGCGCGCGAGTCTTTTCGTCGCTGGAGACACCGGCCCGGTCCACCTGGCGGACGCGCTGGGCGTTCCGGCGCTCGCCCTCTTCGGCACCGGCGCCTACCGCCGCAACGTCCCCGCACGAAACCGGCCCTACCGCGGAGTCGCGCTGGGTTACGATCAGGCCGGCTCCGTCGAAACGGTTGCGCGCAGGGCCGTGGACCTCGTGACGAGCGCGGGAATCATCGATGATGCGAAGGGCCGCTGAGAGAGTGTGTGTTGCGCCGTCGCGCGCGCCGCGGGCCAAGATGCCACGAGGAATCGCGACGGAGGCCGTGCCCCCACCTTGGACTCTCTCGGCCGCCGTTCGCGGAGCGAACGCCTGCGGCCGACAGTCTTGAGGCGCCTCTCCGTCCTCCTTTTCCTGTCTCTCCTTCCGGGCCCCCCTCCCTCGACCGCCCAGGAGAAACCGCAGCCGCCCCAGTTCCTGGGGGAGACCCTTCGGTTCGGGATGACGATCCTCGGGGTGGCCGGCGGAGAAATGACGCTCTCCGCCACGCCCGCGGAGCTGTCGGGGCGGCCGGCCTACAAGTTCGAGATGTCGGTCGTCTCCAACGACTTTCTTTCGAAGTTCTTCCTCGTGCGGGACACCATTGTGTCGTGGATCGATCCGAGATCTTTCCGGTCTCTGAGATACGAGAAGCACTCCGTCGAAGGCAAGCGGGTGCGCGACGAGCTGACGGAATTCGACTACGAGAGGGGGGTGGCGCAGAACGACGGCGAGTCCGTTCCACTCGACGAGGCTACGCTCGACACGCTGTCGTCGGTGTACTACCTGCGCACGCTGAAGCTCGAGGGCGACAAGCCGATCGCGCTCCAGGTCTTCTCGTCGAAACCCCGGACGCTCCAGGTCGAGATCCTTGGGCGCGAGACTCTCGCGGTGCCCGCGGGGAGCTTCCAGACGGTCCGCATCGAGCCCAAGAGCGCCGGAACCGCCCTGATGGGCAAGAACCTCGTGATCTGGCTGACCGACGACGCGCGAAAAATCCCCGTGCAGCTTCGCTCGAAGCTGAAGGTCGGCACGCTGGTCGGAAAGCTGAAGTCCATCGAGCGAGCCGAGCGTTGAGCGTCGAGATTCCAGAGTTCAAGGAAGCGCCGGAACCCTGATCCCGACCGCCATCCGGGCCCCGGACGCTCGACGCCCGACTCTCAACTCCCCACTCCCGCTAAGGTACAATCCTCCAACACAATGGCCGTCAAGCTCGGAGACCTCCTTCTGAAGGCGAAGCTGATCTCGCAGGAACAGCTCGAAGCCGCATTGAAGTCGCAGCGTGAGGAGGGCGGGAAGCTCGGCGAAGCGCTCGTCCGCGTCGGGGCAGTGACGGAAACTGACATCACCGAGACCCTTTCCCAGCAGTTCGGCGTCCCTTCGATCGACCTCGGCAGCTTCGAGATCGATCCGGCGGTGATCAAGATCGTTCCCGGAGACGTGGCGCGCAAATACGGCGTCCTCCCGGTGAACAAGACGGGGGCGACGCTGACGATCGCCATGGGCGATCCGACCAACGTCTTCGCCATGGACGACATCAAGTTCATGACCGGCTACAACGTCGAGCCGGTCGTGGCCTCGGAGGTGGCGCTGCGCAAGGCGATCGACCGGCACTACGGCACGCCGCGGTCCGTCGTCCTGAAGGAGAAGACGAGGTCGACGTCCGCCTCTGCGCCCCCCGAGGGGGGCAGCCTGGAAGAGGTCATGACCTCGACCGCGCTCACGGCCGACGACATGGCGGCCGTGGGCCTGGGCGAGATCAACATGGACGAGATCGCCGGCGTCTCGACCGGCGCCGATGTCGACGTCATCAGGGGGGAAGAGGGAGAAGAGATCGACCTGGTCGACCTCGCCAAGTCGAGCGAATCGGCCCCCATCATCAAGCTCTCCAACCTGATCCTGGTCGAGGCCTTGAAGGCCGGCGCCTCAGACGTGCATGTCGAACCCTACGAGAGGGAGTTCCGGGTCCGCTTCCGGATCGACGGGATCCTCCACAACATCATGGCGCTGCCCATGCGCACGCGCGACCCGCTGATCTCGCGTCTGAAGATCATGGCCAAGCTCGACATCTCCGAGAAGCGCCTTCCGCAGGACGGCCGCATCAAGCTCCGGCTTCGCGTGGAAGAGCGCTCCCGCGACTTGGACCTGCGCGTCTCGACCGTCCCGGCGCAGTTCGGCGAGAAGGTCGTCATGCGGCTCCTGGACAAGACCAAGCTGCAGCTGGACATGACGCAGCTCGGCTTCGAGCCGGAGCCCCTGCGGCGGTTCAAGGACGCGATCGACCGCCCCTACGGCATCGTGCTCGTGACGGGGCCCACCGGCTCGGGCAAGACCAACACGCTCTATTCGGCGATCGCCCAGTTGAACGATCCCACCGTCAACATTCTGACGGCCGAAGACCCGATCGAATACAACCTGGCCGGGATCAACCAGGTCCAGATGAAGGAGCAGATCGGCCTGACCTTCGCCTCGGCGTTGCGGTCGTTCCTCCGGCAGGATCCCGACATCATCTTAGTCGGCGAGGTCCGCGACTTCGAGACGGCCGAGATCGCGGTCAAGGCGGCACTGACCGGGCACCTCGTTCTCTCCACCCTCCACACCAACGACGCGCCTTCCACGATCAGCCGACTGATGAACATGGGAATCGAGCCCTTCCTCGTCGCCACCTCGGTCAATGCCATCTGCTCCCAGAGGCTCGTCCGTCGCATCTGCTCCGGCTGTGTCGAGGAGGTCGAAACGCCCCCGCAGATGCTCATCCAGGTCGGCTTCGCACCCGACGAGGTCAAGAGCCTGAAGATCAAGCGCGGGCGGGGCTGCGACCGGTGCGGCAATTCCGGCTACCGGGGACGGATCGGCCTCTACGAGGTCCTCCAGTTCTCCGACGAGATCCGGGAGATGGTGCTGTCGGGGGCGACCTCGATCGAATTGAAGCGCAAGGCGATCGAAGAAGGAATGGTCAGCCTGCGCTCGTCGGGGCTCCAGAAGATCCGGGGGGGAGTCACGACGCTGGAGGAGGTCCTGAGGGAAACGGTCCTGTAGCCGGGGCGTTTGGTTCCGGTGCTCGGGAGGGCTCAACCGAACACCGAACACCGAGCACCGGCCCTGACAAATCCTTTACTGATAGGCTTCCTTTTTGTCTGTCCGAGGCTTAAACTTGGCAGTTACCTAAATAAACTATGGCTACTGATACGACGTTACACCAGCTCTTGAAGCAAATGGTCGAGATGGGCGCGTCCGACCTCCATCTGACGACCAACTCTCCGCCCATGGTTCGTCTGGACGGGCGGCTCATCCCGCTCCCCTATCCCCCTCTGACGGTTTCGGAGACCAAGCACCTGGCCTACTCCGTCCTGACTGACAGCCAGAAACACCGCTTCGAGGAGACCCTCGAGCTCGACTTTTCCTTCGGGGTCAAGGGGCTCGCCCGATTCCGCGCGAACAACTTCAACCAGCGGGGAGCGGTGGGAGGCGTCTACCGTCAGATCCCGTACCAGATCATGGGCTTCCGTGAGCTCGGTCTCCCGTCGATTGTCGAGACACTGTGCGACAAGCCCCGCGGCCTGATCCTCGTCACGGGGCCGACCGGCTCGGGCAAGACGACGACACTGGCCGCGATGCTCGACAAAGTCAACACCGAGAAGCAGCTTCACATCGTCACGATCGAGGACCCGATCGAATTCCTCCACGGGCACAAGAAGTGCCTCGTCAACCAGCGCGAGCTCCATGCCGACACGCATTCCTTTCCCAATGCGCTGCGGGCCGTCCTGCGCGAGGATCCCGACGTCGTCCTGATCGGCGAGATGCGCGACTTAGAGACGATCGAGTCGGCCCTCCGCATCGCCGAGACAGGCCATCTGACGCTGGCCACGCTCCACACCAACTCCGCCGTCTCCTCGCTCAACCGGATCATCGACGTCTTCCCGGCGCACCAGCAGACACAGATCCGCACACAGCTCTCCTTCGTCCTGGAAGGGATCCTGTGCCAGTCGTTGCTCGAGCGCGCCAGCGGAAAGGGTCGCATCATGGCGATGGAAGTCCTCGTGCCCAACGCCGCCATCCGAAACCTGATTCGAGAGGACAAGGTCCACCAGATCTATTCGATGATGCAGACGGGTCAGTCGAAATTCGGGATGCAGACCTTCAACCAGTCTCTGGCCACTCTCTATCACCGCAAGCTGATCACCCTCGAGATGGCCCTGTCGCGGTCGTCGAATCCCGACGAGCTGCAGGAGCTCATCGGGCGCGGAGCCGGGTTGAACGTACCCGCGCCGCCGGCCATCGCCGGACGACGCGCTTAAGCCGAGGATAGAATGCCTAACTACTCCTGGAAGGGGCGCAATCGCGCCGGCTTGATCAAAGAGGGGGTCCTCGCGGCCGATTCCAAGGATGTCGCGCTCGCTTCCCTGCGGCGCCAGAACATCGTCGTCACGGGCATCCGGGAGCGCGGCAAGGAGATCTCCCTCACCAAGATCGGCCGCAAGGTTCCTCCCAAGACCCTGGCGGTTTTCACGCGACAGTTCTCGGTCATGATCGACGCCGGCCTGCCGCTCGTGCAGTGCCTGGAGATCTTGGCCAACCAGCAGGAGCACAAGAACTTCCAGAAGATTCTCCTACAAGTCCGTCAGGACGTGGAGGCGGGGTCCACGCTGGCCGACGCCATGCGGCGCCATCCGAAGGCTTTCGACGCCCTCTACGTCAACATGGTCGCGGCCGGGGAGGCGGGGGGCATCCTGGACACGATCCTCCAGCGGCTCTCGGTGTACATCGAGAAGGCCGTGAAGCTGAGGTCCCAGGTGCGATCGGCCCTGATCTATCCGGTTGCCGTCATCGTCATCGCCGCGATCGTCGTGGCCGTCATCCTGCTCAAGGTCATCCCGACGTTCGCCGCGCTCTTCACGAGCCTCGGAGCCGAATTGCCGCTCCCGACCCGCGTCGTCATCGCCTCCTCGAACTTCCTGGCTCGGTATTTCATCTTCTTCGTGATCGGCATCGGCGCGCTGGCGTACGCCTTCCGGCGGTACTACGCGACCCATTCGGGCCGCCGCGTCATCGACGGGACGCTCTTGAAGCTGCCGGTCCTCGGGACGATCTTTCGCAAGGTCGCGGTGGCCCGCTTCTGCCGCACGCTCGCGACGCTGACGTCTTCCGGCGTCCCGATCCTCGAGAGCCTCGACATCACCGCCCGGACCGCGGGCAACGCCATCGTCGAGGACGCGATCTACGAGACCCGCCGCAGCGTCGAAGGGGGCAAGACGATCGTCGAGCCGCTCCGTCAGACCAACATCTTCCCGAACATGGTGGTGCAGATGATCGGCGTCGGCGAACAGACCGGCGCGCTCGACGCGATGCTCAACAAGATCGCGGATTTCTACGAGGACGAGGTGGACGTGGCCGTGGCGGGGCTCGTCAAGCTCCTCGAGCCTATCCTCATCTTCATCCTCGGCGTGGTCATCGGCGGGATCGTGATCGCGATGTATCTGCCGATGTTCACGCTGATCAACAAGATCGGCTGACGAGGGGAGTTCGGGTCCGCGTCCATGTCCCTCGGCTCTCGACTGTCGGCTTCCAACTCTCGACTGGTCATGAACGACTCGATGCGTCGCTCGCTCAACTGGCTGACCGCGATCCGGATCGCCGTCCTCCTGGTCATCCTGGTCTCGGCCGTGCTGCTACACGCCAGCTCCGGCGGCGATCTGCCCGTCGAGTTCCTGCCCTTCCTGCTGGCCTTAAACGTCACGGCGATTCTTCTCGGGGTCTTTCAGTGGACTGTGGGCCGGTGGCTGCCCTGGGGCGTGTCGGTCTACCTGCAGATGCTCGGCGACATCGCTCTCGTGACGGGCCTCGTGTACGCCTCCGGCGGGCCATATTCCGTTTTCAACTTCCTGTACCTCGTGACAATCGGCGTCTCCGCCTTCTTCCTCTTCCGGCCGGGCGCGGTCATCATGGCCTCCGCCGGCGCCTTGTTCTACGGCACGCTCCTGGAGCTCCTCGCGAAGGGCATCCTCCCCGCTCCGCCGCTGGCCCCCGTCCTGGACTGGGCGGGGAGCCGGGTTCGCTACAACTTCGTCATCACCGTCGTGGGTTTCTACGGGGTCGCGTTGATGGCCGGCTATCTCTCCGAGAAGCTCCGCGCGGCCCGAGCCGAACTCGCCCGCCGGCAGAAGACGCTGCAACGGCTTCAGAACCTCCACGGCAACGTCATCGCGTCCATGTCGTCCGGCCTCATGACGACCGATTCGAACCAGCGGATCACGTTCGTGAACCGCGCCGGCGGCGAGCTCTTGAACGTGGACCCGACCCTCGCCCCGGGCAGATCTCTGGCGGACTTCGATTTCGTCCTGCCGGAGAACTGGCCGACGATCTGGAACCGCGGGCGGGAATGGGACACCTTCCGAGGAGAGATCGAGACCAACCGCGGGCACTCGCGCCGCGTGCTCGGCTACTCGCTGCGCGGGTTGAAGGACACCGACGGAGAGCTGGGCCTCCTGATCCTGTTCCAGGACCTGACGGAGATCAAGAAACTCGAGCGGCGCGCGCGCTTCAACGAGCAGCTCGCGGCGGTCGGAGAGCTCGCGGCCGGCATCGCCCACGAGATTCGTAACCCGCTGGCTTCCATCTCCGGGTCGGTCCAGGTCCTTTCCAACGAGCTCACGGTCGGCTCGGCTGAACGGAGACTCATGGAGATCATCGTCTCGGAATCCACCCGCCTTTCCAAGATCCTCGAGGACTTCCTCAGGTTCGTCCGTCCGCAGGAGCGGCAGGTGGCCGAGTTCGACGTGGCCACCGCCGTGACAGAGGTCATGGATCTCTTCCGGCTGTCCGATGAAGTCTCCGACGCGCACCGGATCGAGGTGAACGTCTGGCCTTCGCGCTCGGTCCTGTCGGGCGACCGGGACCAGATCCGGCAGATCATCTACAACATCGCGAAGAACGCCGTGCGCGCCATGGCGGCCGGAGGGACGCTGTCCGTGCTCGGGCGCGAAGAAGACTCCTGGTACAGCATCCGATTCACCGACACCGGCCGGGGAATGAGCGAGGAGGAGCTCGGCCGCCTCTTCACTCCCTTCTCCACGGCCTTCGACGGCGGAACCGGGCTCGGCATGGCGATCGTCCGCCGGATCGTGGAGGATCACGGAGGCGCCATCGACGCCGAGTCCACGCCCGGAGAAGGGACGAGCGTGACCGTTCTCCTCCCGCGCCAAAGCGTCCGCATCGAAGCGGTCACGGCGCCCTCGACCCAGGCGGCGGCAGCGCCATGACGAGCGGCTCGCGCCTTCTGATCGTGGACGACGAGGCGTCGATCCGCGACATGCTCGCCTTTTTCTTTCACAAGAGGGGCTTCGAGGTCCTGACCGCGTCCAACTACGCGGAGGGCTCGGCCTCCGTCCTGCGCTCCTCGCCCGACCTGATCCTCTGCGACATCAAGATGCCCGATGGAAACGGCCTCGACCTGCTGCGCAAGGCCAAGGCGGAGAATCCGAAAACCCCCGTCATCATGATCACCGCGCACACCTCGGCCAAGGACGCTATCGAGGCTATGAAGGCCGGAGCCGTGGACTACATCTCCAAGCCCTTCGACGTCGAGGAGCTCGGCTTGCTCGTGGATCGGGCGCTCGGAGAGAAGCAGCTCCACGACGAGAACATTTACCTGAAGCAGGAGCTCGCCGCCAAGTACACCTTCGCGAACATCATCGGCAAGGGCTCGCGGATGCAGGAGATCTTCCGCACGATCGAGAGGATCGGAAGGGTATCTTCGACCGTCCTCCTGACCGGCGAGAGCGGCACGGGCAAGGAGCTCATCGCACGAGCCATCCACTACACGTCGATCCGCAAGGAGAGGAAATTCGTCTCGATCAACTGCGGCGCGCTTCCCGAGACCCTCCTCGAATCGGAGCTTTTCGGGCACGAGCGCGGGGCATTCACGGGTGCCGTCAAGGAGAAGCGCGGGCTCTTTTCGGAGGCGGACGGCGGAACACTGTTCTTGGACGAGATCTCCGAGACCTCGCCGACGATGCAGGTCAAGCTCCTGCGGGCCATCCAGGAGAAGCTCATCCGGAAGGTGGGCGGCAACGAGGAGACCAGCGTGGACGCGCGCATCATCGCCGCCACGAACAAGGACTTGACCGAGCTCGTCTCCTCGGGGAAGTTCCGCGAGGACCTCTTCTATAGGATCAACGTGATCCCGATCGCGCTGCCGCCGCTGCGGTCTCGGGTCGAGGACATCGCTCCCCTGACCCAGCACTTCATCGCAATGATCTGCAAGGAGCAGAGGATCGGGGAGAAGAAGATCTCGACGGAGGCGATGCGGCTGCTCGAGGCGTACCCCTGGCCGGGCAACGTGCGGGAGCTTGAGAACACCCTGGAGCGAACGGTCGCGCTCGAGGCCGGCGCCGTCATCACGGCCTCGAGCCTCCCCGAAGCGATCGCACTTGGAGTGCGCACCCGGGTGCCTGATTTCGAAAGCCTTCCGGCGGAAGGCATCAACCTCGAGGCCTACCTCGAGGCGGTCGGCAAACGCCTGATGCGGGAGGCCCTGGACCGCTGCGACGGCGTCCAGACAAAGGCCGCCGAACTCCTGCGCATGTCGTTCCGGTCCTTCCGCTACTACGCCAAGAAGTACAACCTCGTGCGGAAGGAGGACCTCTACGAGGAGGGACCGGCGCAGGTGGCTGGCGTGGAAAGCCCCTGACGATTTCGGATTCTAGATTTTAGATTTTGGATTACGGAATAGAAGTATCGTGTCCAATCCAAAATCCAAAATCCAAGACCTAAAATTGCTTCTTCTCGCCTCGTTCTTGATGGCGGCGGCCTGCGGCGCGGCGCCGAAGCCGCCCCAGGCGGCGCCACCTCCTCGACCGAGGGTTGTTCTCCCTTCCGGCGCCGTGTACTCCATCGAGCTGGCCCGGACTCCCGAAGAACAGGCACAGGGGCTCATGTTCCGCGAGGGCCTGCCGGAGAAGACGGGAATGCTCTTTCTCTTCTCCGACAACGGGGTTCACCGCTTCTGGATGAAGAACACGATGATCCCGCTCGACATGGTCTGGATGGACGGCGGCGGAAAGGTCCTCTTCGTCTCGGCCGACACGCCGCCTTGCAAGGCCGACCCCTGTCCGAGCTACGGGCCCGAGGCCCCCGCCGCCAGCGTCCTGGAGATCGCGGGAGGCAAGGCCTCCAAGGAGAAGATCGGCGTCGGATCAGTCCTTCGCTTCGAGGGAGTGAAGTAGCCGTCTAGACCGGATAATCCATGGACACCCGGCCGAAACACGCGAGAGGACTGCTCAGAAGGCTTCCATCGAGGAAAGAACGGATGCGGGCCGGTGTACACCCCGTTCCCGCGAGAGATTTTTTCGTCAGGCAAGGAAGCCCGACGACGGCGACCTTCCACGGGGGGTACGGGAGACCGGAAGGTCCTCCGCCCGTTTTGCCCATCGCAGAGGAGGGCTGACGCCGCATGGCGGAAAAAGATCCGCGGGACGGCCGGAGTCGTTCATGAATATTCGGGCTACGGTTCGAAGAGGAAGAGTCCGTCTCCCGTGGTTCCGACGTAGAGGCGCCCACCGGGCGCGGGGGCGGCCGTGGCGAGGGCGAGGCCGGCCCGCGGGCTCGTGACGGCCAAGCGCCGCCCTCCCTCCTCCCAGATGAGCTTCCCGCCCACCTCTTGCAGCGAGCTGTAGGAGCCGGCGGCGGACGATCCTCTCTCCTCGAGGAAGATACCGCCCTTCAGGAGGCCGACCCTGTGGTTCATCCAGGTCTGGCCGTTCCAGCGAAGCAGTCCCTCGCTCGAGCGGACTTCCAGGAGCGGAGAGCCGGTCGTGTCGGAGAGCAGATCTGCCGCGACCGGGGCGGCCGGGCCGCCCAGGGCGACGAAGTCCTCACCCGAAACAGACATCCGGAAGACGCCGGCCGTCGTCACGAGAATCGGCGCCGCGAAGGGCGTCCCGAAGAGCGCGATCGGCGCGCCCGCGGGGGGAGTCGCCGGCGAAATCCACCGCTCACCCAGGTCCCGCGATAAGCGCAGACCCGAGGAGGAAGACAGCGCGAGCACCGTTTTGCCGGAGCCGTCGCGGAAGGCGACGAGCGAGGCGGACGGCGGAAGCAGATCGCGAGAGACCCGGCGAACCTTGAGGCCCCGGGCTTCCCAGACGCCGCTCTCCTCGCCGCCGTAGGCGCGGAAGAAGAAGAGGCGCGAGGGGTCGTTGGGGTCCGCAACGAGGTCGGAGACGCGTCCTTCCGTCAGTCCGACCGAGCCGTGCGAGAGCGTAGCGCCCCCATCGTCCGAATAGAAGACGCCCTCCCCTTCGGTGCCGATGTAGAGCCGACCGGTCGCCGGATCCACGTCGAGCGCCGTCACAACGAGGCTTTCCCGGGAGACTCGGCTCCAGGTCTCCCCGCCGTCGGTCGAGCGGTGCAGGCCGCCGACCGTCGCGGCATAGACAACGCCCGGCCGCCTGGGATCGCGGCGGACCGCGTGGGACCTCCGGTTCGTGAACCCGTTCTTGAACCGGGTCCACCGGTCTCCTCCGTCTCGCGTGCGGTAGACCCAGCCGCACGTCGAGACCCAGATGTCCCTGGCATCCGCGCCGGAGAAGTCCCAGGAGTACACGCTCGCGTCGAGCACCATGCCTTCGGCGATCCGCGACCACGTCGCTCCCCCGTCGCGGGTGCGGAAGGCCTGGCGCCAGGTCCCGGCATAAAGGACGCGCGAATCCGCGGGATCGAACGCGAGCGACTCGACCTGGACGAGACCGGGCGTGTCCGTTCCCGTCCGCGACCAGGTCTCGCCCCCGTCGCGCGAGAGGCGCACGCCGTCGTCCCCGGCCGCGGCCAGGAGCACCGGGTCGCCAGGAGCGAGCGCGAGCGCCCGCGTCGCCACGGTGTCCTTCCAGCTCGCGAGGATCGTCCAGTCGGCGCCGCGGTTGTCGCTCCGGACGACGAGGCCCCCGGAGTACTGGCCGGCGAGGGCCGCCCAGAGCCGGCCGGGGGTCTTCGAATCGGCGATGAGAGCCGTGACGATGTAGCCCGGAAACGCCGGACCCTGGCGCAGTGGCGCCCACGAGGCGCCTCCGTCGGCGGAGCCGTAGAAGTTGCCGCGCGAGGTGCCGCAGAAGACGGCGCCGGGGCGGAAGGGATCGGCCGCGAAGACGCGCACGTCCGCCCCCCAGATCGGAAGACGCCACCAGGTCGCGGCCCGGGCGGGGGCTGCCGCTGCGGTCAGCACGATCGCCGCCGCCGCGAAAAGAAAAAATGAGCGGATCGAGCTCACGGCTTGAGAACTCTTTCGCGCGCCTGTGAACGAGCGCCGGCCCTGCGCCGGACTGCGGTCATCTCGGCCAGGATCGAAACCGCGATCTCCGCGGGCGTCACCGCGCCGATCTCCAGGCCGATCGGGGCGTGAACGACCCGGATCTTCTCCTCGGAGACCCCTTCCTGCCTCAGCCGGTCGAAGACCCCCCGGATCTTGCGGCCGGACCCGATGAGCCCGAGGTATCTCGCTTTCGGCGCGGTGTCAGAGAGCCAGGGGCGCAGAGCGGCCAGATCCGTCTCCCAGCATCGCGTGACGATCGCGACGTAGAGCTCACGCCCGGGCGGCAGGACGTC
Organism: Acidobacteriota bacterium; assembly: GCA_046726795.1. Taxonomy (GTDB): domain Bacteria; phylum Acidobacteriota; class Thermoanaerobaculia; order UBA5066; family Gp7-AA6; genus JAWOLE01. The sequence continues at coordinate 28,944 of JBKPBH010000088.1, forward strand.
CGCGGGAACCGCGTAATCCCGGCCCGCACGAACCGCCCGTACATCGGGCGGAAAGCGCTCGGGCCGCGCATACTCTTCGCGGTCGTCGGCCACCACGACTTCGAAATCCAGAGAGGAGCCGTGCCTAGCAAGAGCTAGGCCGACGTGGCCGCCGCCGAGGACGACGAGCGCCGGGGCAGCCTCGAGACGCTCGACCAGGACGCGCGCCGACCCTCCGCAGATCATGTTGGTCGGCTCCCGCTCATCTCCTCCGATCTCCCGCTCGAAGAAGTCGTACCACTTGACGAAGCGTCGGAGTCCTTCCTCCCGGAAGAGGGCCGCGGCATCGGCGACGACCAGGGCCTCGAACGGGCCGCCGCCGATGGTGCCGGAGAAGGTCCCGTTCTCGAAAATCAGGAAACGCCTCCCCTCCTTCGAGGGCCCCGAGCCCTTCGTTTCGACGACTGTGGCCAGGGCCAGCCGCCCGCGGGCCTGGAGTTGTTCGGTTAAGTGACGAAAGAATCGGTCATCCGGCATGGACCCTCTATTTTAACCCGACGGAGGGACCGGGGTTCGGGCTCGGTGTTCGGTGCTTGGTTCGTTTCCCCGAAAACCGAACACCGAGTACCGGGCTCGCTCTCCTCCAACAACCAACCCATCGGTTAGGATTCTCGCCATGCCGTCCGTTCGCGTTGCCGTCTTTCCTGCGGCCGGACTGGGCACCCGCTTCCTGCCGGCCACGAAGGCGCAGCCCAAGGAGATGCTTCCGCTGGTCGATCGGCCGCTCGTCCAGTACGTCGTCGAGGAAGCCCGCGCAGCCGGCCTCGAGCGCATCGTCATCGTGACCGGGCGCGGAAAGAACGCGATCGAGGATCACTTCGACACCTCCTTCGAGCTCGAGCGAATGCTCGAGGAGCGGGGAAAGACCGAACTTCTCGAAGAAGTCCGGGCGATCTCGGGCCTCGCCCGTGTCTCCTACGTCCGGCAGAAGTCGGCCCTGGGCCTGGGCCACGCCGTTCTGCAGGCCCGGGACCTGGTGGGACACGAGCCCTTCGCGGTCATGCTGGGCGACGACATCGTGGACGCGGCGGAGCCCTGCATCGGACAGATGATGCGCGTCTTCGAGCGGCGCGGGAATCCCGTGATCGCTCTCCAGCGAGTCCCCCGGGAGCAGACGAGCCACTACGGGATCGTCGCCGCCCGGCCCCTTCCGTCAGAGGGACGGATCGTCGAGATCCTGGACCTGGTCGAAAAGCCTCGCCCCGAGGCGGCCCCGTCCGACCTGGCCATCATCGGGCGCTATCTGCTCCCGCCGGAGCTCTTCGAGATCCTCGAAGCCACGACCCCGGACGTTGGCGGCGAGATCCAACTCACCTCGGGACTGAGAGCCCTCTTGAAGCAGCGGCCGATCGACGGCTATCTCTTCGAGGGGAAGCGCTACGACGCCGGCGACAAGCTCGGGTTCCTCGTCGCCACGGTGGAGTTCGCTCTGAAGCGCAAGGACCTGGGAACGCCGTTCAAGAAATACCTGAGGAGCCTCAAGCTGGACTGAGCGAAGAACGACTTGTGATGGGTGATCGGTGATGGAGCCGGGAGAGAGTTCCTTCTCACTCCTTCTTGGACTCCTTCTTCGATTCTGATTTCGTTTCGGCGGGCTTCTCCTTCTTCTCGCTGCTCTTCGACTCCGCTACCTTGGACTCGGACTCAGTCTTGCCGGCCGATGGGGCCTTTTCCTCCTTCTTCGCGCGGGCGTAATCGGTGATGTACCAGCCGCTCCCCTTGAATTGGATCGCGGGCGCCGAGAAAGCCTTCTTCAACCTCCCTCCGCAGTGCGGGCAGATCCTCAGCGGTTTCTCGTTTAATCGCTGAAGGACTTCGGTCTTGCGACGGCAGTCCTGGCAGACGTATTCGTAAATGGGCATAGCGCGATTCTGGATTTTGGATCTTCGATTCTAGATTGAGGACACGTTGACGCAGAATCTAAAATCTAGAACCCAAAATTACTTCCTCCTTCCGTTTTGTACTGAATCTTCTTCGCTCCGGAAGCCGAGCTTCGGACCTTGCGCACAAGACCGAGGCAGTAGAAGGCGTAGAGGGCCCGGACGTTCTCGGCCAGGCCGCCCGGTCCGCGGGCGCAGAGCTGCTGGAGCGGGCTCCTGCCGTCCACGGCCTCATAAAGCCGTCGCTCCACCTCGGAGAACAGGGGCGGCGGCGGACCGCCCGATTTCTCGAGAATCATGACCGCCGATCCGAGGCGCTTGACCAGCCTGCGGACGTTCTCCGCGCGCCGGATCCCGGCCACGAGCACCTCGAGGATCGGCAGCTCCACGCGGACAAAGTCCGCCGTCCGGCGCGCCCCGATCTCGAAACGGACGTCTCCCGAGTCCCAGTCGATCGTGTCGAACACGATCTCCCGGATCTGCCCGGCGATCGCAGTGTTCAAACGCTCCGGCGTCACGACGCCCATCTGCAGGAGGACCTGGCCCATCCGAAGCCCGTCCCGTGCCCGGCGCGTCTCGGCCTCGCGAGCCGTCTCGGCGTCGAGCGCGCCCTGCTTGATCAAGTAGGAGGCCAGGTCCAGCTCCTTCTCGTTGGATGCGGCGAAGACGACCAGCCCGTCCTCGACGAAGATCCTGCGCGTGCGCTTCTCCCGCGTGACGCTCACAACGCCTGGCACCCGGTAGCGGTGGATCGTCGCGAGGATCTCAGCCAGGGGCGTGACGGCGAGGTCGCCGCTGTATTCGAAGCTTCGGGGCATGGCGGGGTACCTTCATCGTAGCGTGAACTCCGGCAATTGGACAGGCCGCCGTCCTACAATGCCACGCAGTGATCACCGTGGAAGAAGCCCTCGCGGTCCTTGCCCGCCAGGCGCCGCCGAAGGCGGCCGAACGAGTCCCTCTGCGGGAGGGCCTCGGGCGCACGCTCGCCGGCGACATCCGCTCCGACGTGGACTGGCCGCCTTTCGATACATCCGCGATGGATGGCTACGCCGTGAGGCTCTCCGACGTCCTCGAGCCGGGTGTTCTTCTCCCCGAGCGCCCGCGAACCGTCCTGGCTGGAGACTCGCCTCCGGAACCGATACTTCCCGGGGAGGCGATCCGGGTCATGACCGGCGCCCCCCTTCCTGCGGGAGCCGATGCCGTCATCCCGGTCGAGCGGGCGCGCCGGGACAACGGGCGTGTGCGTTTCGAAGCCGCGCCGGCGCCCGGCGCTCACCTGCGACGACGCGGAGAGAGCATCCGCTCGGGCGCCATGCTCGTGCCGGCCGGCAAGTCCCTGACGCCGGGCGACCTGGCGCTCGCTGCGCTTGCGGGCGCCGATCCGCTCTCCGTCTTTTCCCGGCCGCGCGTCTCGATCGCCGCGACAGGCAACGAGCTCGTCTCGACAGGGGAGAATCCGCGTCCGGGCCAGATCCGCGACTCCAACGGACCGATGCTTCTTTCCCTCTGCCGGGCTCGGGGATGGCCGGCCCGCGAGCGCGCCCGGGTCGGGGACGAAGCGTCCGGGCTGGCTTCGCTCTTCGCCTCGGCGGGGAACGAGGAAGACGTGCTCCTGACCTCGGGAGGCGTCTCGGCGGGAGACCTGGACCTGGTGCCCGAGATCGCCCGCCGCGAGGGATTCGAGATTCTCTTTCACGGCGTCTCGGTTCGTCCGGGCAAGCCCGTCGTCTTCGGACGCCGCGGCGAGACGCTCTGGTTCGGACTGCCCGGCAATCCCGTTTCGAGCTCCGTGTGTTTCCATTTGTTTGTGCGGTTCGCCCTCGATTGCCTCGAAGGGAATTCCAGACCGGGCACCCCGCGCGTCTGCGCGGAGCTGACGAGCGCGTTGCCGGAGGGAGGCGCCCGCGAGACCTATCGCGACGGGCGGCTCTCGAGAGCCGGCAGCGTGTTGCGGGTCGAGCCACTCGTCTCGGCCGGCAGTCATGACATCGCGACGCACGCTCGGGCCGATGCGCTCGCGCGCATCCCGGCCCTGGAGAAGCCTCAAGCAGCCGGCGCTTCGGTCGAATGTCTCCTGCTTTGAAGGCCGCCGGGAAGCCGGCGCAGACCGAGCACCGCCGTATCCGCACGGCCGACGGTGTGAGGATCGCGTACACCTGGTGGCGTCGACCCTCTCGCGAGATCCTGCTGCTCGCTCCGGGATTCTGGCGCGTGCGGCTGGCCAGGGAGAACCTGTTCCTGGCCAGCCACTTCTTCCGGCGTGGCTACGACGTCGCGGCGATCGACTTTCGCGGACACGGCGACAGCGGCGGCGCCTACACGTTTGGCCCATCAGAGCGAGAGGACTTTCTGGCGGTCGCCGAGGACCTGGCCGGTGAAGGCAAGGTCTATGCCCGATTCGCCGTGCTCGGTTTTTCGCTGGGAGGCTCGATCGCGGCGGACGCGCTCGCGCGGCGGCCCGATCTGCCCTGCCGCGCCCTGGCGATGGTCTCCCCGCCGGAGCACCTGCCCGCCTTGCGGCCGCGTCCCTGGAAGACGGGAGCCGCAAGACAAGTGCGCCTGCGCCATGTGGTGCGGATGCCGCGGATCGCCGGGACCCGCCTGCTCCAGCCCAAGCCCCGGATCGCGCGAGCCCTGGCACAACTGTCGATCCCCAAATTGATCGTCACCGCCGAGGGAGACTGGCTCGTGGATCCCTCGCATGGAAGAGCTCTTGTGCAAGCCGCGGCTCCTCCGATCGAGCACGTTCACCTCGACCTGCCGGGCTCGCTTCACGCGGATGCGCTCGTGACGTGGGCGCCGCTGGCACTGCTGCGCCCCCTGGATCGCTGGTTTGCCCAGAACGCGCCGCCATGAGACGTCAAGCGTCAAACGTGAAACGTAAAACGAAGTAGAGCCGGCCTTACCACGTTTTAGTTTTTACGTTTTAACGTTTAACGGCCCTCGCATAAAGCTTGGCTTAGATGGCCGTGTCAGCGGGGGTCGCGGGGCTAGAATTGCGCGCGTGAGCGCACGTTGTGTCGTGGTCACGGGGTTGGGTTGTCTGTCTCCCAACGGGAACGGCCGGGACGCGTTCGCGCGCGCCCTAAAGGAGGGTCGGAGCGGCGTCGGCCGGATCTCTCTCTTCGACCCCGAGGGGCTTCCCGCAACGATCGCCGGGGAGCTGAAAGACTTTGATCCCTCCGTGCACATCGCCGCCAAGGACGCGAGGCACGTCTCGCGCGCCGTGCCCATGGCGATCGCCGCTTCGGCGGAGGCGCTGGCCGACGCCGGAATCGAGCCAGACTCCCTGACCCTGGAGGAGCGGCGCAGCCTCGGCGTCGTTCTCGGGACCGGGGGAGGGCCGATCGAGTTCTCCGAGCGGATGTATCACCTCTACTACACCAACCAGGTCAAGAAGGCCTCCGTCTACGCGATCCCTTCGGGCACGATCGGGACGCTCTCCTCCGAGATCTCCATGCAGTTCGGTCTGCGCGGGCCTTCGCACGTCGTCTCGACGGGCTGCGCCTCTTCCACGGATGCCCTCGGGTACGCCTTCCGCGCGATCAAGTTCGGCTCCGCCGACGCGTTTCTCTGCGGCGGCGTCGATGCGACGGTCGTTCGCGGGATCATGGAAGGGTTCGTCATGATGCGCATCGTCTCGACCGCCTGGGAGGAGGATCCGCAGCGGGCCTCCCGCCCCTTCTCGGCCGACCGGGACGGCTTCGTGCTCGGCGAGGGGGCGTGGATGTTCGTGCTCGAGGAGCGGGAGCGCGCCCTCGCCCGCGGCGCCCGGATTTACGGCGAGATCCGCGGCTATGGCGCGACCTGCGACGCGCACCACCGGGTCCGGCTGGACGAGTCGGGCGAGGAGCCCGCACGCGCCATGTCCCTCGCCCTGGAAGAGGCCGGGCTTCCGGCGGAAGCCATGGATTACCTCGCCTACCACGGGACCTCGACCGAGTTGAACGATCGAGTCGAGACGCGCGCGGTCCGCCTCGCCTTCGGCCGGCGCGCCGGACGCCTGCCCGGCTCCTCGATCAAGTCGATGATCGGCCACCCTCAGGGGGCGTGCGGCGCCGCGGGTGTGGCGGCAACGCTCCTCGGGATGCGTGGCTCCTTTCTGCCTCCGACGGTCAACCTCGAGCGGCCCGATCCCGAGTGCGACCTGGATTACATCGCCAACGAGGCGCGCCAGGACTCCTTCGAGCACGCCCTCTGCAACTGCATCGGATTCGGCTCGAAGAACAGCGCCCTGGTCGTGTCGCAGCGATGATTTCGATTCCGCCTTAGACCCTCGACCATGTCTTTTCTGGTTCCGCCCCGGCGGCCCTCCCGGGAGCTGCTCGACGACACGGACCTGCCGGCCGACGAGATGGTCCGATCGCTCGAAGACCTGGACTTCGTCAACAGAGTCTGGGGGAACGGGCGCGTGCTGGCGCGCCGGCTCGTCTCGAGACTCCGCTCCGGCAAGGCCTCGCGCTTCACGATCATCGACATCGGCGCGGGAACGGCCGCCCTCGCCCGGGAGCTTGCGACGAGACTTGCCCGGGCCGGGATCCAAGCTTCGGTCGTCGCGGTCGACCTGCAGTGGCGGCACCTGGTCGCTGGGCGCGCGCGCGACGGTCACGAGCCTCCTCCGGCGGCGGCGGCGGACGCGTTCGCGCTCCCGTTTCCGGACGGCTCGGCGGACTGGATCGTCTCGACCCTATTTTTCCATCACTTCTCACCGGCTCAGAACGTGCGGCTGCTCCGGGAGCTCTCCCGCGTCGCGCGCGCGGGTTTCTCGCTCCTGGATATCCGCCGCAGCGTTTTCCCGCTTCTGCTCGTCTCGGTCGCCGGCCGCTTCGCTTTCAAGAGCCGCGTCTCGGTCGAGGACGGCCTCGCCTCGGTGCGCCAGGCCTACACTCTCGAGGAGGCCCGGGCGGTCGCTCGGTCCGTGCCGCGCGTGCGCGTGGACGCCGTCGTCCCCTTCCGTCTCCTGATTTCGGCGTCTTCGGGCGATGTTTCGACGTCAGGCACTTCAAGTCTCGACGCTCGACGCGCGACTCTCGACGGCTCGGGATGACCGGGCTCTTCGACGTGATCGTGGTCGGCGCGGGGCCGGCCGGGTCGGCGGCTGCCACGGTGCTGGCGCAGGCCGGTCGGAGTGTCCTGCTGCTCGAAAAGGA
>JBKPBH010000089.1:0-15387 GCA_046726795.1 Acidobacteriota bacterium
TTCGAGATGGCGCTGCGCTACCTCCTGGCTCTTCTCTGCGCGTACCTCTTTCTTCGAGACCTCGCCTGCGGCGAAGTCTCGGCGCTGCTCGGAGCGTTGGGCTGGGCCTTCTGCGACTATCTGGTTTTCTATCTCGGTTATCCGCTGACGCCCGCCGCGGCTCCGTTTCCACTCCTGCTCCTGGGTCTGCGGCGTCTCGTCTCGCTCGGCGACCGGCGTTCGGTCGCGCTGACCGTCGTGGCCCTCCTGCTGATCCTGACGTCCGGGCACCCGGAGACGCTGCTTCACGCCGTCGCCGGCGCCGGCATCTACTTTCTCTTCGAGCTCGGGTTCGCGAGACGGGGCGCCAGGGTGCGCCCGTTTCTGCTCTCACTTCTCGCCGGCGCCCTGGCGTTGGGACTCTCGGCAGTCCTCCTGCTGCCCCTCGCCGAGGCCCTGCCTCACACGCAGGAGCACTTCATGCGGCAGGGCTGGTTCGCCCACATCCGGAAGTCCTTTCCGCCCTGGGAGGCGCTCCGGCACGGCGCGTCCAACGCGATGCCTTACCTCTTCGGAGTCTCGGGCAAAGGCGAGGCGTTGGCCGGCTTTGCGGAGCCCTCTTCTTATGCGGGGACGGTCCTTTGGCCTTTCGCGATCATGGGGCTTCTTTCGCGGCGGCGGGAGAAATGGCCGCTCATCGCGATCGGGGTCCTCGGCGCGGCCATGGGCGCCCGCGTCCCCGGCATCGCGGACGCCGTGTCCGCGATGCCGCTCTTCGATATCGGTCTGAACGACCGTATGGTTTTTTTCGCCGCCTTCGCCGTGCCGGCTCTGGCGGCGCTGGGTCTGGAGGAATTACGCGAGCGGCCCAGGGCGCGTCCCGTCGTGATCGCGGCGCTGGCGGGGACGGTCCTCTTGACGTCCCTCTACGTCCTGCGGACCCGGTGGCACATCGAAGCGTTGAATATGCCTTCCGGCTACTTCCGCTATCGCTTCCTGCTGCAACTTATGCCGCTCATCCTGGCCGCCGGGCTGTGGCTCACGTTGGAGCGCCGCGGGCGTTTCGGGCTTGCCGCCTGCGCGGTCCTCGCCCTGTTTCTGGCTCAGAGGAGGCTGGAAGCCGGGGAGGTCTATCCCACATATCCCTCGCGCGCCTTCTATCCGCCGCTCCGATTGCTCGATCCCATCCCCAGGAAGACTCCCGAACGGATGACGGCTGTCGGCTACACGTTCATCCCCAACATCGCGGCTCTCTACGAAGTCGAGGACGTGCGCGGTTACGAGGCGATGACGTTCAAGCCTCTGTTCGACACATTCGGCCTCTGGTGTGTCCCTCAAGGCATCTGGTTCAACCGCGTGGACGACCCGACCAGGCCCTTCCTCTCGTTTCTGAACGTTCGCTACGTCCTGACGCCTCCCGGCCATCCGTCGCCCAAAGGATGGAAAGTCCTCTCTGCCGGGAAGGAAGGGCGGCTCCTGGAGAACCCGCGCGCGCTTCCGCGGGCGTTCGCTCCGCGGTCCCTGCGCTACGAGCCGGAGAGCGGTCGCCAGGTCGCCCTGCTCGAACAGATACGCAATTTCGCGGACGAGGGCGTCGTGGGGGAGAGACCACCCACCGGATCTTCTGGAAGCGATGCCCGACTGAACGGAAAGGCGTCGGTGCGGATCGCGTCCTACGACCCGCAGCGCATGGCTCTCGAGGTGGACGCGAGGCAGGCCGCGCTCGTCGCGACATCGGTCACCGCGTGGCCGGGTTGGAAACTGACGGTGGATAACGCACCGGCTCGGCTTGCTTCCTACAACCACGCTTTTCTGGCCTTCCGGGTCTCGCCGGGACGCCACACGGCGGTGCTGCGCTACTGGCCCGACAGTTTCGTCGCCGGAGCGGCGACGAGCGCCGCGGCGCTGGCGGTCAGCGTCCTCCTGCTGGTCGTGCCCCGGTGGCGAGCAGCGCCCTTTCCAACAGCAGGACGTGGGGGGCCGTAGAAGAAGAATGAGTCGCGCCGCATGACGCCGTTGGCGCGGGGCTTTCTGCTTCTTGCGCTCTACCTCGTCATCGTCGTTCTCGTGGCCGTCGCGGCCGCCCGGGTCAGGCCGCGGATCCCGCGACCTCTTCTCGGCGCGCTGGCCCTGCTCCCATTTCTCTTCCTCGGCCGGGGCGTCTTCGGGAACGAAACGCTTCTGCCGGTGGACCACGCGCTATTGATGCCGCCATGGAACACGCATCCGGAGGTCCGCCGCTACAACCCTTATTTGAACGACGTCGCGACGCAGTTCCTACCGTGGGCGAAGGCCATGCGGGGCGCCTGGGCCGAGGGCTCGGCTCCCTGGCGCGACCGGTGGAATGGCTGCGGAACCCCGCTCGCGGCCAACGGCCAGTCGGCGGCGTTCTCGCCCTGGACGCTCCTGTCGCTGCCCCTGCCGCTGCCATCGGCCTTTCTGCTCGTCGCGGCGCTCAAGCTCTTCCTCGCTCTTTCCGGGATGTGGCTATGGCTGAGGGCGCTCGAGGTCTCGAGCGGCGCAGCCTTCTTCGGGGCGATTTGCTTCGGGTTCTCCTTCACGATGGTCCCGTGGCTTTTTGCGCCGCAAAGCGGAGCCGTTTGCCTCTGGCCGTGGCTTCTCTTCGCCCTGGAGCGCCAACGCGATCGAGACATGGAGGGGCGAGCGCTCGCGCTCCTGGTCGTCGTTCTGGCTCTCTTGCCTCTCTCGGGGCATGTCGAGAGCGCAGCATTCGGAGCCATCTTCGCCGCGCTCTGGCTGCTCGCCAGGTGGCTCGTGGGGGACCTTCCGGAAGTGTCCCGAGTGACACGCCGGATCGCAGCCGGGGCAATCGCGGCGCTCGGGTTGACGGCCTTCTCCCTTCTGCCTCAGGTTCTGGCGATCCTCTCCTCGAACCGCGCGGTGATCGCCCAGCATCCTTTCTGGTGGAAACCCTTCTTCTGGCGCTTCCACGGGCCGGACTGGAATGGCGCGACGTACACCACGTTTCTGCCGCGCGCTCTCGGCGACGCGATCGAAACGCCGATCGTGCCGGGCTCCCCGGCGAGCTTCATCGAGATGGCCCTGGGGTACGTCGGAATCGTGGGATGGGGGTGCGCGGCGCTCGTTTTCCGACCGGGCTCGAAGCGACGGAGGGCGACGTGGGGGCTATTCGTTCCGGCAGCCGTCGGCTTGGGGGTGGCCACTGCGACTTGGCCCTTTCCAGAGATCTTGGGGCGCCTTCCGCTCATGCCGTTTGTTTTTCCGGTTCGGCTGCTGGCCTTCGTAGCGCTCTCGGCCGCGGCCCTCGCCGCGTTGGAGATCGATCGCCTCGTCGCCGACCTGCGAGCCGGATGGAAGGCGGGAGGCAACGCCGTCTGGATGATCGTGTTGCTGGCGGTATGGGTCGCGATGGTCTCCGCGCGCGTCCGGCCACTGCATGCGGCGACCGCCCTCGCGGCCCAGCGCGAGGCGCTTCTCGTCGCCGAGGTCGCCCTGGGCGTCTCCGCCCTCGTGGTTCTCGCGGTCTCGTGGCGCCGGGAGCGGTGGGCGCCGGCCCTGCCCTACGCCCTCGCCGCCGTCTGCGGCGCGGAGCTCTGGATGCAGGGGAGTCGGCTGTATCGGTACGGGAGGAGCAGCGACCTCTTTCCCTCGACGCCGCTCGTCCGGTTCCTTCAGAGGCAGTCCCCTCCTTTCCGTGTCGTCGCCGAGGACAGAGTCCTCTTCCCGAACACCAACGTCTTCGCCGGCGTCGAGGACGTCCGGACACACGATCCCGTCGAACGACGCGACTACGTGGAGTTCCTGGACGCGACCTGTGGCTTTCCGCCGGGCCAGTACTTCAAGTCCCTCGGCGACTTGAATGCCTCGGCTCTCGACTTCTTGAACGTGCATTATCTGATCTCGGTGTCCGGCCGCGAGAGCCCCGGGAGGAAGTGGCGCGGCGTGTACGACGGGCCGGACGGAACGGTCTTCGAGAACCGCGACGTCCTGCCTCGCGTCTTTGCGCCGGGGAGAGTCACCCTCTCCGCGGCCCCGAAGGCCGGGAAGGCCTGGATTCGAAACGCCTTCGAAGAGTACGGTGCTCCGGCCATCGCCTTCAAGGGCAAGAGGGATTGGAGCGAGCACGCCGTTCTCTCGGGGCCGGAGGCGAAGGCGATCGCGAACGGCCGTGTGGAGGTGACCGAGTACCTGGAGTCCACCAACGAGGCCTCTTTCCGCGCCCGAGTCTCTGGCCGAGAAGCGTTCCTCGTCACGAGCCTGATCCAGGATGGAGGCTGGTCGGCGAGCGACGAAGACACTCCCACGCCTTCCCTGACGAGGGCCAACGGTCCCTTCCTCGCCCTTCGGCTAGGGGCGGGGGATCATCGGATCCGCTTGAGATACCGGCCGCCGGGGTTTTCCACCGGCCTCTGGATCTCCATCGCGAGTCTCGCAGTCGCGGTCGCCTGGGGAACTCTCAGCCGGCGGCGGAGCGTCGACGCCGCGAGCTGAGCGGACACTGTGACACGCGCCACCTCTCGCGCGTAAACCTCCGGGAGGCATGAAGAGTTGCAGAATCCGATCCAGCCGGGGCGAAGCAGCATTGGCGCGGGGCTTCGAGACTGGATCTGGGTCATCGGTGCAGCGATGGTGCTCGCCGCGGGCCTGCATTGCTCGCGGCTCCCTTCGATGGCGATCGCCTTTCGCGTTCCGGCGACTCCCCTCGATTGGACTTCGGAGCGTGGCGCGCGGCTCTGGGCCTTCCTGATGCAAGCGCGAGACGTCGTGCCGCCCGGAGCCTCCTACACCGTGCAGGGTCAGAACCCCGACGACGAGATGAACCTGTATATGTTCTCGCTCGGGCTGTTCTTCAAGCAGGAGGCATTGCCGAGCTCCTACTTCGGTGTCGCGACGCCTGACCTGGGCTGCCGCGCCCGTTTCGTTCTGGTCTATGGCGCCGCCATTCCGCGCGCCGGCGGCGGCCGGCTCGTACGAAAGTTCGGTGAGGGAGCAGTGTACGAGCGGGCAGCCTGATGCTCGCGGCCGCGAAATACTTCCTGGCCGAGATCTCGCTTGCGGCTTTGGGAGCGGGCGCAGCTTTTCATCCCTCCGTCCGCTCCCTGGGTGTCGCGGCCAGGCTCGCCACGGCGTTCGGAGCGGGAGCCGTCGTCCTGACTCTCGAGGGAACTTTCTTTTCGATCGTCGGCCTGCCGTGGACCGTGGCGACACTCACGCTTCCTCTCCTGCTCGTCTCGTTCGCCTGCGCCCTGCGATGGCGGCGCCGCCCGGCTCCGGCGCGTGCGCCGGTCCGGATCTCGCGGGGCATGGCGGTCTGTTCCGCGGGTGTCTGCGTGGCCTCCTTGCTCTATCTCGCGCTGTCGTTTGCTTCGAGCTCGGCGACCTCGGTGGATTTCCTGTTCTTCTGGGGGGTCAAGGCCGTGCGTTTCGCCGACGCCCGGGGCTTCGACGCGGGGTTCTTGCGCGGTCCCTTCACGGTTCACGCCTCGCTCGACTATCCACCGCTCGTACCGGTGATCGAGGCGTGGGGATGCCTTGTGGCCGGCAAGATGCCATGGCGCGCCGTGCCGGCGGCCTCGACACTCTGGGCCGCGGCGGCGATCCCGCTGATCTTCGAGCGCTTGCGGCGCCGGCTCGGGGACCGATCCGCGGCGAGCCTCGTCGCGTTCTGGTCCGCGGCTCTATGCGTGTCCCTGGCGAATTCCTACTCGGGCGGCAACGCGGAAGCGCCGCTCGTCTTCTTCGAGTCGGTCGGCCTGACCTGGCTTCTGACCGAAGTGGATTCGCGGGAATCACGGGTCGCGCCGATCGTCGCCCTCTGCGGAGCGGCGCTCACCAAGGTCGAGGGCTCGGCCGCGGTGGCGCTCCTCGCCGCGGGCTGCTTCTTCACCGATCGGCGAGGTTCGGCCGTCGCGCGCCTGCGAAAGAGTCTCCCGTTCCTTCTCTGGCCTGTCTTCTGCGTGAGCCTCTGGTTCCTCTATCAAGCCAAGCGGTCTTTGCGCGTCGGATACCGCGCGCACGGCGAGCTTCTCGTTCTCTTCCCGCGGCACTTCCCCGGCATCCTGCGAGCGATGTTTCGAAACCTCGACGCCGGAAGCCTCTGGCTGCCCTGGCTCTTCGCGCTCCTCTGGCTCGCGGCGCGGCCCCGGGCCTGGCGAAGAGCCGCGCCGGCCCTCGCCCTGGCGGTGGGACTTCCAATGTTTCTCGTCTTCGATTACCTCCACGACCAGCGGGACCCGACCGAGCGGATTGGCTGGACGACGCCGCGAGTCGCGCAACCGGCCCTGTCGGCCGCTCTTCTCGCAGCTGGCGTCTTATCCATGCGAACCAGGTTGCGAGAGTTCGGTGACTTATGATGGCCCGGTGACGGACCTCCAGAGGGCGGCGGACTATTGGGATGCCAACCGCGAAAAGGCTAAGGATCCGGCCTTCTGGATGGCGCACCCTCTTTGCCGCAGGGCCATAAACCGGCGCGTCTCGGGATCCGAGCACGAATGGCCCCTCGATTGGTTTCGGCGAATCACGGGGCCCAACTCATTTGGGCGAGGCGTGTCGTGGGGCTGTGGTCTGGGAGCCTTCGAGCGATCGGCGATCCGCGCCGGGCTCGTCCGCGAAATCGACGCCTTCGATTTGTCCCCCGCGTCCCTCGAAGACGCGAAAAAGGAGGCCGCCCGCGAGGGGATAACCGGCATCCACTATCTCCTGGGGAATTTTGATGATCCGAGACTCGATCCTCGGCGCTACGACATCGTGTTCTTCCACGCGTCCCTGCACCATGTCGGTGCGCTGGAACGGCTCTTCCGGCGGTTGACATTCGCGCTGAAGTCTCGCGGAGCGCTCTACGTGGACGAATACGTCGGTCCTTCCCGGTTCCACTGGACGCAGGCCGACCTCGAGCTCGGACAGGCGGTTCTCGACATGCTTCCGCCGGAAGCGAAGCTGTGCTCGCAAATCGAGCTTCCGATCGAAAAGGACGACCCCTCGGAGGCATTTCGCTCGGACGAAATCCCAACGTTCATTCGCGAGTTCTTCGATGTCATCGAATGGAAGCCCTACGGCGGCCAGGTGACGGACGTCGTGATGCCCTGTATCAGCAGCGAGTGGGCGGCTTCCGAAGAGGGATCGCGGTTCGTGCAAAGTATGCTGGACATCGAAGACTGGGAGCTCTCGAGAGATTCGTCGTCGAGCCACCATCTGGTGGCCTACGGTACGTTGAAGACCGCTCTTGGTCTGGCCTGGCCGCTTGGTCGGCAGGTCATTCAGGCCGCCAAGCGCCGGATGAAGCCGGCCTCCGGTTGACACGGAGGCGGCCGTCCTCATCGGAGGGGATCAGCGATTCGCGCGAAGCGCCGAAGAGGCCTACGAAAGGAGAGAAAGCGTGAGGGGAAGACGAATCTTGGGGATCCTGGTTGTGGCCGTGGCGCCTTTTCTTGGCTGTCAAAGAGAGGGAAATACAGCCGCTACGGGCAGCGCGAGCCAGGCCTCGGGAACGCCGGGTCCGGCCGTAACCGAAGTACAGCCCCCGATGGCCTTTCTCGATAGTCCAGCCGACGGGAGCGTTGCCGGCGCCACGGCTCGAGTCGTGGGCTGGGCGCTGGATTCGTCAGGCATCGAGCAAGTCACCGCGTCCGTGGACGGACAGGATTCCTTGAGCGTCGCCATCGGCCTCGCTCATCCCGGTGTCGCGGAGGCACACCCCGGAATACCCGGAAACGACCGCGCCGGTTTCGCAATAGAGATTCCAGGGCTCCAGAAGGGCCCTCACTCTCTGACTGTCACGGTCGTTGCGAAGAGTGGGGGAAAGACCGAGATCCATCGTCGCTTTGAGATCCAGTAAGAAAGCGAGACCGCTGGCGGCCGCCTTTGGGCGTGGCCGCGCGCAGTCGCCCGGAGCCACGACGCCTTGAGAATGCGTCTCTTTCGTCGAGGAGAACGGGCTAAGAGCGAGCCCGTCCGTCTCCATATCGGGTGTGGGCAGGAGGCGATTCCGGGCTGGATCAACATTGACAACAGGGCGCTGCCCGGCGTGGACAGGGTGCTCGACGTCCGCCGCCGCCTTCCGTTCCGCGATGTGGCCACGATCTATGCGGAGCACTTCTTAGAGCACCTGGGTCTCGAGGAAGGACTGGCTTTCCTGAAGGCCTGCCGGCGGGCGCTCGCGCCGTCCGGTGTCCTGAGGCTCTCCACGCCGAACCTCGACTGGGTCTGGTTCACCCATTACCACGCGGACCAGTCGTCTCGCGACGCGGCGATGCAGGACTGCTTTCAGTTGAACCGCGCCTTCCACGGCTGGGGACACCAGTTTCTCTACAACCGCGCGACGCTCGAGGCTTCGCTGAGGGCCGCGGGCTTTGCGAGCGTGGCCTTCAGGCGCTATGGGGAGAGCGACGTGGCGGAGTTGAAGGGCGTCGAACGCCACAAGACCTGGCAGGAAACGCCCGAGCTGCCCCACGTCCTCGTCGCCGAGGCCTCGGGCAAGACTCGCGAGGAGCCGCTCCCCGAAACGATGCTCCGGGAGTTTCGCGAAGCCATCGAAACGCGTTGAGGACGCCCGGAATCACCCCTCCAGACTGACAGCTGGAGGGGCGAGGGTGAGTGCCAGAAGAACCGCGGCAGGGATTCTCCGGCTCATCGCTTCACCAGCCGAACACGTAGCGTTCCCTGCGCACGTCGGCAGCGCCGCGCAGAGTGCCGGTCTGTGGATTGACTCCCACGGCGACGACGCCGGTCGGCATGCCGTAGGGGCCGAGCACCTTCAGCCTGTGTCCGCAGCGCTTCAACTCCTCTAGGGTGGCAGGCGAGAAGCGGCTCTCGATCTCCAGCACGCCGGGCTCGCTCTTGTGGTCGTTGAAGGAGCTGAAGGGGTGGAGCGAATTGACGCGCGGTGCCTCGATCGCCTCTTGGAGCCCCATGCCGAAGACGATCAGGTTGACGAGCACGTTGGCGATCTGCTGGTCCTGGCTGTCGCCGCCGGGAGTCGAGATCGCGAGGAAGGGCTTGCCGTCTTTGACGAGGATCGTCGGCGTCAGGGTCGTGCGCGGGCGCTTGCCTCCGGCGAGGACGTTCGGGCTGGCCGGGTCCAGGTCGAAGACCTGCATGCGATTGGAAAGCGGCACGCCCGTGTCGCCGGCGATGAAGGCACCGCCGAGCAGCCAGCCGCTGCTCGGTGTCGCCGAGAAGAGATTGCCGTCTCTGTCCACCGCGTCCAGGCAAGTCGTGTCGCCGGGCTCCGCGCGGGCGGCCTCTCCTTGCGAGTGGGGCACGTAGCGCACGGCCGGCGCCTTGACCTCGCGATCAAACGCGTAGGGATCTCCCGGGCGGTGCTCGAGGGAGGCCTCGGTGCCGATCAATTTCCTGCGGGCGGCGGCGTACTCGGGCGAGAGGAGCCCGGCAAGCGGCACCTTCACGAACTGCGGATCGCCGTAGTAGGCGTTGCGGTCGTCGTAGGCGAGCTTGATCGCCTCGTGGAACGTGTGGACAAAGGCCGCGGAGTCGTGCCCCATGGCGGCCAGATCGAAGCCCGCCAGGATATTGAAAGTCTGCAGGAGCACCGGGCCCTGGTCCCAGGGGCCGGCCTTGAAGATCTCGTAACCGTGAAAGGACGCCTTGACAGGCTCCTCGATCCGGCCGTGGAAACCGGCGAGGTCCTGATAATCGAGAACGCCGCCGGCCGCTCGGTCGGCCTCCGCGATGCGCCGCGCGATCGAGCCCGTGTAGAACGCGTCCCGTCCCGCGCGGATGGCGGCTTTTCGGTCGCGCGTCTTCTTGTAAGCCGCGCGCTCCGCGGCGACGATCTCGCGCAGAGTCTTCGCGAGGTTCGGCTGCCGGAAGATCTCGCCGACTTCGGGAATCCGCCCGTCGGGGTAATAGGTCCGCTTCGACCACTCCCATTTTTCGGTCGCCGCACGTTCCCGGGCGAGATGTCCTCGAAGGAATGCGTACATCGGGAAGCCGTCCGCGTAGGCGATGGCGGGTGCCATCACCTGCTCGAGCCGCATCGTCCCGTGCTCGGCGAGTGCGATCGCGAGTGAGTCCAGGACGGCCGGGACCGTCGCGGCCAGCGGCCCGTTCGCGTCCACTTTGCCTTTCGACGTGAAGAGCTCCGGTGTCGCTGCCTTCGGCGCCGTCCCCTGGCCATTGACGACGATGACCTTCTTCTTCTTCGCGTCGTAGATCATCAGCGGGCACTCCCCGCCGAAGCCAAAGTGGGAGATCTCGACGACCGAGGCTGCGAACACGGCCGCGACGCCGGCGTCCACCGCGTTGCCTCCCCGCTCGAACATTTCGAGCCCCGCCGCGACCGAGAAGTTCCTTCCTCCCGCGACGATCCCGTGAGAGCCCGTCAGCTCCGGCCGCAGTGTTTCAACGGGCTTGGCCTGCGCGGGCTCCCTCTGCGCGGACACCGGAAAGGCGGGGGCCAGAGAGAGGGCGGCGGCGACCAACGCGGACAGGAGCGGGGCTTTGGTCATGGACCGTCCTCCTGCGAAGCGGCTTTCAATTGTATGGCCGATATACTTCGCGCCGCACGATGCGCGCGATGCTTCTGACGGCGGCGGTCTTCGCGCTCGGGTGCGCGGCGCAACCCGCCCCGCAGGCGCCGGCGAGGCCCGCGTCCGCCGCCTCGCCGGCAGAGCGGACGTCCCCGTCCGCCGAAGCCTCGACGAAGGCGAAGGCGGAGTCGGACGAGTACACGCGGTACGAGCTGCTCGCTCCCGAGACCGCGCAGTTCCACATCCTCTACGAGGTGACCGCGATCGCTCCCGGCGCGACGGTCTTCTTCAACCCGATCCGAAAGGGGAGCGCGGCCTCCGGCGAGCGTGTCACCGACCGGATGACAGGGGAAGACCTGCGCTTCGAGGTCGTGTCGGGCCAGGAAGCGCGGGCGAGCGGCTTGCCGCGGGCCGATCTGGAGACAGACTACATCCGCATCCACCTGCCGCGCGCCGTGCCGGCGGACGGCGGGCAGGTCCGCCTCCTGATCGAGAAGACCTACAAAGATCCCAAGAGCTACTACCGCGAAGGAGAAGCGATTGTTCTCTCGCGATCGCTCGGCATCAAGCGCAACGCCGTCGTTCTGCCGCCGGGATACGAGCTGACGTCGTGCAACGTTCCGTCCCAGGTCCTGTCGGAGCCGGATGGACGGATCACGATCGCGTTCTGGAACGCGGGACCCGACGCCGCGCCGTTGAAGCTCACGGCGAGAAGGCTTTCGCCATGAAGAGGCTCCTTTGCCTCGCGGTCCTCTTTTCCTTACCGGCGCTCGCCGCCGGGCAGGAGCGCCGCGACAACCGGCTGACGGAGCGCGCGCATCAGGACCGCGACATCGTCTATTTCCTCCAGCCTCCGGAGAGCCACTCCTTCGACCTCTACCACGACTACACCGAGTCGCGGACCGGCGTGGACAAGTACGTCAACGTCGTCCGCAAGGGGAGCCGCGCCTCGAAACCGTCCGCCAAGATTCTCGACACGGGCGAGACACTCAAGACCGAGACTCTGCGCGGCGAAGAGATCACGCGCGCGAAGCTCGACATCGGCGAAGCGGTCCAGCCGGACTCCGAGGCCGTCGTGATCCGTTTTCCGGCCGTCGCAAAGGGTCATTCCGTCCGCCTGCGGATCTCGGAGACCTACACCGACGAAAAGAGCTATCGCCTCGAAGGGGACGAGCTCGTCTTCGACAGGAGCTTCGGCCGACCGCACAACGCCGTGGTCCTGCCAGCGGGCTGGTACCTGACGGCCAGCGCTATTCCCGCAACCGTGTCGCAGACCTCCGACGGCCGCGTCCGCCTCGACTTCGTCAACCCGCGCCCCGACGAGATCGCAGTCTTGATCAAGGCCAGGAGAAGGAAAAGTCCTTAGTCCCTGGTCCGTAGTCCCTGGTCGGGGCACTAAGGACCAAGGAATTGACATGAACTACATCCACCTTGGCAAGACAGGCCTGAAGGTCTCCCGAATCTGCCTCGGGATGATGAGCTACGGCACGCCGAAGTGGCGCCCGTGGGTGCTCGACGAGGAGGCGAGCCGGCCGTTCGTCGAGCGGGCGCTGGAGCTCGGCATCAACTTCTTCGACACCGCCGACATGTATTCCGAGGGTGTCAGCGAAGAGGTCCTCGGCCGCGCGATCAAGGATTTCGCGCGGCGGGACGAAGTGATCGTCGCCACCAAGGTCTTCTATCCGATGGGACCGGGCGTGAACGACCGTGGTCTTTCGCGAAAGCACATCCTCTCGGCGATCGACGCGTCGCTCGAGCGTCTCGGCATGGATTACGTGGACCTCTACCAGATCCACCGCTACGATCCGGAGACGCCGATCGAGGAGACGCTCGAGGCCTTGAACGACGTCGCGCGTGCGGGCAAGGCGCGGTACATCGGGGCCTCCAGCATGTTCGCCTGGCAGTTCGCCCAGGCGCTCGCGCTCTCGGACCGGCGCGGTTGGGCGCGCTTCGTGTCGATGCAGAACCACTACAACCTGATTTACCGCGAGGAGGAGCGGGAGATGCTCCCGCTGTGCCGCGCGGAAGGGATCGGGGTCATTCCCTGGAGCCCTCTGGCGCGCGGCCTCCTCGCCGGCGGGCGCCGGAAAGGACTCGAGGGGGAATCGACTCGCGCGAAGACCGACGAATACGCGCACAAGCTCTACGAAGACTCCGATCTCGCCGTCGCGCAGCGGGTCGAGGAGACGGCTCGCCGCCGTGGCCTGTCTCCCGCTCGGATTGCTCTGGCCTGGCTTCTTTCCCGTCCCGGCCTGACCGCCCCGATCGTCGGAGCGACCCGGATGGAGCACCTGGAAGACGCCGCCGCATCCGTGGATGTCTCGCTCTCGGAGGAGGAGTCGCGCTTCCTCGAGGAGCCCTACCGCCCCCACGACGTCCGCGGCCACGAGTGAAGAGACGGAAGGCGGGAGGCGGTAGGCGGCAGGCGAAGCCGCGGAACTTCTTGTCCTCTACTGCGTAACCGCTGTGAGGAGGAGGTTCGCGATGAAGACATGGTGGAGAGGTGCTGGACTCGCGGCTCTGGCTCTTCTGGCGGCGACAGTCGCCCAAGCTTCTGACACGAAAGAGGTTCACAAGACTCTCGCGCTGGAGAAGAACGGGCGGCTGGCTGTGAAGACTTACAAGGGGTCGGTCACGGTCACGACCTGGGACAGGCCGGAGGTCAAGGTGGACGCGCGGATCGAGCCCGACGGCGACGACCGCTACAGCCGCGAGAAGGTTCAGTGGACGGAGGTCCGGATCTCCGGCGGAGGCGGCTCAGTCGAGATCAAGTCCGATTACGACGAAGTCAAGCGTCACAAGCACGGTTTCCTCGAGATTTTCGACTGCGATTCCGGCTCTCTCCCGTTCGTGCGCTACACAATCCAGATGCCGGCGACGGCTCTCCTCGAAATCGACGACTACAAATCCGAACTCCGCGTCTCGGATCTGAAGGCCGACTTGAAGCTCCATACCTACAAGGGGACGGTCCGGGTAGCGAACCTCGACGGCGCGGCCCGTGTCGAGACCTACAAGGGAGACGCGCACGTGGACTTCGCGCGCTTCTCCCGCGCGAGCCGGCTCGAGACGCACAAAGGGGAGATCGAGGTGCGGCTCCCGAAAGACAGCCGCTTCGAGCTCGACGCCGACGCCGGGCGGCGGGGGGACATCGATTCGGACTTCGCCATGATGACGCGGGCCGGACGCTCGCGCGCCACGCGCGCCTCGGGTGCCGTCAACGGAGGAGGCCCGGAGCTGCGCCTGACGACCTACAGGGGAACCCTGCGGATCCGCGCGAGGTAGGGCCGGAAGGCGAGGGTGGGCCCCGCGGTCGGGTTTCCGGACAGGGCCTACGGTCGTCGTTGGTGCCGTAGGGGGCGGCCTTCGTAGCCGCCCGGTCGCGGGCCAACCACGCCGGACTCTCTCGATTGAGCTAGCGTAGCTCCCAGGAGTGGCTGTCGGAGAACGGATTGCCCTGGAGGCGGGCCCGTCGCCGGGCGGTGGCCGCTGGCGAGCGCTGGCTCTGCTCGCGCTGGCCGGGCTGCTCGGCATGTCTCTCTGGTTCTCGGCCTCGGCGTCGGTGCCAGCGATCCAGGCCGAGTGGCGGCTGACCGATTCCGCGGCGGCCTGGCTCACGCTCTCCATCCAACTGGGGTTCGTCGCGGGCACGCTCGTGTCTGCTGTCGCCAACCTGCCGGACGTCGTCAACACCCGGCGCCTCTTCGCCTCTGCGGCGCTCCTCGGGGCACTCGCCAACGCGGCGTTCGGGCTCTTCGCGCGCGGTCCCTCGGCGGGCATCGCTCTGCGCTTTGCGACCGGATTCTTCCTCGCCGGCGTGTATCCGCCAGGCATGAAGATCATGGCGACGTGGTTCCGGAAGGGGCGGGGCATGGCGCTCGGAGTGTTCATCGGCGCTCTCACTCTCGGCAAGGCCTCGCCCTACCTCGTCAACGCGCTCGGAGGACCGGGCTGGCGGGGACACGTCCTCTTCGTGTCGCTCCTCGCCGTGGCCGGGGGAACAATCGTTCTCTTCTTTGTCGGCGACGGACCGCACTCGACGGGCAACGCCCCGTTCGATATCCGTCAGGTCGGCGAGGTCTATCGAAACCGAGGGGTGCGCCTGGCCAACTTCGGCTACTTCGGCCACATGTGGGAGCTCTATGCGATGTGGACCTGGGCGCCAACGATGATCCGAGCGAGCTTCGCCGCGCGGGGGACATCTCCGGCGCTCGCCGAGGCAGGCTCCTTCCTGGTGCTCGGAGCTGGAGCGGCGGGATGCGTCGCGGCGGGCCTCCTGGCGGACCGAGTGGGGCGCACGGTCGTGGCCTCCATGGCTCTTGCATTGAGCGGAGCCTGCTGCATCGTCGTCGGCTTCCTCTTCGGGGGCAGCTCGACTCTGCTCCTGACCGTGGCCGCGATCTGGGGAGCGGCGGTCGTCGCGGACTCGGCGCAGTTTTCCGCCTGCGTCACCGAGCTTGGCGATCAGCGGTATCTCGGGACCGCGTTGACCGTCCAGACCTGTCTGGGGTTTCTCTTGACCACGCTCTCGATCCGCCTGATGCCTGTACTCGTCGAGGCCGTCGGGTGGCGCTATGCCTTCGCGTTCCTGGCGCCCGGCCCGGTCTTCGGCGTCGTCTCGATGCTTCGTCTGCGCGCCCTCCCCGAAGCGGTGAAGATCGCCCAGGGCCGGCGGTAGGCCAGAGATCACCCGCCGACGCGGGGCGGACGGAGACTGACCCAGGCCTTTTCTCGTTCAAGGCCGGCCGCTTTGCTATATCGTCGGAAGTACGGAGACGGAGGGGCATGTTGAGAGACTTTAAGGAGTTTCTTCTCACCCAGTTTGCCCCGGCGCTGGCCATCGCGGTGTCCGCTGCGCGCTGCAAGGCTTGCATTCAAGTCGTTTAGACCGAGAGGAGGTCCGAATGTCGTTCAAGGACATGCTCGAAGGACAGGCCAGAGA
>JBKPBH010000090.1:0-12643 GCA_046726795.1 Acidobacteriota bacterium
GCGCGCCGGGCTGGCGCTGCTCGTGGGCCTTCAGGCGATGGCGGGCAGTCCCGAGCTGACGGCCGGGACAATCCTGCTCGCGGCGTTTCTGACCTGGGAGGCACGGGTGGAGCCGGGCGGGTGGGCCGAGCCTTCGCGCGCACGGCGAGTTCTTCGCCTGGCGGGAGCCGCGGCGCTGGGCCTGGCGCTCGCCGCCTGGGTGATTCTCCCCATGGCGGAGCTCCTGGTGCACTCCGAGCGGCGGACGCCGCTCTCCGCGGCGGAAAGGGATCTTGGCGCGGTCGACGCCTCCGCTCTGGCCTCCACGCTCGGGTTTTCGACGAATTCGGCGACCTCCGCGTATCTTTCCTCTCTCTATGCGGGCCCGCTTCTTCTCTTCGCGGCAGGCGCCGCCTTCGCCGAGAAAGAGAGGCGGCGGCTCGCCTTACTGCTTCTCGGCGTCGCGGTGGCCGGGATCCTCGCCGCGATGTCCGGCCCGCCCGGGTCCTGGTTGCGGGCCCTGCCGGGGCTCGACCGTTTGCGCTATCCCGGCAAGTCTCTGAGCTGGACCTTCTTCGCTCTCTCGATGCTTGCCGGCCTGGGCGCCGATTCCCTGCGTTTCGTGCCCGCTCGCAGGGCAATCCTTCTCGCTGGAATGCTCGCCGCTGCAGCGTTGCTCGCGCTCTCAGGCCAGTCGCCGGGTACGCGTGGGGCCTCCGCGCTGGGTCTCTGCGCCCTGGCCGTGCTGGCCCTGGGGGCGGGCCATGCGGCCTCCTTCGGACGCGCGGGCGCAGCGCTCGAAACCGCCGCAGCACTGGCCCTGACGGCTTCGCTCTTCTTCTCCGGCCGGGGATTGTTCCGTTTTGCGCCGGAAGCCGAGATCCGCCGCGTCCCGGCGTCGATCCCATTTCTGGCACGGATTCCCGGTCGCGTGCTGACGCCGCCGACCGAGGAGCTGGCTCCCTGGGTGCTGAAGGATCCTCGGTTCGGCGCCGGCACGCTCGCGCGGCAGCGAGAGGCGCTGATGGGCTATACGAACCTGCTCTCGGGAGTCTCGACGGTGCGCACGGCCGCCCCGCTCGCGACCGAGGGCGCGGCGCGGATCGCCGCCTCGATCGACGCCGCCCGGGATCCGTCGCAGGCTGCCGGGCCGGTCTCCGCCCGCGTTCTCTGGATGCCGTTTCAACCGGCCCGCCTTGGTTCCGGCAAGGTCGGGGAGTTTTTTCGGGCCCCGCTCAATCCTTACCGCATGCGGCTTTCCTTCGTGCAGAGATACCGCGTCGAGCCCGACCCCGCGCGGGCCTGGGAGCGGGTCGTCCAGGGCGAGATCGACTGGAATCACGAGGTCTTCCTCGATCGGGAGCCGGAGCCGCGGCTGTCTCAGGACAGAAAGCGCTCCTACGTCATCGCGCGGATCGCGACCGACGCCCCGGAGCGCGTCGCCGCGGACGTCACCTCGGACGCGGCCGGCCTCCTCGTCCTGACCGACCTCTGGTACCCGGGCTGGAGCGCCGAAGCGGACGGGCATCCGGCCCCGATCTATCGGGCCGACGGCTATCTGCGCGCGGTCGCCCTCCCCGCCGGCTCCCACCACGTCGTCTTCCGTTACCGCCCGATCTCCTTTTACGCGGGGGCCGTCGTCTCCCTGCTCGCGGCGGGAACGCTCCTCGCGCTGCTCTTGCGCGGCTGACATGGTCTCCGACCCGAACTCCGCGAATCCGTCCACCGGAAACGCGCCAATGGTCGCCGGGAAGCTTCACCTCCTCGCGTACCCCCTCTTCTTCGCTTCGGGGGCCGCGGGACTCGTCTACGAGATCGTCTGGACCCGGCAGCTGATCTACGTCTTCGGCTCCGGCCTCTACGCCGTGACGGCCGTGCTCTCGGCTTTCATGGCGGGACTGGCCCTGGGCTCGTTCCTGCTGGGGCGCGCGAGCGACCGCCTCCGTTTTCCCCTGCGCTTCTACGCGATCCTCGAAGCCATCCTGGCGTCGGCGGGACTTCTGTTGCCCTTCGCCCTGCGTCAGATCGATCGGGTGGACGGCTGGGCCTACGGGCTGTGGGGACAGAACTTCGCCATGCTGACGGCCTGCCGTTTCGTCGTCGCCTTCTTGCTTCTCCTGATTCCGACGACCCTGATGGGCGCGACCCTTCCAGTCCTTGCGAGGGCCCTGGCAAGGCAGGGCACGCGTCTGGGCCTGCGGGTGGGAAGCCTCTATGCCGTCAATACCGCCGGGGCCGTCGCCGGAGCGTTTCTGGCCGGATTCCATTTCCTGGGTGCCTACGGTGTCGAGCGCACCAACTCGCTGGCGGCCCTCTTGAACCTCATCGCGGCCCTGGGCGCGGGCGCGCTCTCGGCCCGGACGGAGCGGGGCTCGAGCACGAGCGATACGAGCCGGGAGGCGGAGAAGGGGCAACAAGCGCTTCTCCCGCGGCCTCTCGCGGACCCGGCGGCATCGCTGGTTCTCCCGGCGGCGTTCCTGACGGGACTGGTCTCGATGGCGGCCCAGGTCCTCTGGTCGCGGGGCCTCGTCTTCAACTTCGAGTACCTGAAGAACACGACCTACGCGTTCTCGGCGATGCTGACGATTTTCCTCGCGGGTCTGGCGGCCGGCAGCGCCCTTTGCGGGCTCTTCATCGACCGCGCCGCACGGCCGCTGCGTCTCTACGGCCTGGTCATTGGCCTGCTCGGCGTTTCGATCGCCTGCTCGGTCAGCATGCTCCACTGGGGCGCCTGGGAGACGCTCCTCCCCTCGCCATTCGATCCGACGACCCAGGAGTTTCGCTGGACGACGGCCGTCGAGAACATCCTCGTCCAGTCGACGCTCGTGCTCGGCCTCCCGACCCTGCTGATGGGGATGGCCTTCCCCGTCGCGGTGCGCGCGATCATTTCGGCGGGTCGGGTCGGCCGCGGAGTCGGGCGGCTCTACGCGCTCAACACGGCCGGCTCCCTGATCGGCCCGCTCGCGGCCTGCTTCCTGATCATCCCCTGGCTGGGGCTGTCGGCGGGGCTCGCGGTCCTGGCGGCCGTCGAGACCGCGCTGGGCGTGCTGATCTATTGGCGCGCCTCGGCCTCCGCGCGCTCGTCGGCCGGATTCGGTCTCCTCTGCGCGCTCGTCTTCGTGGCGGTTCTCGTTACGACTCCCCGGGGGCGAGGGATGCAGCAGGTCAACCCGGGCGAGCGGGTCCTCTACTACGACGAAGGCCCGATGGCGACGGTCTCGGTCGTGAAGAACAACTTCGGCTACAAGACAATCTGCATCGACGGCGTCGGTGTCGCGGGGACCGATCCGATGCTCCAGACCGACCAGAAATCCCTGGCGCATCTGCCGATGCTGCTCGTCGAGAACCCTCGCCGCGTCCTGACCGTGGGATTCGGCAGCGGTGGCGCGTCGTATTCCTATCTCCTGCACGATCGTCTGGAGAGAGTCCACTGCGCCGAGATCTGCCCGGAGGTCCTGCGCGCGGCTCCCCAGCTGACCGAAGCCAACCACGGCTTCTGGACGAGGCGCGACCCGCGCTACCGGGTGATCTTCGACGACGTGCGGAGCTTCCTGCGGCACACGCGGGAGTCCTACGATGTCATCGCCACCGATTGCACGGACCTCCGCTACAAGTCCAACGCCAATCTCTACGACGTCGAGTACTTCCGGTTCTCACGCGAGCGCCTTCGCCCCGGGGGAGTGGTCGTCGTCTGGATGCCGCTCGGCGGGCTGTCTCTCGACATGTTCAAGCTCGCTCTGCGCACCTTCCACGCCGTCTTCCCGGAGATGGCGGTCTTCTACATGGACAACCAGCCCACGCACTACGTTCTGCTGGTCGGCTGGCGCGACAAGATGGAGATCGACTTCGCCCGAATGAAGGAGCGGCTCGCCGAGCCGGATGTCAAGGCCGACCTCGCGGAGCTGTCGCTCGACGATCCGGTCAAGCTCCTCTCGACCTGGATCACGGGGGGCGAAGCCCTCCGGCCGTATCTCGCCGGCAGCGCCCTGAACACCGAAAACTTTCCCTACCTCGAGTTCGGGTCGCCCAGGTACGGGTACGCGGACCGCCCCATCCTGGACAACCTGGCTTCTCTCATGGCCATCCGGAATTCCTCGCGCCGGTTTCTCGCTCCCGGCGGGATCACGCCGGAGGAGCTGGCCGCGCTCGACCGGTACGAGCGCGCGCTCCCGAAGATCATCGAGGGCCACGCTCATTACCGCAGTCTCGAGATCGAAGAGGCCACGCGCTCGTATCTCGAGGCCCAGGCGATCGCTCCGGAGGACGCGAGCGTGGCGCGGCTTCTCTCCTTCCAGGAGCTCGTGCTCGGGGCGAGGCTCGGCAGCCCCTGGTCGTGGCTGATGCTGGGCCGGTCCTTGCAGCTGCAGAACCGAAGCGAGGACGCCGCCCGCTGCTACCGGCGGGTGGAGGAGCTTCTGGCCCAGCCGGAGCGAAGCGCCGGCCCGCGCGAGGCCGGATGGCTTGCGAGCGCGCGACGCTGGCGCCACGAGCTCACGGCGGCGGGGGGGAATCCTTGAACCCGAAGAAGCGCGGCGGAGCGGCGTGAGCACCCCCTTCGAGATCTACGGTCCCTTCGGCTGCGGGTTGGCGGCGGTCTTCGGCCTCGTCGTCGGAAGCTTCGTGAACGTCCTCGTCCACCGGCTGCCCCGGGGCGAGTCGGTCATATCTCCGCCCTCGCACTGTCCCGCGTGCGGCGTCGGGATCCGCGCCCGGGACAACATCCCGGTCCTCTCCTGGCTCCTGCTCGGTGGCCGCTGCCGGGTCTGCGGCGCGCCGATCTCCGCGCGCTACCCGCTCTTGGAGCTCGCCAACGGAGCCCTCTGGGTGCTCGTGTTCTTGAAGGCCCGCGATGGGGCGGAGCTCGCGGGCGGCCTCTTCTTCGCCTCGGCCTGCCTGGCGCTCGCCGCGATCGACGCCGAGTTCCAGATCCTCCCGGACAAGATCACGCTGACGGGGGTCGCTTGCGGCATCGTTCTCTCGTTCTTCTCGAGGACGAGGACCCCGGGAGCGGCCCTCCTCGGAGCCGCGATCGGCGGAGGCATCCTCTACCTGATCGCGTTTCTCTACGAGAAGATCGCGGGCCAGGAAGGAATGGGATTGGGGGACGTCAAGATGCTCGCGATGATCGGAGCGTTTCTCGGTCCTCGGGGGGTGCTCGTTTCCGTGCTCCTGGCTTCGGTCTCGGGGAGCGCCGCGGGCCTCGGCGCGATCGCGGCCGGTCGCGGGGACCGCAAGATGCGGCTGCCGTTCGGCGTTTTCCTCGCGGCGGGGGGCGTGGCCGCGTTTTTTCTGGGCGACTGGCTCCTGGGGCGTTACCGGTCGTTGTGGCCGCGGTGAAGACGTCGTGAGTCATGAGCTGTGTGTTGAGCGAGGACTCTGATGACTCGTGACCCCCAACCCATGACTTCGTCCGTCCCGCAGTCGTTCCGTCGCGAATCCAGGCTCTTCCTCTGGGTGGCCCTTCTGCTCATCCTGTTCCTGAATTTCGCGACCCTCCTGTTCTTTCGCGAGAGCGTGGACTGGGGGAGCCGACAGGCGGAGCGACGGACCGCGGACGTCCTGAGGCGGATCTCGGTCGCGTCCGACCCGGCCGAAGCGTTGAGACGCGCGGCGTCGGAACCCGACGTCCTCTACGCGGCCTTCTACGATCTGCAGGGACGCCGCGCTGCCTCCGTCGGCCGCGACCTCGAAGCACCCGGGCTTCTGCCGACCGAAAAGCCGGAGCCTCGGCGAGTCCACTCCGAGTGGAAGAAGAGCCCTTCCCTCCTGATCTCGACTCTGCCCGTACCGACCGGGTTCTACTCGGTCGCGTTCGATCCGGGCGCGGGAGGGGCGCTGCGCTCCTACGCGCGCGCTCTCACGGCGCTCGTGCCGGTGGCGGGCGCCGCGCTCGTCGTCCTCGCCGGGTTCTACCTGCGCTCCCTCCTCCAGCCGTACGACCGGCTGCTCGCGGCGGTGGGATCGGCGCCCCGCCAGACTTCAGCCGGGAAGCCGCCTTCCGACGAGCGCGACTTCCTGATCGCGCGATTCGAGTCCACGATCGCGGCGCTGTCGGAGAAAGAGCGCGAGCTCGAAGGCCTCGCGCGAAGCGAGAAGGAGCGTGCCGACGACCTGGAGATCGCCGCGCACATCCTGGCGCGCAACCTTCCGACTGGCCTCCTCTCGGTCGATCCCGATGGCCTGGTCATCGAGTTGAATCAGGCGGGCAGCGAGATCTTGGGACTGCCCGAGACGTCGCGCGGAACGCCGAGCGCGAAGCTCCTCGCCGGAATCCCGGAGCTCTCGGATCTCGTCCTCTCCGTCCTCTCCGGAAAGGCTCCGGTGACGCGGCGCGAGATCCGCTGGCGGATGGGAGAGGAGGAGCGGGTGATCGGCGTGACGGCGACGCCGGTCACCGGGGCGGACGGCCGGTTCCTCGGAGTCCTCGCCCTCTTCTCCGACGTGTCGGAGGTCCGGCGGCTGGAAGCGCGTGTCGCTCTAGCGCGGCACCTGGCGGACCTCGCGAACGTCTCTGCGGGGGCCGCGCACGAATTCCGCAACGCCGCCGCGGCGATCGACGGGTTCGCGGACCTGGCACTGCGCCACCCGGAAAGGGCGGTCGAGCACCTGAAGGCGATCCGCCACGAGGCGCAGGAGATGAGCCGCGTGACGAGCGATTTTCTCCTGTTCGCCAGGCCCGAAGGCTTCTCCCCGGAGAAGGTCGCCCTGGCTTCCGTCGCGGAGTCGGCCGTGGAAGAGACCGAGAGGGCATTTGCGGGCGTGCGAATCGAGCGCTCCGGAAGCTTTCCGGAGATCCCCGGCTCCTCCGTGCTCTTGCGCCGCGCCCTGGTCAACCTGTTGCGCAACGCCGTCGAGGCGACCCCTCCGGAACGCCGCCTCGAGGCGCACGCCGTCTCGCTCGCTTCGGAGGCGCGGGGCGAAGAGGTCCTCGTCAGCGTCGGGGATCGCGGCCCCGGAGTGGAGCCCTCCGAGCGGGAGAAGATCTTCCTGCCTTTCTATTCGACCAAGCCCGACGGCATTGGATTCGGCCTCGCCATCGTCGCCCGAATTGCCGAGCTGCACGGCGGCACCGTGGAGGTGGCCTCCCGACGCGGAGGAGGATCCCAGTTCACACTGAGGATCCCCAAAGCCGGCGCCGCGCCGCCCCGGCGCTCGAGACCGGTCACCGCCGGCTAGGAGCCCGTCCGAGTAATACCCTACTGCGCGCGGCGATTCTCTCGCTGTGAGCGGAATGCTCGAAAAACGGCTTGTGCGACGTAGCTTCTGCTACGACTCCGCGCCGTTTTTCTGCGCTTCCGCTGTCGCGTCGGCCTCGCCGCGCTCGCTACGGGTCTTACTCGGACAGCTCCTAGAGAACAAAACGCGAGGTGGCATAACGGCGTCGTCTCTGCTAGGATAGAAAAGTCCTCATCGCCTGCAAGGCGTCTCCTCGTGCTCGAGGACCCCGATGCTTGCCGGCATTCACTCAACAACTCTTTGGAAGATCGGCCTCTGCGCGCGCCGGGCGGGGCGATGCGAGGCAGGCCTGACGCTCGTCGAGCTGCTCGTCGCTCTCGCGCTCCTGGGTTTCATGCTTCTCGCGATCACGCCGCTCTTCATCGCCAGCGTCAAATCCAACTACGCCGGCAACGAGTACACGAGCATCCACGTGCTGGCCCGCGACCGCCTGGAGCAGCTGATGAACGTTCCCTTTTCCGACGCGCAGCTGGCTCCCGGCAGGCACGACAACGACCTCTCGCCGGCGCTTCCCGACTCGAGGACCGGCCTTCCCCCCGCGCGCGGAGGCGTTCGCAACCCTTTTTCCGTCTGCTATCGGGTCTTCCAGTTCCAGATCCCTCCGGGCGATCTGGTCTCGGTTCCCGCCAACACCCCCTTCCTGCCGATCCTCGTTACGGCCGGGATCAACGCGATTCACTACAAGCGCATAGACGTCACGGTCGTCTCCGGCACGGGCGCGCTCGGCATTGGGGCGCGGTGGACGCGGGTGTCCGGCCTGATCTCCAATCCGGCTCCCGAGACGATCCTCTCCACCGCGGATCCCGGAGGGACCTGCCCTTGAAGAGTGCGGCCGGACAATCTCGCCTCGCCCCCGGCGGGTTCACGCTCGTCGAGATGATCGTCGTCGTATTCCTGTTCGCGCTGGGCATGCTCGGCGTCCTGTCCGTCTTCGACGCGAGCGCCCGGATCAACAAGAGCGAGCAGGACGTCGCCGACGCGCAGGGCGCCGTGCGATACGGAATCTATGCGATGACCCGGGCCATCCGGATGGCTGGATCGGGAGGGCTCCCCGTGACTCAGGCGATCGTCAACGCCGCCGACCCGGACCTGGCCGGCATCACGCCCGCGGGCGTCCGGTACGACAACGTTCCCCAGGGGACCAGGGTGACATCGTTGAGCGGCGACGTCCCTGTCCGGCCCGGGACCGACATGATCGAAGTCCGAGGCGTCCTCAATTCGCCTTTGATCGGATTCGATCTGGCGACGGGCTGCATGCCGTGCGACACCTCGGCTGGCTGTGCCGCCTGCGTCGGCGCGCCGGCCCTGACCGTGGCCTCCGTCACGCACACGTCCCACGTCAACGACGACGCGAGCAATCGGCCGCAGTTCTCCCAGGTGGACGCCTACACCGCCGGCGCGAGCGCGGGCAGTCCAATGCTCGTGCTGGTGGCCTTCAACGACGACCTCCACCCGACGTGTGCCCAGTCGATGGCCGGGCAGAGCTATCCGCTCTACCCGCAGGCTTCCTACAATGTCGGAAAGATCTCGGCCCAGACGAGGCTCGGCAGCGGCGGCTCCTTCGGCAACGTGGACTTCACCGACCGCGTCGCGAAGGAGTTCAATTCCGAGACGCCGCTCGAGAAGGGAACCGACGCGGTCGCGATGAAGAACATCCGCCGCGCCGGGATCCTGGACGACCTCCTCTTCTTCATCGACAACAGCGATCCGCTCCACCCCGCGCTCGCCCAGGGCATTCGCCGCGGGGCCGCCTTCGACGTCGTCACCCTGGCCGACGACGTCGAAGACATGCAGATCGCCTACGGCGTGGACCTGGACCGCAACAACGCCATCAACCGCAAGTCCGGGAGCGCGGCCTCGTTCGACTCCAACGTCTCCCCGGAAGTCGACGGGGACGAGTGGGCACCCAACGTGGCGGGGGAGGCGGCATTGCCGGCGACCGCTTTCCGGTCGGATCCGGATCACTGTCCGCTCCTGCACGCCGTCATGATCTCTCTCGTCGCCAGGTCGCACGACCCCGACCCGACGTACAGGGCCCCCTCGGCCCGGGGGCTGCTGACGCTGAACTCGCCGACGGGTTCTCCCAATCCCCGCACGGGCTCGGGCACCCTGCCCGCGACGTACCGCCGCCGAATCCAGACACTCAAGATCAACCTTCGCAACTACGCCTATGAAGGCAGCTAGCAGGATGCCGACCTCCTGCCGCCTCCGTCCAGAGTCCGAGCGGGGCGCGGCGCTCGTGATCGCGATCCTCGTGCTTGCGATCCTGACGGTCATCGGCATCGCGCTCCTGCTCCTGACGAGCACGGAATCGCGTATCGCAGCCAACGAGTGGTCCGTCAACCGGGCGTTCTACGCGTCCGACTCGGGGATCCGCTGGGGCACCGTCGAGTTGGCAAACCCACAGGTCTTCCTGAAACGGCCCGAGTTCACGTCGTCCCGCTTCGGCACCGTCTCTTTCACCCTTCCGAGTCACCGAAGCGCGATCCACGACCCCTTCGGCGCCGACCTGGCGGGAGACATCGCCGTGAGGCTCCAGACGCCGAGCCTGATCGGCCGGCGTCACGCTCCGGGCGGCCGGATCAACGAGGGGGACGAGAAAGCTCAATTCGTCTACACGTACGAGGTACGCAGCGCGAGCAGCGATGAAGCCTTCGCGCAATACGCGAAGGCTCTGGTCGCGGACGTCGAGATCGGGCCTCTCCCGGCGAGGCTGCCGTTTTGAAAGAGCGAGTTTCGCGCTACCGCGTCGCGGCCGCGGTGCTCCTGCTCGGCTTGAGCGCCGTGCCCGCTTTGCCCGACGACCGGCAGCTGCTGCGGATCAACTCCGGCGCGAAGACGGACGTCCTCGTCATCCTGGACTCCTCTTCCTCCATGGTGCGGGACTTCTCCGATCAGTTCGACCTGCCTGCCGGCATGGACGACTTCCTGTACCCGGAGGGCACGGCATTCGCGACGAACGGGTCCAAGCTCGGCGTCGCCAAGAGCGTTCTGCGGCAGGTCATGACGACGATGCAGGGGGTGAACTGGGCCTTCGCCTCCTACCGCAACCCGACTCCGACCTTCGGCCCGGCCTTTCTCGATCGGATCACGGGCCGGCCAGTCTGTGACCCGCAGCCCTGCCCCCAGCGAGCGGGGGACACGCTGCAGAACGGGGGCCTCGAGTGGCTCTACGTCGCCGACGACATTGACACCAGTTCGCCGAGCTATGCCGGAAAGAGCATCAGCGACGTGTTCCCGTGCGTCCGGCAGACCATTGCGCCGGGATGGGACTGTTACTCGGACATCCAGCAGGGGAGGTTTCTCCAATTCGGCCACAAGGTGGCGCACCTCTACAACCGGGAGGACACGGGAGGGCTGGCGGACAGTCTGTATCCCTACGGCTCCTCCTCGACGCGGAATCCGCTTCCCGCCGGCGTCCCGAATCCGGCGGATGAGCCGTCGCCCGGCTTCTGGCGCGGGGCCTTCGGCCCCAACGCCTCCACCTTCGGGGCGACGGCGATCCTCGACCCCAACCCCAGGTCGGGACTGGTCGTCTATCGGAACACCAGCAAGCCGGGGCGAGAGCTGAGGCTCCGGGTGGTCTCCGGGAGTTACGGGAATCCCAACCTCGTCGTCAGCGTGGAGGAGTTTAGAGCGCCGGACACGCCGACGCAGCCCCCGAATTCCTACCCGTCTCCGGGCACGCCGTGCCCAGGGGTGCCGACCGGGCTCTTGCAGGATCCGTTCTACTGCGGCCGCTGCGTCCAGCTCTACCACAGAGACGGCGGCGCCGGGGATTACCAGGAGCTCCTCGATTTCTGGAAGGGGAATCTGGCTTACAACGCGGGGAGCCTGGTTGCGCCAGCCAGCTACAGCGGCTTCGCCTTCCGCGCAGAGAACAGTGGGGCGAGCGGAGCGACCGAGCCCTCGTGGCCGGCCAGGCTCGGCGCGATCGTCAATGACAATGGGATCGTCTGGAGGGCGGAGCCCGAGCCCCTGTGCGGCTTCGTGGACGCCGAGGGCGACGGAACCGCCGACCTGTTCACCTCAGGGATCCGGAACTCCTGGCCTCTCCTGGACCGCGGCTTCGACGATCCGCAGGCGGATCCGGATCCGACGTTCATTGCGACTGGAACGAAGATCTACATCCGCTACAAGCGGGCGGATCTCTACGATTTCCAGAGCCCGGACCCGAGCAACTCGATCTTCCCGTACCAGACCCACGCCAACGACGCCAAGAACGGGAATCCGGCCTGGGGGTCGCAGGCCAACGACGGCGACGCCGACGCAGTGGCCGATTCGGGGTTCCTTCCCGATCGTCAGAATCGCGGCGCCTACGCGGCTTTCTACAACTCGGATCGGCCCCGGCTCGCTCAGCAGCCCCCCAACGATGCGTTCGCGGCGCCTTCGCACCCGCTCGGGTATTCGGCCGACAACCCTTGCGATCCCTACTCGGCCGATTGCGGCGGGCTCGCTCTCTACAACTGCGGCGGCAAATCGCCCTGCGTTCACGCGAGCGGCGCTTCGGGCTCCCCTTACGATCCGTATCCGGACGGCACGCCGCCCCAGTCCCCAGAGACCTGGCCGCTCGTCCCCTTTCCCCGCGATTGGCCGCCCCACGACTCCAGCGACGCCGACAGCGCGACCGCGATCAAGCGGCTGCTTCGGTTTGCCTCCTCGATCGTCCGCTTCGATCCAGCGGAGAGCTACATGCACGAGTACTCACTGGCCGAGGACGCCACGAACGTGATCGTCGCGGCGCCGGGGAGGCCCCTCGCCGGGTCTCTCGTGGACGCTTACAACTATTTCAAGGGCAGCGTCTTCCAACAGGCGGACGATCCCTACATCAGCTGCCGGGTCTACAAGATCGTCCTGATCACCGATGGCCTGGACTCTGTCTCATTTGGCAATGTGTGCTCGGGGGGCTCCACCGGCGACGGCCCCCCGGGCGACCTCGGCGCGATCCCGCTGCCGGGAGACGCACGGGCCCTCGAGCACGCCCTCGATCCGACGGTTCCCGTCAACGGCATTCCCGTCCTCGTCGTCGGCCTGGGGCTGCAGAACTCGGGCGGGTCCGTCGACCCCAAACTGCAGTGCATCGCCGACGCCAGCGGCGGGCAGGTCATCGCGGCCAATGACCGCCCGACCCTCGTGAAAGCTCTCCAGAGCATCCTTCAGTTCAAGACCGCCACAGGTTTCTTCGCGGCTCCGTCCCTGCCGGCCTTCGCCAGCAGCTCCGGGGACACGGCCATCATCGGCGGCATCATCCCAAGCCGCCAGAACAGATCGGTCACGCCTCCCGTCGCGGCAAGCTGGTCGATCTGGAGCGGGTCCCTGAAGGCCTTCATGCTGGACGGCATTGGCGACATCCCGCTCGTGTCCACCACAGCGTCGCCCCCGTCCCCGCCGATCGGGGCTCCGCCGCCGACGAAGGTCAAGACCGTGC
>JBKPBH010000091.1:0-9144 GCA_046726795.1 Acidobacteriota bacterium
CGGGCAATCTCTGGGTCCTCGATCTTTCCCGCGGCACGACTTCCCGGTTGACTTCGGACACCAGTTCCCAGTTCTGCCCTGTCTGGTCGGCGGATGGGCGCCTCGTGTCTTTCTCCTCGATGCGGAGCGGCCAGGGCGATCTCTTCGTAAGGCCGTCGAGCCCGGCCGGCGCCGAGCAGCTCGTTCTACAGACGGCGGACCAGAAATGTTCCATGAGCTGGTCTCCCGACGGGAGATTCCTGTTGTTCGGCAATCTGTCGCCGAAGACGAAAGACGACCTCTGGATCCTTCCGCTTTCCGGCGACCGCAAGCCGACGCCCTTCCTGCAGACGCCCTTTCGGGAGCTCGCCGGACAGTTCTCTCCCGATGGCAAATGGGTCGCCTACGCCTCGGACGAATCCGGCCGCAGCGAGATCTACCTGCAATCGTTTTCGGATCCCTCCTTGCGCTTTCAGGTCTCCGCCGGCGGAGGAGCGCGGCCGCGCTGGCGGGCGGACGGGCGGGAGTTGTTCTATTTTGGAGGAGGAGAGCTCATGTCCGTCTCGATCGGAATGGAGAAATCCCTTCAGCCGGGCAACCCGAAATCGCTCTTCAAGCCTCCGCTCGGAGTGGATTACGCCGTCAGCCGCGACGGCCAGCGCTTTCTCATAGCGTCAGCGGTGGAGGAAGCGCCGCAACCCATCACCGTCGTCCTCCACTGGGACGCGGGGCTGAAGAAATGACGGTCGGCGCCGGCAGCCGGCTCGGCCCTTACGAAGTGATCGCCCCCATCGGAGCGGGCGGCATGGGAGAAGTGTATCGGGCCAGAGACACGCGCCTCGACCGCACGGTGGCGATCAAAGTACTTCCGCAGCATCTTTCTTCTTCTCCCGACGTGCGGCAGCGGTTCGAGCGGGAGGCGCGAACGATCTCCTCTCTGTCGCACCCGCACATCTGCGCGCTCTACGACGTCGGCAACCAGGACGGCGTCGAGTACCTCGTCATGGAGTACCTGGAAGGGGAGACGCTGGCGGATCGCCTCAGCCGCGGACCATTGCCGAGCGAACAGGTCCTGCGTTTCGGCATCGAGATGGCCGACGCGCTGGACAAGGCGCACCGCCAAGGGATCGTGCACCGGGACTTGAAGCCCGGCAACGTGATGCTGACGAAATCGGGAGTGAAGCTCCTCGACTTCGGTCTCGCCAAGGCCATCGGCCCATCCTTGCAGACATCCGGCCTGACCGCGCTTCCGACGGTGGCTCCGGCTCAGAACCTGACGCAGGAGGGGACGATCCTGGGGACCTTCCAGTACATGGCGCCCGAGCAGCTCGAGGGGAAGGAGGCCGACGCGCGGACGGACATCTTCGCCTTCGGCGCGGTCCTCTACGAGATGGCGACGGGCAGGAAGGCGTTCTCCGGCACCAGCCAGGCATCACTGATCTCGGCGATCATGAAGGAGGAGCCGGCGCCGATCGCGACACTACAGCCACTGACGCCGCCGGCGCTGGAGCGGGTCGTCCGAACCTGTCTCGCCAAGGACCCCGAGGACCGCTGG
The DNA here is from genome assembly GCA_046726795.1 of Acidobacteriota bacterium. Taxonomy (GTDB): domain Bacteria; phylum Acidobacteriota; class Thermoanaerobaculia; order UBA5066; family Gp7-AA6; genus JAWOLE01. Next base: position 1,535 of record JBKPBH010000091.1, read on the forward strand.
CAGAGCGCGCACGACATCAAGAGCGAGCTCACGTGGATCGCGCAGGCGGGGTCGCAGGCGGGCGTGGCGGCTCCCGTCATTGCCTCGAGGCGGCGGCAAGATCGCCTGGCCTGGGGCGTGGCGGGAGCGGTCGCGGGCGCGATTCTCGCCGCCGCGACGACATGGGCGGTCCTGCGAAGCCGGCCGGCCGTGTCCCGGCCCGTCACGCGCCTGGCTGTCCCGATCCCGGCCGGCGATTCCTACCTCGGGGACAACTACTCGAGCGTGTCGATCTCACCGGATGGGCGCCGCGTCGTCTACGTCGGACGCCGGGCGGACAAGAGACAGCTCTTCCTGCGGTCGCTCGAGGCCGTGGAGGCGGCTCCGATCGGCGGCAGCGAGGGGGCTTATTCGCCCTTCTTCTCGCCCGACGGGCAGTGGGTCGGCTTCTGGGCGGACGGCAAGATCAAGAAGATCATGCTGTCGGGCGGCGCGCCGGTGACGATCTGCGAATGCGCGGTCTCGAGTCCATTGCTCGGAGCGACCTGGGGGCCCGACGAGACGATCGTCTTTCCCCAGAAGTGGGCGGGCGGCCTGTTTCGAGTCTCGGCCGCCGGAGGAGCACCGCAGCCCGTCACGAAGATCGCTGGAAAGGGGGAGGATCGAGGGCACCTCTGGCCGGAGTTCCTCCCGGGCGGCAAGGCGGTCCTCTATACCGTTTTCACGGGCGGGAGTCTAGAGGACTATGAGATCGCCCTCTCGCCGATAGCGGGCGGCGAGAAGAAGACGCTGATCAAGGGAGGAACGTTCGCCCGATACGCGGCGTCGGGCCACATCCTCTACGCGCGCGCGGGCACGCTTTTCGCGGCTCCGTTCGATCTGAAGAGGCTCGAGGTCACGGGCGCGGCCTTCCCCGTCGCCGAGGGGGTCTTCGAGAACACCAACGGCGGCGCGGGCTACGCCGTGTCCGGCAACGGAACTCTCCTGTACGCCGCCGGAGGGATGCTCCTGCCGGACCGCTCGCTCGTCTGGGTTGATCGTCGAGGCGAAAAGACCCCCGCGACGAAAATCAAGCGTCCTTTCAGCGCCCCGAATATTTCTCCCGACGGCAAGCGGGTGGCTCTGACCGTCGAGGCGGAGACCTATGACGTCTGGGTTCTGGATCTCGAGCGGGATACTCTGACGCGCCTCTCTTTCGGCAAGGACGACGGCAACGCGCTCTGGTCGCCCGACGGCAAGCGCGTGGCGTATCAGTCGAGCCAGGCAGGCGCCTACAACATCTACATCCGCGCGGCGGACGGGAGCGGCTCGGAGGAGCGCCTGACTTCGGATCAGGACTCGTCCTCCCCGGCGTCTTTCACTCCCGACGGCAAGCAGCTGATCTTCGCCCGGGTGCGCGCCGGCGTCCCGGAGATCTGGGTCTATCCCTTCGAGAAGGGATCGTCCCCGCGCCCGGTGCTTCAGGGCCCCTTTCGCCACGAGGAGGCCGCGCTCTCGCCGGACGGCCGCTGGTTAGCCTACTCGTCCAACGAGTCGGGAAAGGGCGAGGTCTACGTCACGGCCTTTCCGGGGCCGGGCGGGAAGTGGCAGATCTCAGCCGAAGGGGGAAGATCGATTCGCTGGGCGCCGAACAGCAAGGAGATCTTCTACCGCAAAGACAAGAAGTTCTTCCGCGTGGGCGTTGCCACGGAACCGTCCTTCTCCCCTTCGCGCCCGGAGCTTCTTTTTGAGGGGGACTACGAGAACTGGGACGTTGCTCCCGACGGGAAACGCTTTCTCATGATCAAGGACGAGGCCGCCGAATCGGCGCCGAAGCATCTGAACCTCGTCCTCGACTGGTTCGAAGACTTGCGGGCGCGAGTTCGGGGCGGGAAGTAACCTCGAATCCATGATCGGCGCCGGAACGCGGCTCGGTCCCTACGAAATCCTTTCGCCGCTCGGCGCGGGCGGAATGGGAGAGGTGTACCGGGCGCGCGACGAACGGTTGAAGCGCGAGGTCGCGATCAAGGTGTTGCCGGCGTCCTTCTCGAAGGATCCGGAGCGGCTGCGCCGCTTCGAGCAGGAAGCGCAGGCGGCGGGCAGCCTGAATCATCCCGGGATCACCGCGGTGTACGACTTCGGAATGCACGAGGGCGCTCCCTACATCGTGACGGAGCTTCTCGAAGGGGAGACGCTGAGGGCGCGGATCGCGGCCGGGGCCCTGCCGGCCCGCAAGGCGCTCGACTACGCGGCGCAGCTGGCGAAGGGCCTGGCCGCGGCCCATGAGAAGGGGATCGTCCATCGGGACCTGAAACCGGAGAACGTTTTCGTCACGCGCGACGGGCGGGTCAAGATCCTGGACTTCGGGCTGGCGAAGCTGAAAGAGAGCGAGCTCCCCGAAGCCGGCCAGACGCAGCTGCCCACCGAGGCCGCCGGGACGGAGCCCGGCGTCGTTCTCGGGACGATGGGCTACATGTCCCCCGAACAGGTTCGGGGCAGACCCGCGGACCGGCGCTCGGACATCTTCTCCTTCGGCGCGATCCTCTACGAGATGCTCTCGGGCCAGCGCGCCTTCCGGGCGGAGACCGCGGCGGACACGATCACAGCGATATTGACCAAGGAGCCTCCGGATCTCTCGCAGACGAACCGCGAAGTTCCTCCGGGCCTGGAGCGGATCGTGCGGCACTGCCTGGAGAAGAATCCGGAGGAGCGATTCGAGTCGGCGCGCGATCTCGCTTTTGACCTGGAGGCGCTGTCCGGGATCTCGGGGGCGCAGGCGGCGGTCCCGTTCGCGCCGGCCGTCGCTCGCCTGCGGCGTCCGATCGCGCTGCCGCTGACGGCGCTCGTCGCCGTCGCGGGAATGGCGGCGACCTACTTCGCCGGCAAGAAGGCGGGATACGTCAAACCTCCCACCTTCCGGCAGCTCACGTTCCGCCGGGGCCAGATCCCTTCCGCGAGGTTCGCGCCCGACGGCCAGACTATCCTCTACTCCGCGGCGTGGGAGGGACGGCCTCCCGAGGTCTTCGTCAGCCGCCTGGACAGCCCGGAATCGCGCCCGTTCGGCCTCGCCGGCGCCGAAGTGCTTTCCGTCTCACCCTCCGGCGAGATGGCGGTGTCTCTGGGCCGCCGCGCGGCCTACGCGTTCACGCGGACCGGCACGCTCGCCCGGATCGGGATGACCGGAGGAGGCTCGCCCAAGGAGGTCCTCGAGGACGTCCAGTCCGCGGATTGGGCGCCGGATGGCCAGAGCCTGGCGATCGTGCGGGATGTCGGCGCAAAGAACCGCCTCGAGTTCCCCGCGGGCCATGTCCTGTATGAGACGGCCGGCTGGATCAGTCATCCCCGGGTCTCGCCGCGCGGCGACGAGGTCGCGTTCGTGGATCATCCCGTGAGCGGCGACGACGGAGGCTTCGTCTCCATCGTGGACCGCTCCGGGAAGAAGACGATCACCGGGGCCTTCGCGAGCGCCATGGGACTGACGTGGTCGCCGCGCGGCGACGAGGTGTGGTTCACCGCCGCGCCCGTGGGTTTCAACCGCGGCATCTACGCGGTCGATCACGGCGGGAAAGTTCGGGTACTCGGGCAGGCGACCGGGGGCCTCACGATCCAGGACGTTTCGAGGAGCGGCCGCGGCCTGGTCGTCCAGGACAAGGCGCGGCAGGGGATCGCCGCGCTCCTTCCCGGGTCGGACAAGGAGCAGGACTACTCCTGGCTCGACTGGTCCCTCGTGCGCGACATTTCCGCCGACGGACAGACGATCCTTTTCGACGAGACCGGCGAAGGAGGCGGAGCCGGTTATTCGACCCATGTCCGACGGGCCGACGGCTCTCCGGCGGTGAGGTTGGGAGAGGGGGCGGCCTGGGCTCTTTCGCCCGACGGGCGAACGGCGCTGGCCGTCGCGGGAGACATCCCGAAGCAGAAGATCGTCCTCTATCCGATCGGCGCGGGGGAAAGCCGGTCGCTCCCCGAGGACGGGCTTCGTCTCCACACAGGTTCCTGGCTGCCCGACGGGCATCGAATCCTGTTTGCGGCCAACGAGCCCGAGCGCGGGGTCCGCCTCTGGGTCCAGGGAGTCAACGAGCCGAAACCGCGAGCCATCTCGCCCGAGGGGTACCGGACCTTCGGCAGGTCCGTTTCGCCGGACGGAAAACTCGTCGTCGTCCAGGGGCCCGACCGTCGTTATTACCTCTATCCGATCGACGGGGGAGAGCCCACCCCGATCGGTGGGCTGGAGGCCAACGAGAACCCGTCGGGGTGGTTCGGCGCGAACGTTCTCATGATCCGGCGGAGGGGAGAGGTCCCTGCCAAGGTTCGCCTCCTCGACACCCGGACGGGGCGCAAGGAGGCTTGGAAGGAGTTCCTGCCTCAGGATGCGGCGGGCGTCTCGGGAATCGGCCAGGTCATCGTAACGCCCGGTGGGCGTTGGTACGCCTACTCCTACAACCGGAGCCTCGCGGATCTCTACGTCATGGAAGGCTTGAAGTAGAAGTCTCTCCTCCCCGCGACTACACTTCACCGGATTCCGGAGGGCAGATTGACGTCGCGGAATACGCTCCTCGAAGAGGCCCTGGAGGCCTGGAAGTTCACTCGGGACGGAGTTCTCGACGAGCTGCGAAGCCTTCCCGACAAGGACCTATCCTTTCGTCCGGCGCCGGAATCTCGCTCCGCACTGGAGCTCGTGCAGCACATCGTCGAATCCGGCCTGATGATGACGGGAGAGCTGTCGCGGCCCGACGGGGACTTCCGGCGCAAGTCCTACGAAGGATTCCTCCACGAATATGGCCGCGGCGTCTCGAGCTGGAGATCGAAGGCTACTCTGGTGGCCGCGCTCCGCAAGACCCATGCGGACGCGGAGAAGAAGATCCGGCAGGCGGGAGAGCTCCACATGCTCCAGCACATCCGCCGCTTCGACGGCGAGATGGGGACGCGGCTGGCCTGGATGCACCACGGGATTTCTCACGAGGAGTATCACCGCGGCCAGCTCGCGCTCTACGCGAGGCTTCTGGGCCGCGTCCCGGCGCTGACGAAACGGATCCGGGGGAGCTGATTTTGGCACGTTCGAGTCACTTCTCACCGGAGCTCTTCCGGTTTCTCCGGGGGCTCGCGAAGAACAACTCCCGCGGTTGGTTCCAGGCTAACCGCGAGCGATACGAGACGGCTCTCCGCGAGCCGTGCCTGCGATTTATCTCCGATGTTGGCCCGCATCTACGCAAGGTTAGTCGCCACCTCGTGGCGGATCCGCGGCCGAGCGGCGGCGCTCTCTTCCGCATCTACCGCGACACCCGCTTCTCCAGGGACGAGAGCCCTTACAAGACGCATGCGGGAATGTACTTCCCCGTCCGCGGCGGCAAAGACGTTCATACGACGGGCTTCTATCTCCACCTCGAGCCGGACGCCTGCTTCGCCGCCGCCGGGCTCTGGCACCCGGACGCGGCGGCTCTCGCGAAGGTGCGCGAATCGATCGTCGCGCGACCCGCTCGGTGGAAGAGCGCGCGCGCCGGTCTTCCCCTCGAAGGAGACCGTCTCAGCCGCCCACCCCGGGGCTACGACGCGAGTCACCCTTTCATCGAGGACTTGAAACGAAAGGACTTCATCTCGTCGGTCCGCCTGTCCGAGAAACAGGTGACGAGCCCGCGATTCCTGTCCGATTTCGTCGCGACATGCCGGAAGATGAGCCCGCTCCCCAGGCTCCTGGCCGGGGCTCTGGAGCTTCCGTGGTGAACGGCGGGGAAGCGGCGAGTTTGTGGATGAGAAGGATCCTGTTCGCGGCGCTTTCCGGCTTTCTGCTCGCCGCCGGGCTCGCGGCGCAGTCGGGAGACCTCGGGAAGATCGACTTTCCGACGTCGGGCTCGGCGGAGGCGCGAAAGCATTTCCTGCGCGGCTCCCTTCTCCTTCACAGCTTCGAGTTCGACGACGCGGCCGAAGAATTCCAGGAGGCCCGGAAGATCGAGCTGGGCTTCGCGATGGCCTGCTGGGGCGAGGCGATGACTTTCAACCATCCCCTCTGGATGGAGCAGGACGCCGAGGGAGCCCGCAAGGCGCTCGATCGCCTGGCTCCGACCCCGGAGGCGCGCCTGGCGAAGGCGCCCACCGAGCGCGAGAAGATGTACCTCTCCGCCGTCGAGAAGCTCTATGGAAAGGGGGACAAGGCCGCCAACGACCGTGCCTACGCCGAGGCGATGCGGTTGCTCCACGAAAAGTTTCCCGAGGACGAGAACGCGGCGGCGTTCTATGCGCTGGCGCTGTTGGGCTCGACCGAAGGGAAACGGGACTCTTCGACGTATATGAAGGCCGCCGCGATCGCGGAGGAAGTCTTCGCGAAGAACCCGCTCCACCCCGGCGCCGTCCACTACCTGATCCATTCCTACGACGACCCCGTCCACGCGCCCCTCGGGATGCGCGCGGCCCGCGTCTACGCGAAGATCGCTCCGGCGGCGGGGCACGCGCTTCACATGCCCTCCCATATCTTCTTCGCCTCGGGGATGTGGGAGGAGGCCGCTGCCTCGAACGAAGCGGCCTGGAAGGCCTCGCTCGACCGAGCGCAGAGGAAGTCGCTCGGGCCCGACGACCACAACTACCACGCTCTCTTCTGGCTCGAGTACACCTACCTGCAGCAGGGCCGCTACGCGGAGGCGCGTAAGGCTCTCGCCACGATGGAAGAAGACTCGGGCAAGAGCGGCTCCGACCGTGCGAAGACGCATCTGGCGATGATGCGCGCGGCGTATGTCGTGGAAACGCGGCGTTTCGACGGCGACGTGGCTCGTTCTCTGACGGAGGACCGGGGCGTGACTCTCTTCGCCCAAGGCTTCGCGGCGGCCGCGAAGGGAGACCGCGACCGCGCCGGCAAGGCGGCCGCAGCGATCGGGAAGGAGCCCGCCGAAGGCCACCACGGCGGATCGATGTACGCGATGGGACGCGGAGCCGCCGCCGCGGCCGACGCGATTCTGAAGAAGGAGCTGGAGGCGCTTCTCGCTGCGGTGGGCTCAGACGGGCCACGCGCGATCGCGCTCGCGAAGGAGGCGGCGACTTCGGAAGACGCCCTCAATTTCGATTTCGGCCCGCCGGCCGTCGTCAAGCCCGCGCGCGAGCTCCTGGGCGAGCTTCTCCTGGCGGCCGGAAAGCCCGGAGAGGCCCGCGCCGAGTTCGAGAGCTCCCTCGCGCACGCTCCCAACCGGGCGCTTTCCCTTCTCGGACTCGCCCGGGCCGCCGCCAGGTCCGGAGACCGCGGAGCCTCGGAAGACGCCTACCGCCGCCTCTCGGCTGTATGGCGCCGCGCCGATGCTGACCTGCCCGACCTGGCCGAGGTTCGCGGGGCTGCCTCCGCGCCCGTCGCCTCCCGTTAGGCCCGCACTCCCTCCCGCACCGCGGGGCTATGATCTCTCCGGGCGTTTCTTTCGCAAAGTCATGGCTCTGAGCACCGGCGCGCGCCTCGGCCCATACGAAGTTCTTTCCCCCCTCGGAACGGGCGGCATGGGCGAGGTCTACAAGGCGCGGGACACGAGGCTCGAACGGACGGTCGCGATCAAGGTCCTCCCGCAGCACCTTTCGGCGAGCACAGAAGCGCGGCAGCGGTTCGAGCGAGAGGCGAAGACGATCTCGCAGCTCTCCCATCCCCACATCTGCGCTCTCTACGACGTCGGCAACCACGACGG
>JBKPBH010000092.1:0-30478 GCA_046726795.1 Acidobacteriota bacterium
TTTCGGAGCCTTGGCTCTCTCCGCGGGCACCCGTCTCGGCCCTTACGAGATCCTGTCGCCGATCGGCGCAGGCGGGATGGGCGAAGTGTACCGGGCGATGTCTCCGCGCCTGCCCACGAGAGAGATGTAGCCAGCCGCCCCGGCGGGATCAACAATATCCTGAAGGTTCACGGCATCTGCAAGAGTCGCTCACCGGGGGGCCGTGCAGCCCAGGCGGCCTGGAGCTTGCGAACCAGCGTATCGTCGAACGGGATCGCGCCGGGCAAGGGGCCGCCGAAGCCGCGCCGCGGCCGGAGCTCCGGCAAGAGCTGCTGCGGCAGTTCCACGCCCGGACGGGCGGGGAGCCGCCCGATCCCCTCGGCGCCTGACCGGCTTACTTCGCGATCGCGCGAAGAGTCTCGACCGTCTCCGCGGGCTCCGGCCGCTTCGTGTAATCGGGATGGCTCTCGGCCCACCGGATGACGCCGGCGCGGTCGAGGACGAACCGCGCGGGGATCGGCAGCGTCCAGGACTCGTCGGCGTTGAACTTCGAGAGGTCGATCCCCAGCTTGTTCAAATACACGTCGCGCACCGCGGCATCCATGGTGAAGACGAGGCCATAGCGGCTCGCGACGCTGTTGCCGGCGTCGCTCAAGACCTCGAACTTCAGTCTGTGCTTCTCGATCGTCTGGCGCAGGTACTCGGGTTTCCCGGGCGAGATCGCGAGAAGAGACGCGCCGGCGGCCGCGATCTCGGGGAACACCTGCTCAAGAGCCTCCAGCTCCAGATTGCAGTAGGGTCACCAGTGGCCGCGATAGAACGTCAGGACCACGGGGCCTCTGGCGAGCGCGTCCGACAGGCGCACGATCCGGCCGCGCGAATCGGGCAGCGCGAAGTCCGGGGCCCGTTCTCCGATTCGCGCGACTTTCCCGGCGATTCCGGACCGCTCGAGGTCGTCGGTCGCTCGCCGCAGGACCTCCGCAACTGCAGGGTCCATCTTCGTCCGGGACTTCGCTTTGTGTGCGTCGAGCTTTTCCTGAAGAGCCATCGCGATCGTCTCTCCTTTTACGACTCCGGAAGGATACGGCTGTTCGGATGAAAACGCGCCCAGATGAACCAGTAGAGGCGCAGGGCCTGGACCGATCCCTCCGGAGAAATCCTGCGCCCGCTCCGCGGTCACGAAGCGAGAGTTTTGAATCGCCGGGATCGCGTCCCGCGGGAGGAGCTGCTGGATCGCGTCTGGCTCGGGCTTCTCCCCGACGCCGGCCGTGGCGAGGGCTCCGGCCAGCCCGAAAACGTCGCGAGAAAGAGTCCGGCGGATCGCGCGCCGGCCGTTCGTCTGTTGTTTCTCATCGCTTCCCCGGTTTCTCTGTCCTCCGGACGCCGCGGGCGTTACGGTCGAAGATCAATACCTCTCCCAATCTCGAAGAGATTCGGGAGAAAAGTGTCCGTCGATGGCTCAAAGAGTCGTCGGCGTCCGGGCCGCGAAATCCACTAGAGCCGGCGGCTTGAGGTTTGGGTCTTCCAGCATCCGCAGCGCCTCTTCGAGTACCGCGATCTGCCGCGCGTGATCGCCCGGCGTGTCGAGCGGGTAGCCATGGCGGAAGGGGACGAAGAGGGCTCGCGGGGGGCGCACTTTCTCAGCGACGTGCCGTAGGAGAACTATCGCGACCGTCGCGATTCCCTGCCGCTCGAGCTCGGCAGCGGCCAGGCTCACGGCCTGGGTGCACATCGGTCAGACAGGAACGAGGATCGCAGCGTCCACGCCGTCCTCGACAAGGAGTCTCGCAGCGGCGGGCGCCGTATCGCGGACGAAGGCGCCCGTAGCGGTGAGCGATCCCATGAAGGAGAGATGGCGCCGGTTGACCTGCCCTATCCGCCTGGCTCGGGCGAGCTCGCGAAGACGGTCGAGGGGGAAGGCGAGGTTGGGATCGCGGCGCAGGCCGGAGTGATCGAAGGATTGGCTACGGTGCGTGTCCACGAGGGAGGCGACTTCGGCGTCGCCCGGGATCTCGCGAAAGGTCGAATCTCCACCGCGCGTCTCCGCGTCGAACGGTTTCTGTCCCGGCATCACGAAGCCGGCGCTCGAGACGAGCGCGACCCGGCACCCGGAAAGCGGCTTCGACAGCGGCGTCCACGGCACCGGATCGATCCGCCGCCACCGATACGCCTTGAGAAACAGCTGCACCTTGAGAGAAAACTCGGACGGATCGCCCATGCGCCGAGAGTTAACCTCGATTCGACGCTTTGCGCCTGATGCGAATTGCCCTCATGGCCAACCTCAGCCCAACGGAGGCACGCTATCCTTGACGCCGTGACGCGGCGGCTTTTCGGGTTCGCCCTGCTTGTCGCCGCCCGCTCGTCGCCTGCCGCCGCGAGACGCAAACGCTGCTCGTCCTCTACTCGCCGCACGGCCGCGACCTGCTCGGGCTGGTCGAGAAGACCTACGAGGCCGCGCATACCGACGTGGACGTGCGCTGGCTCGACATGGGCTCGCAGGAAGACCGACCGAGGCACAGATCGCACGAGGCGTAGACTTCTGCGATTCGGATGGCCCTGAGCCCTGGCTCGCGTCTCGACCCCTACGAGGTCCTTGCGCCGCTCGGCGCGGGCGGGATGGGTGAGGTGTACCGGGCGCGGGACGCGAGGCTGAAGCAGGACGTGGCGATCAAGGTGCTGGCCGAGTCCGTCGCGACCGACCAGGATCGCGTCCGCCGGTTCGAGCAAGAGGCTCGGTCGGCCTCCGCGCTCGACCACCCAACATTATCACGATCTAGGAGGCTCCGCAGGTGGAGGCTCGCGCTACTGTTTCACGCCCTCGACCGCAACCAGGTTGTATTTCGCGTACTTCTCGCCGATCTTCCGGGCCGCCTCGTATTCTGGTGAATGGCGCCAAGCCAGCAGCTGCTCCATGCTGTCCCAGCGAAGGATGACGGTGCGCCCTTTGGGCAGATCGCCATCAATTACCGTTCCCACTCCTGCGGCGACGTACACACCGCCATGGGCTTTGAGCGATGCCTGCGCTGGCGGAAGATACTCGTTCTTGTAACCGTCCGGATTCGTGACATCGTTGATGGCAATCATATAGATGGGCGGCTTGGCCTGCGCGTGAAGGCTCTGAACGAAGGTCGCTCCGAGCCCAATGCCGGTAAGCACTGCGAGTGCCGTCGTGTAGCGTCTTTTCATCGTCTTCTCCCTTTTTTCATACAGTATAGACGACGAGATTCGTCAGGCGGTCACCCTGCCGCCGGACCGGCATCGGGCTGCCAGGATCTTCCGGTGACACGGTTGGGAGGCAGGAGGGGGAGCCGCAAAGCGTCAGGCGACTCGGGTCTTCCACGACCACCTCCCCCCGCCAGGATGTTCCGTTCACTCTCACTCACCTTGTCCGTGTTTTGTCCGTGTTCCCTTTCCAAAAACACCCGTTCCCCTGTGGCTCGTTTGTGGCTCGTTTGGTGTGATTCGTGGCACAGACGGCACTCGTGGCACACCGGGCACGCTGAATTTCCGAGGAAAACCGCAAGTCCTTCCGACTCAGTAGGGCCATGCTCGCCTTAAAAGGCCGATGCTCTGACCAGCTGAGCTAGCGGCCCGGACATCAAGCCAGAAGTATATGCGCCGATTCGAGTCAGACCCTCACTCCTGGCCGGCGGGGAGGGCGGCGAGGAAGGGGGAGTCGGGTCGGACGATCGTCTCTTCGCGACGGGGGCCGGTGGAGATGAAGGCGGCGGGAGCGCCGGAGGCCTCTTCCAGGAAGTGGATGTAGCGCTTCGCGGCGGCAGGAAGATCCTCGAAGCGCGTCACGGCGGTCGTCTTCGAGCTCCAGCCGGGGAGCCACTCGTACACGGGAGCCAGGCGCTCGGTGTCCTCGACGAGCGCCGGCACGCTGTCCACGGTTCGGCCGTCGAGCTTGTATCCGACGCAGACCGGGATCTCCTCCATTTCGTCCAGCACGTCGAGCTTCGTGATTGCGATCGCGTCGGCGCCCGAGAGCGCGACGGAGGTCCGAGCGACGACGGCGTCGAACCATCCGGTCCGGCGTGGACGGCCGGTGGAGGTGCCGTACTCGTTGCCACGCCGGCGCAGGTACTCTCCGGTCGCGTCGAGCAGCTCGGTCGGGAAGGGTCCCGCTCCCACGCGTGTCGTATAGGCCTTCACCACGACAATCGAGCCTTCGAGGGCCCGCGGCGCGATCTGGAGACCTGCGGCGACGCCAGCGGCGGTGCAGGTGGAAGACGTCACGAAGGGGTAAGTGCCGGCGGACAGGTCGAGCATCGCTCCGTGCGCGCCCTCGGCCAGGAGGGTCCCGCCGCGCGCCAGGTGATCGCGGAGGTAGCGCCCCGTGTCCGTGACGATGGGAGAGAGCCTCGAGGCGGCGCGCGAGAGAGACTCGACGACGTCGCCGGCGGGTGGCACTTCGCGCTCGCCAAGGGCGGCCAGGAGGGATTCCGTCTCCGCCGCCAGGGACTCGACGCGCCAGGCCAGGACCTCCGGCCGGAGCAGGTCCGCGATCCGCACGCCCCGCCGCGCAGCGGCCGACTCATAGGCGGGCCCGATCCCCCGCAGCGTCGTTCCGATCTTAGAGGCCCCGGCGGCCCGCTCGCGGGCCCCGTCGAGCAGCCGGTGATAGGGGAGGATCACCTGCGCGCGGTCGGAGACGAGCAGGTTCTCCTCGACCGCGATCCTCTCCGCAGCGACGGCGTCGATCTCCGAGAGGAGGGCCTCCGGATCCACGACGACTCCCGGGCCGATCACGCTCTTCTTTCCGCGCACGATCCCCGAGGGGAGCAGGTGGAGCGCGAAATGGCGGTCGCCGAACTTGACGGTGTGCCCGGCGTTGTGGCCGCCGTGGTAGCGCGCGACGACGTCGAAGCGTCCGGAGAGAAGGTCCACGACCTTTCCCTTCCCTTCGTCTCCCCACTGGCCGCCCAGAACCGCCACGACTCTCACGGCTTTGAGAACTCTTGCATGCCGCCTCACACCATCCTTCAGGCCCCTGGCCGCGTCGCAGCGAACGGGGCAAGATAGCAGGCTCTCCGGCTTCTATACAATCGCGTGCGTTGAAGCGACTCCAACTCACAGGCGCGGGTCTGACTCTCGACGACCTCGCCGCCGTCGCGGACCGGCGCGCCCGCGCGGTCCTCGCTCCCGCCGCGCGGCGCGCGATGGCCGCGTCCCGACGGACCGTGGAGAACGCGGTCGCGAGGGGAGAGAGCGTCTACGGAGTCACAACCGGGTTCGGGAAGTTCGCCGAGGTTGCGGTTCCGGCCGGCCAGCTGGAGGAGCTCCAGCGCAACCTCGTGCGCAGCCACTGCGCCGGAGTGGGCCCCGCGCTGCCGGATCGCGCCGTGCGAGCCATGATGCTCCTGAGAGCCAACGCCCTGGCCAAAGGCCTCTCGGGCATCCGTCCCGCGACCGTCCAGACGCTCCTCCGCATGCTCGAAGCCGACATCCTGCCGCTCGTTCCGGAGCAAGGATCCGTCGGCGCCTCGGGAGACCTGGCCCCGCTCGCGCACCTGGCGCTGGTGCTGATGGGGGAAGGGCGCGTGCGGCGCGAGGGACGCGTTCTCCCGGCGGCCCGAGCGATGCGCGAGGCCGGCCTGTCGCCGGTCGTCCTCGCGGCCAAGGAAGGTCTCGCTCTCATCAACGGCGTGCAGATGTCGGTGGCGGTCGGCGGGCTCGCGCTCGAGCGGGCTCTCCTCCTCTGCCGGATCGCCGACGTCGCCGGCGCCGCTTCCCTGGACGCTGCCAGGGGGTCGGACGAAGCCTTCGACGCGCGGGTTCTCGCCGCGCGGCCCCACCCGGGTGCGGCCTCCTCGGCTCGGAACCTGAAGCGGCTGCTCGCGGGCAGCGCGATCCGCGAATCCCACCGGGGCTGCGGCAAAGTCCAGGACAACTACTCCCTTCGCTGCATGCCCCAGGTCCACGGCGCGGCGCGCGACGCGCTCGGCCACGCGAGGGACGTTCTCGAACGGGAGATGAACAGCGCGACCGATAACCCGCTCGTCTTCGCGCGGGACGGGCGGATCGTCTCGGGCGGCAACTTCCACGGCGCACCGGTCGGCCTGGTCCTCGACTACGCCGCCATCGCGGCCGCCGATCTCGCTTCGATCTCCGAGCGCCGCATCGAGAAGCTCCTGAACCCGGCTCTTTCGGACCTGCCCGCGTTCCTGGTCGAGGAAGGGGGGCTTCACTCGGGTCTGATGATGGCTCAGGTGACGGCGGCCTCGCTCGTGTCCGAAAGCAAGGTGCTGGCGCACCCCGCCTCCGTGGACTCGATCCCCACCTCCGCGGACAAGGAGGACCACGTGTCGATGTCTCCGATCGCGGCCCGGAAGTTCTCGGCGGTCGTCGAGAACCTCGCGTGCGTCTTGTCGATCGAGCTGCTCGTGGCGTTTCAGGCGATGGAGTTCCTGCTGCCCCTGCGCTCCTCGCCGCGGCTCGAGAAGGTCCGCGGGGCCTTCCGCCGCGCCGTTGCCCCGTGGAAGAAGGACCGGGTCCTGTCCGGAGACTTGAGCGCCGCCCGCTCCTTCCTCGGCAACTCGGTGCTGAAGCGTCTGACCGCGACGCTCGACTAGCAGACAGCCGGCTATACTTTGTCCGTGCCGGTCGAGTCTGCCGCCCGCGTCATCCGCGCCGCGACGGGCACGGCGCTGCGCTGCCGCGGCTGGGCGCAGGAAGCCGCCCTGCGGATGCTGGAGAACAACCTCGATCCGGACGTCGCCGAGAAACCCGACGAGCTGATCGTCTATGGGGGCGCCGGCAAGGCGGCGCGAAACTGGGAGTGCTTCGACGCGATCGTCGAGACCTTGAAGCGCCTGGGGTCCGAGGAGACCCTTCTGGTCCAGTCGGGCAAGCCCGTCGGCGTCTTCCGCACGCACGCGGACGCTCCCCGGGTCCTGATCGCCAACGCTCTTCTCGTGCCCGCCTGGGCCACGGGAGAGGAATTTCGCCGCCTCGACGCCATGGGCCTGACGATGTTCGGGCAGATGACTGCGGGGTCCTGGATCTACATCGGAAGCCAGGGGATCGTGCAGGGGACCTTCGAGACCTTCGCGGCCGCGGCCGAAAGGCACTTCGGCGGGACCCTCTCGGGGAGGCTCGTCGTGACGTCGGGTCTCGGGGGCATGGGAGGCGCGCAGCCCCTCGCCGCCACGATGAACGGAGGCGCGGCCCTGATCGCCGAGGTCGACTCGGAGAGGATCGAGCGGCGGCTCCAGAGCCGTTACCTGGACGCCCGCGAGGACGACCTCGAACGGGCGATCGAGCGCGCGCTCGAGGCAAAAGAAGCGCGGCAGGCGCTCTCCCTCGGCGTGAAGGCGAACGCGGTGGATCTCCTGGAGCGCTTGAACCGCCTGGGCATCGTGGCGGACCTCCTGACGGATCAGACCTCGGCGCACGACGAGCTCTACGGGTACGTGCCCCGCGCCGCGCCCGGCGAGTCGTTGGAGGACCTGATCGCCCTGCGCCGGCGCGATCCCCGGAGCTACATCGACCGCGCCTACGACACGATGGCCTCGCACGTGCGAGCGATGCTGGAGATGCGGCGGCGCGGTGCCGTCGTCTTCGATTACGGCAACAACCTGCGCGGCCAGGCGAAGAAGGCGGGGGTCGAGGAAGCCTTCGACATCGGCGGCTTCGTGCCGCTCTACATGCGGCCCCTCTTCTGCGAAGGGAAGGGGCCGTTCCGGTGGGCCGCTCTCTCCGGGGACCCGGAAGACATCCGGACGACCGACCGCGCGCTGATCGGGCTCTTCCCGCGAAATGCGGCGCTCGCCCGCTGGTTGACGCTCGCGGAGGAGCGCGTGGCGTTCCAGGGCCTCCCGGCGCGCATCTGCTGGCTGGGCTACGGCGAGCGAGCGAAAGCCGGCCTCCTCTTCAACGAACTTGTGCGGGAAGGCCGCGTCCGCGCCCCGATCGTCATCGGGCGGGATCACTTGGACGGCGGGTCCGTCGCCTCGCCCAACCGCGAGACCGAGGGGATGCGCGACGGCTCCGACGCGATCGCGGACTGGCCGATCTTGAACGCTCTGATCAACACGGCCTGCGGGGCGAGCTGGGTGTCGGTCCATCACGGTGGCGGAGTCGGCATCGGCAACTCGATCCATGCGGGCATGGTCGTCGTGGCCGACGGCACCGAATCCGCCGCGCGCCGGCTCGAGCGAGTCCTCACGGCCGATCCGGGGACCGGGGTCATGCGTCACGCCGACGCGGGCTATCCGGAGGCGATCGCGGCGGCGCGCGAGCGAGGAGTCGATCTGCCCATGAAGCCGCATTCTCTGTGAGCCGCATCGCCATCCCGTGAGCCTGCGGTCGCCGGCGCCGCTCGTTGCGGCGCTCCTCGGTGTCTCGTGTCTTCTCCTCCTCGATGGGGATGTCCCCTTGGCCCGTCCCTCGGCCCGGCCCTCATCGGTTCCGCCCCGCTTGGCGGCCGCGGTCCGGACCGCGGCCGAGGAGCTCTCCAGCCGAGCGACCGCTCTCTCGGCGAGGCCAGAGGTCGCAAGGTCTCTGGCCGGGGGAGGGATCGCCGTCAACCGTCTCGTCCTGTTCTCCGCGGCGCGGCAGGCCATGGAGGGCGCGGCGCCGGGAAGCTGGATCGCGCTGACGGACTCGGCCGGAGCCGTCCACGCCTGGTGGGGCGACGCTCCGGCCTCGCTGGCCGGGCTCGTCAACGTGGACGGGCTCGGCGCGGGCTGGTCGGCGACTGCGCTGACGCTCGTGTATCGGCGATCGGCCGGCCAGGGACGCTCGGCGGCCGTTATCTATTCCGCCCGGTCGCTGCCAGTCGAGGCGCCTGACTTCGCGACGGCGCTCGGTCTCTCGGGCGAGGCTCTCTCCTGGGAGCCCGTGGCCCCGCAGGGTGGCTCGGTTCTCCTTCGGGATGCGTCCGGCCGGGCGCTCGTGGGAGCGAGGGCCCTGTCGGTGGCCGGACGCGCGCCGTTGTGGAGAGGAGCGGCGCTCATCGGGCTTCTCGCCGCGGCGCTCTTTCTCATCGGCCGCGCCGGCGATCCCTCCCGCGTCGGAGTCGCCCTCGCTCTGGCCTTCTTGGCGGTCGAGGCGTCGGCGGGGAGCCGGGCGCTCGCTTCCTGGCGCCTTCTGGCCCTGGCGCTCGGGCCGTTGCTGTTGCCGGCCGTGCTTGCGCGTCGCGGGGACGCGGAACCGGCCCCTCCACGCGCCGCGTTGCGTCGGGCCGGCGGGTACGTTGCCGCGCTCCTGGCGGCAGTCGCGGCGGCGGCGGTCCCGGCTCCTCAGTTGGGAAGCCCGACTCGTCTTTCGACGCTGGCGCGGCCGGCAGCGCTGACCGCTCTGCTCGTCGTGGCCGTAGCTCTGGCGGCTTCCACGCGCAGCGGCGGCCGCTCGAGGCAATGGATGACGGCGGCCCTTCTCGTCACGGCGCTCGCGATGGTGTTGGGCCTGGCCGGGGTGAGCCCTTCCGTCCTTTTTCTCGCCGGGATCCTCGCGCTCTTTGCCGGAGCGTTCGAGCTCTGGACCCGGGCGGTCGGCGCGGCGCCTTCGGCCGGAGAGGTCGCCGTGGCCCGCCTGTTGATCGGAGCCGCCCTTCTGACGATTCTTCTCGTCGCGTCGATTTCGGAGCACGCGCGTGCCGCGAGCGCTGTGGAGACCGCGCGGGCGATCGTTCTGCCCGACCCGTCTCACCCGTCGGCGGACGCGGTGTCCTCCGCCGATCGGGCCGCCGCGAGGGTCGCGCGATACGACCTGGGCCGCGACCTTCCAGCGAATCCGAACGACTGCGATCTTTCGGATCTGGCCTACCGGATCTGGAAGGACGGCGAAAGGCTCTCGAAGACCCCCGATCTCGTCTCCTACGAGGTCTACGACGCCGCAGGTTCCGAGCGCAGCGGGTTCTCTCTCATTCCGGACCGCAACCTCCGAGAGCTCGGCCAGGCTTCCGTCTCGATCGACCGGCACCGGGTCGCCCTCGTGCGCCGGAGCGTACCCATTCTGGACGGGGCGCGGCGCTGGGGCAGCGTGGCGATCACGGTCGCCGATTGGCCGACATGGGATCCGCTGCCCCCTCGGATCGAGGTGTACCGACGGCTCGTGCTCGGAGAGAGCGGCGCGCTGCCCGCGCCGTCCGCGCCTCGCCCCGTTCTGGTCCCGTACGGGCGCGATGCCGAGCCGCGAGACGAGGGCCCGGCCCTGCCCGCGGCCCTGAAGGAGCGCTTGCGCCGGTCCGCGTCCCCCGTCGAGACGCATCTCCCATACCGGGGCGAGGAGCTCTGGGGTCAGATCCGGCCGACGGCCGACGGCTACCAGCTCGTCGCCGTGCCGGGCCCCGGCGCGCTCGGCCGCTTTCTGACCGCGGCGCTGCTGATTTCCGGCATCGTGCTCCTGTACGGGATCGTCGGTCTCCTCCTCGTCTGGCGCACGGTGGCGACGGAGGAACGGGAGCCGGGCCAGGGTCTTCCGCGGCTGGCGAGGACGTTTCGCGGGCGGTTGGTGGTGCTGTTCGCCGCCGGGGTCCTCGTGCCACTCCTGGCCGTGACGTTTTTCCTGCGGGCCACGATCCTGACTCACTCCCAGCAGGACACGCTCGATCACGCCCGCACGGCGCTCGAGACCGCTCGTCGAGTGCTCGACGACTATCTCCCGTCGGCCTCCGGCGGGCGGGGGAACATCCGGGCCCTCGACGACGTCCTGATCGCGTGGCTCGCCAACTCCGTCGGCTACGACCTCTCCGTCTACGCGCCGGACTCGACTCTCGTCGCCACCTCCCGACGCGACCTCTATGCGGCCGGACTCGTGCCCGATCGCGTGCCGGCCTTCGCGTACGTCAGCATCGGACTCGGCGGCGGAGGCCAGTACATCGGCTCCCGCGTCGTCTCCGAAGGCAGCTTCGAGGAGATCACGACGAGCCACTCGGCGATCCCGGGCGTTCCGGGAGTCCGAAGCCCGGGACTCCTCTCCTTGCTCCTCCTGCCTCAGCGGCGAGTGGCCGAGGCCGAGGCCTCGCAACTGATGGCCGCTGTCTCGGCCTTCAGCCTCCTCGTTTTCCTGATCTCGGCCGTCGTGGCCGGGCGGCTCGCCCTGCGCGTGGCTCGCCCGGTTGCGGACCTGGTCGAAGGGACGCGGGCGGTGGCGCGCGGAGACTTCTCGCCGAGGCTCGAGGAGCCGCCCGACGAGGAATTGAAGGAGCTCGTGGCCGCCTTCCTGTCCATGTCGCGGAGCCTGAAGTCCCAGACCGAGGCGCTGTTGGAGGAGAAAGAGCGAATCGCGACGCTCCTCACCCACATGACGGCGGGAGTCGTCGCGTTCCGCGAGGAGGGGCGGGTGCTGCTCGCCAACCCCGCCGCGGCGGCCCTCGGGGAAGGCCGCGCCGACGCCGCCACGCTCGAGGAGGTCTTTCCCGGCGAGCGGATGACCCCGGTGCGCCGGATTCTGCTGGATCCCGACGCGGCGTACACTGCGGTCGAAGTGGAGCCGCGGCCTGGAGAACGCTGGCGGGTCGTGACGGTCCCGTTGCCGCTCGGCGGCGAGGGAGCGCGGATGGCCGTTCTCGAGGACGTCTCCGACGTGGTCCGGTCCAACCGCTTGGCGGCCTGGGCGGAAATGGCGCGCATCATCGCGCACGAGATCAAGAACCCGCTGACCCCCATCCGGCTGGCCGTCGAGCACCTGCGCGAGGTCTGGAAGCGCGGCTCGCCCGACTTCGACCGCGTGCTGGAAGAATGCGTCTCGCGGGTGCTCAAACAGACCGACGAGCTGCGCCTGGCCGCGTCGGAGTTCTCCGACTACGCTCGGCTGCCGTCTCCGGAGGTCCGCCCGACCGACGTCAGCCGGCTCCTCGCCGAGGCGGCCGGCTCCTATGCCGGCGTCCCCGGCGTGCGCTGGTCCCTGGATATCCAGCCGGGATTGACCGCGCAGGCCGACGCGCGGCTCCTGTCGCGGGTTTTCTCAAACCTGATGGTCAACGCGGTCGAGGCGCTCGCGGGCGCTCCGGGCGAGATCCGCGTCACGGCCCGGCGGCAGGATTCCCGCATCTTCGTGACCGTTGAAGACACCGGCCCGGGAGTGGATCCGGAGAATCTGCCGCGCCTCTTCGACCCTTACTTCTCGGCCAAGAGCGGCGGCACCGGGCTCGGCCTGGCCATCGCCAAGAAGATCGTGGAGGAGCACGGCGGATCCATCTCGGCGGAGAACCGGGAGCGCGGAGGCTTCCGTGTCCGATTCGACCTGCCTCTGGAGAAGCCGGTCGCGACGCCGGCATGAGGAGAGGGCTCGGCGCGGCCATTCTCGTAGTCGCTGCGGCTGCGGCTCTGGCCTGCCGGCGCCCCGGCCCCGGGCGCACGACGCCCGCTCGGCCTTCCGGCAGCGGCGTCTGGTTCGCGGAAGGCTTTGGCTCGGAGGCCGACGAGACGCAGGCCGAATCCGCCTTGCGACAGGGCGGTTTCTCCTGGGCGCTCCTGCCCGCGGCGAGACTCGAGAGGCGTGGGAACGGCTGGGTCGTCGTCCGGCTCGCTCCGCCTCCCAGACCGATGGTCGGGTTTGTGGTGTCGCCGGTCGTCGCCGGGGGCAAGGACGCGACCGCGGCGCTCGCGAGCAAGGAGGCCCCCGTCCGGCGGGCTCTCGAAAACGCTCTCGTGCTGGCCGTCCAGACGGCGGTCCATGACGAAGCGCGGCGGGGTCCCCTCGGCGGAGTCCACCTCGATCTGCCCTTGACCGCCGAGACGGCGACTCCCTGCGCGGCCCTCCTTCGCCGGATGCGCCCCAGGCTTCCCGCCGGCCTCTTTCTCTCTTTGACTCTGGGGTTCCCGCCTCCGGCGGGCGGCCGGAAAAAACTCTGGCCCCTGGCGGCGGCGGTGGACGGGTTCGTCGCGATGGTTTTCGGCGAGGATGAAAGCGCCGATCCGGCGGAGACGGATCGCCTGGCGAGGCCCTGGTGGGCCGGCTATGCCCCCAACGCGGAAGGGCGGTGGAAGAACCGTCGGGGCGAAGACCGCGGGGCTCTGCCGGAAGGCTTTCTCGCCCGTCTGTCGGACGATCCGCGCGTCGAGTTCCAGCAGGACATGGAGGTGGAGGAACGCGCCGGCTTCGGCTACCTCTTCCGAGCCAGGCGCCCTGTCGTCGTGCAGGGGCGCCGCTTCGACGCGGGCGACGAGGTGGTCTTCCGGCAACCCTTCTGGACCGACATGATCCGAGGCTTCGGACAGGACCTCAAGGCACGGCGTTTCGGCCGAGGGCGAGTCATCCGGTTCTCGGGCCGGTCCGACTCCGACCGAATCTTCACGCTCCCGGCCTTGAACGAGATCCTGCTCGGCCGCTCGCTCGCTCCAAGACTGAGCGTCTCCGTCGAGCGAGGCGCCGCCGGGGCCGTGACCATTTCGGTGGAGAACGGGTCGCCCATCCCTTCGGTTCTCTCGCGCGTCTCGAACTGGATCGAGGTGGATCTCTCCCGGCCGGGGATCCGCGACGTGCATCTCGGCGGGTTCGACCGCTTCGAGGTCTATGCGCCAAACGGCCGGCGCGTCTCGCCGGGCCGCTCTTCACGGGTCCGGTTCTACGAGACGCTGATCGGCCCCCTCGAGATGATCCCCGCGGCCGTCATCCTGGTGCGTCCGCCCGTGCCACCGGACTGCTGCCGGGTCCGTTACCACATCCTCTCCGCCGCCGGACCGGAGCTCACGACGGACTGGCAGACGGCAGGATCTCGGTAGGCGGCAGGCGGTAGGCGAGTCTACGTGGGCGTCGTGGGCCCGTCTGCCGCCTCCCGCCTCCCGCCTCTCGGCCCGCGTTTTCTCCTCAGGAACCCTACCAGCTTGGCAGCGGGCCCCGAGGCGGCGAAGACCAGGGTCAGCGCAAGCAGCGAGAGCGTCGGACGGAAGGCGATGACGACAAACACGACAGCGATCAGAGGCAGAATCCAGGCCGGCCGTCGCTGCTTCAAGTCGAGATCCTTGAAGGAACGGTAGCGAATCGTCGAGATCATCAGGTAAGACAGGATGATCGTCAGCGCGAGCAGGCCCGTCATCCAGACCCGGTCCACGAGAGGCTCGGGCGTCACGAGGACAAGCGTTGAGATCGTTGCGGCCGCCGCGGGGATCGGCAGGCCGATGAAGTACTTCTTGTCCACGACGTGGGTCTGGATATTGAAACGGGCCAGACGCATCGAGCCGCAGACGACGAATAGGAACGATGCCAGCCAGCCCAGCCGGGAGAAATCCGAGAGTCCCCAGGAGTAGGCGAGAACCGCCGGCGCGACGCCGAAGGAGACGAGATCGGCCAGGGAGTCGTATTCCTCGCCGAACTCGGAAGCGGAATGGGTCAAGCGCGCGATGCGGCCGTCCAGGGCATCGAGCACGGCCGCGACGATGATGAGGTATGCGGCGATCTCGAAGGTCCCACGGATCGAGCACCAGATCGAGAGGTAGCCGCAGAAGAGGTTGCCGACGGTGAAGAGGGTCGGGAGGACGAAGAGGCCCCGGGAGAGCCTTTCCCGCGAGAGGCGCCGCATCCTTCCGGTCGGCCGGCGGCCCGGCTCGGCCTCGCGGCTCTTCACTTCCATCGCGCCACCCCCGTCCGTCCGGCCTTGACCTTGTCGCCCGGGTTCACGAGCAGCTCCGCGGCGTCCGGCACAAAGAGATCAACGCGCGAGCCGAAGAGAATGATTCCGATGCGCTGTCCCCGAACCAGGCGGTCCCCCGGCCGTGGGTAGAAGACGATCCGCCGCGCCAGCACCCCGGCGATCTGCTTGAACGTGACGGGTCCGGCGGCGGCCTGGAGAGTGATCCGATTCTGTTCGTTCTCCGTCGAGCACTTCTCGTCGAAGGCCGCCATCTTCTTGCCCGGACAGTAGGCGTAGTCGGCCAGCAGGCCCGACACCGGAGCGCGGTTGACGTGACAATTGAAAACGGACATGAAGATCGACAGGCGGCGGACGGCTCCGGAAGGGGACTCGGGCGCCGCCGCGGCCGAGAGGACAGTCCCGTCGGCGGGAGACACGATGGTGCTCTCGTCGCCGGTCGGAACCCGCTCCGGGTCGCGGAAGAACGACAGCAGGAAAACCGCCAAGGCGCCGAAAACCGCCGCAAGGATTCCGTGCCCGGTCGCTCCGGCCGCCGCCGCGAGGACGAGCGGCGGGAGGATGAAGACCCACCCCTCCCGGGCGAGGGGAACCCTCAGTGCGCGACTCCCATCCGGTGCGTGCGCGCGATCGCCTCCATGCGGTCCTTGAGGAGGAGCTTCTCCTTCTTCAGCCTCTTCTCCTCCAGTTCCTCTTCCTCGGACAGATGCGCCTTGCCGGCGAGCGCTTCGAGCCGGCTTTCGTGGTCGCGGTGTTCCGTATGGAGGCGGCGGTATTCGGGGTCGATCTCCGTCAGAGATTCGGAGTCCTGATTCTCCATCTTTCTGAACCTCCTTTGATTGTCTGCTGGGGATTCCGGGGAGGCGAGAGACAAGACCACGCCCGAAGTCTAGTCGTCGGCGAGAGGGGTTTCAACCGTCGTCGTCAGACGCGTAAAACGGATTCTCTGGAGGCCGGGATGCCTCGTTTAACGTTTGACGTTTAACGTCTTACGGACTCGAGGGGGAGCACCATGGCGAAGGCGTCCTCCCCATCCTGGTAGTAGGCCTTCCGCCGGTAGGCCTCGCGAAAACCGTACGACCCGTAGAACTCACGAGCCGGAATGTTGGAGATCCGGACTTCCAGCGTGATCGCGGTGGCCCGCAGGACACGGGCCCGGGCCAGGGCGTCATCGAGCAGGAGACGCCCGAGCCCGCGGTTTCGCAGACGCGGGTCGGTCGCGATCTTGTTGATGTGAAATTCCTCGTACAGCGAAACCGCGAAGAGATAGCCGCCGACGACCGGGGGTGACCCGTCCCGGCTCACGAGGACCCGGGCGTAGCGATAGGGCTCGGCGAGCTCGGTCTCGAAGAACTCGCGCTTCCAGGGAATCAGGAAGGACTCCCGCTCGATCCGCGCGATCTCGTCGAGGTGATCCTCCCGCGCCGTCGCGACGAGGTAGGAGGCCTCGTCGGGCTTACGGAGCGCCACGTTTCTCCTCGGCGGCGCTCGGCCGCGAATAGATCGCGCGTGGCGCACGCCCCGGAATCTCCACGCCGTCCCGCGGAAAGGCGGCGACCGCCAGCGCCAGCGAGAGCGATAGAGAAGATCGGGGGACCAGAGAGCGGGATCCGAGGAGCCCGGCGGGCAGCACGGCGAGGGGTCCCGGGAACGCGGCCGCCTCCTCGCGCGGGATCCGCCGCGGAGCCGAAAGCCCGCGAGCCCGCGGTCCTTCCAGCGAGAAGTCCTGGACGATGACCTCGCCTCTCCCCGCATCCAGCGCGGCGGTGACCCGCGCGGCGCTTTGCGCGCGGACGGCCTCGGCCAGGGCCTCGAGTGTCGAGACCTCCTCGACGGCAATCTCGAGAGCGCGCCCGAGCCCCCACGCGGTCGAGAGCCCGATGCGCAATCCCGTGAAGGATCCGGGCCCGGAGCAGACCGCGATGCGATCGCACTGCCCGAGCCCGATCTCGGCCCGCTCGAGGACGAATGCGACGGCCGGGAGCAGCCGCTCGGAGGCCTGCCGGTCGGAGGGCAGGCGCTCCTCGAAGACCTCGCCGCGCGCGACCAAGGAGACGCCGGGTTCCGGGCCTGCCGTGTCGAGCGCGAGAACGTTCGCTCGCGAATCGATCATCCCGATTTATGCTAGCTCGGAATACCGATGGCCACCATAGCGAAACAGGGGAGCCCGCCTCAAGATCTCCCGCCGTCCCAAGCCACTCCGATGCTCCGCCAGTACTTCGAGATCAAGAACCGCGTCCCCGACGCGATCCTCTTCTACCGGATGGGGGACTTCTACGAGATGTTCTTCGAAGACGCGAAGGAAGCTGCGCCGCTTCTGGGGATCGCGCTGACGGCGCGGCACCGGGACTCCGCCATCGAGGCGCCGATGTGCGGTGTGCCCTGGCAGAGCGCCGACCATCACATCGCCCGACTCGTGGCGGCCGGACGGAAGGTTGCCGTCTGCGATCAGGTCGAGGACCCTCGCTCTGCGCGAGGACTCGTGCGCCGCGACATCACCCGGATCGTGACACCGGGCACGGTCCTCGATCCCGAGTCGCTCGTGCCGGGCGCGGCCTCCTACCTGGCCGCGGTCCTGCCCGAGGAGGCGAAAGACCACGGGGTCGCGTTTCTCGACTTCTCCACCGGGCAGTTCCATGCGGGCCGGGTCCCCGTCCGGCGCCTCTCCGACGTGCTCTCGCTCTTCCGGCCGCGCGAGGTCCTGCTTCCCGAGCCGTACGACGTCGTGATCCCTCCCGGGATCGCGGTGACGCGTCGGTCGCTGGAATGGTTTGCGCGCGTCGGAGCCGGCGAGGGATCGAACGGCCAGGAGGGGGCGCGCGCCGGCAGCGCCGCGGCGTCGGCGGCCAAGGCCTATGCCGAGGAGATGCGTCCGGGAGGGACCGGACACATCGGATCTCCCGCGCCTCTGCGGTTCGACGAACGGATGGCCCTGGATGCGTCGGCGATCGCGACGCTCGAGATCTTCGAGTCTTCGGACGGGTCGCCCGAAAGGAGCCTCTGCGCTCTCCTGGACAGGACCCGCACGCCCCTGGGAGCCAGGGCCCTGAAGGACGCCCTCGCGCGTCCCTCGACCGACCCGGTGGAGCTCGAGGCCCGCTGGGACGCCGTGGACGAGCTCGCCCGCCGCGCGCCGGAGCGAGAGAGACTCCAGCGCGCGCTCGGAGGCGTCGGCGACATCGAGCGCCGTTTCGGGAGGATCGCGACCGCGACGGCGGGCCCACGCGAGGTCGCCGCCTGGGCCGCGGGGCTCCGCGCGGTGCCGGACGTGATGTCAGCCGGAGCGGCGTTGGCTTGCACGAGGCTCCGCGGGATCTTCGACGGTGTTCCGGACACCGCGGATCTCGTCGCGCGCGTCGAGGGCACGCTCGCTCCCGAGCCACCGGTCCTCGCCTCGGCCGGCGGCGCCATCCGGGACGGCGCCGACGGCGAGCTCGATTCCTTGCGGAATCTGCGGCGCGACGCTCAGGGGGCACTCCTGGCCGTCGAGGCGGAAGAACGAAAGCGCTCCGGCATCGCGAACCTGCGGGTCCGGTACAACCGGGTCTTCGGCTACTCGCTCGAGGTGGGGAAGGCGCACCGCGAGCGGGTACCGGCCGACTGGATCCGCCGGCAGTCCCTCGCCAACGCCGAGCGCTTCGTCACGCCGGCCCTGAAGGAACTGGAAGAGAAGATCCTCGGGGCTGAGGAAAGGATCGGGGAGATCGAGGCCCGGATCTATGCGGACCTCCTGCGCGAGCTCGGACACGCGGCCGAACGCGTCGCGGCGACGGCCAACGCGGTGGCGGCGCTCGATCTGCACGCGAGCTTCGCCGAAATCGCCTCCTCCGGGCGCTGGACGCGCCCCAGGCTCTCGCGCCGGCCGCGCCTCTCGATTTCCGAGGGGCGGCATCCGATCGTGGAGACTCTCCGGCGCGAGGAGCCGTTCGTGCCCAACGACTGCGAGCTGTCCCCCGAGAAGCGGATCCTGGTCGTGACCGGTCCCAACATGGGAGGAAAGTCGACCTACCTCCGGCAGGTCGCCACGGCCGTCCTGTTGGCTCAGGCAGGCTCCTTCGTACCGGCCGCCAGCGCCGAGATGTCGGTGGTGGATCGGATCTTCACGCGAGTCGGTGCGGCCGACCACCTCGCCCGAGGAGAGTCCACCTTCATGGTGGAGATGCTCGAGGCGGCCGCGATCCTGCGCGAGGCGACGGCGAGCAGTCTCGTGATCTTAGACGAGGTCGGGCGAGGCACCTCCACGTTCGACGGCCTCTCGATCGCCTGGGCGCTCGTCGAGCACCTGCACGACACGCCGGAGAAGGGGGCCTTTGTCCTCTTCGCGACGCACTACCACGAACTGACGGAAATCGCTCTCGTGCGGCCGGGCGTCGCCAACGCGACCATGGCCGTCAAGGAGCTCAACGGGCGTGTCGTCTTCCTGCGAAAGGTGGTCCCGGGCGCCGCCGACCGGAGCTACGGGATCCACGTGGCGGAGCTGGCCGGCCTGCCGCGGCCCCTGACCGAGCGCGCGCGGGAGATCCTCTCGAACCTCGAGAAGCAGGAGCTCGATGTCCAGGGGGCTCCCATCCTGGCCCGTCACGAGGGAGAGAGCGCCGGGACGGGGCAGATGCTCCTCTTCTCCGCCGCGGAAGAGCTCGTTCTGGAGAAGCTCCGGCAGGTGGACGTGGACAACCTGACTCCGCTCGCCGCGCTGTCTGTCCTGGCCTCGCTTCAGGACCGACTGAAGACTCCCTAGCCGGGGTATGTCGGATCTGACATAATGGCCGACGCGGCGCGGGTCTTCGGGTTCGGCCTCGCGGGCGCCGCGCTCGGCCCGGCGGAGCGGGAGATCCTCGAACGCTTCCCGCCGCGGGCCGTGATCCTCTTCCGGCGCAACATCGAGAGCGTAGACCAGCTGCTTGCGCTGACGGCAAGGGTCCGGGAGCTGCCGGGCAGACCGCTGCTCTGCGTGGACGAGGAGGGGGGCCCGGTGGACCGGTTCCGAGACCTGCTCGGGCCCTCCATCTCGTTTCGAGAAGCGGCCGAGCTGGGCCTGTCGCGCCGGGCCGGGGAGCTCGCCGGAGAGGCCTGCGCTCGCCTCGGGTTCGACGTGGACCTGGCGCCGGTTGTGGACCGGCTCCTGCCGGGTGCCTCGGAAAGAGTACTGCGGGACCGCTGCGCGCCGGGCGAGCCCGGGCAGATCGCGCGCGCGGCTTCCGAGTTTGTGACCGGTCTGCATTCCCGCGGCGTCGGGGCCTGCGTCAAGCATTTTCCGGGCCTCGGCAGGGCGAGCCTCGACACGCACCACGAACTCCCGATGATTCCCGCGGACCCCCGCGAGGAAGAGCGGGATCTCGCTCCGTTCCAAGCGACGATGGCGGCGGCTCGCGCCGTCATGATCTCCCACGCCGCTGGGCCGGACGGGCGCCCGGCATCGTTATCGAGCGACCGGGCCATGCGGCTTCTGCGGGGGGCGCTCGGCTTCGAGGGGGCGGCCTTCTCCGACGATCTCGAGATGGGAGCCCTGGCGGCCTTTGGATCCCTTCCGGAGCGCTGTGCGGCGGCGTCGTCGGCAGGCTGCGATCTCCTCTTCGTCTGCAGCCGGATCTCCGAATACCCGAGTTGCGTGGAGCGGGTCGCCCGGCAGGTCCCGGCCGCGTGGTTGGAGGAGGCGGCCGGCCGCCTCGACCGGTACGCGGAGCATCTCGAAACTGTCCGCCGAGCCGCGGTGACGCCGGGCCGTCCGCTGGCCGACCTGATCGAGGACATCGCATCCGTGCGGCAGATGCCACTCTCATCGCGCTCGGGATAGACAGACAGCGAAGGGATGACTGAGAGCGTCGGGGCGGCAGCGCCAGCGCAGAAGGTCAATGGGCGCGGGCGCGGCCGCGGCGCTAGAACGGCACGTCGTCGTCGTAAGTCGGCGACTCGGCGACCTCGCTGACTTCGCGGGGACCCTGCGCCGGCACCGGCTCGCGGGCTCCCGCGTCGCGGGCTCCGAGCATGACGACGTTGTTCGCCTTGATCTCCGTCTTGTATCGCTTCTGCCCGTTCTGGTCCTCCCAGCTCCGGGTCTGCAGACTTCCCTCGACGTACACCTGCTTCCCCTTGTGTAAGTATTCGCCGCAGATCTGCGCGAGCCGCTCCCAGGCGACCACGTCGTGCCACTCCGTCTTCTCCTTCTTGGCGCCCGAGGGATCCTTCCAGACAGTCGTGGTCGCGATGGAAAAGCGGGCCAGAGAGGTTCCCTGCGGAGTCGTCCGCAGTTCGGGGTCTTTCCCGAGGTTGCCGATCAGGATGACTTTGTTGACGCTGCCCATGTGTTCTGCCTCCTTTCAAGTGCTCGAGGGAATGATGAAACTCTACAACGGACAGATGATGTCCGAGCGAGAAAACAGATTGGTGATTGGTGACTCGTCAGTCGTGATCGGGCAAGAAGTCTGACCCGTCACCCCGATCACACATCACAAACCACGACTTGCTTATTGGCCGACGGGCTGCGGCTAGAATCCAGCAACCCCATGTCAGCCGACGATGCCGATGACGCCCGCGGACGCCTCGTGCGTTCGGCGTCGGTCATCACGCCGCTGACGCTGGCGTCGCGGGTGACCGGCTACGTCCGGGACAAGGCCATCGCGCTGGTCCTGGGGGCTGGGACCCGCTCGGACGCCTTCTTCGTCGCCTTCCGCATCCCGAACATGCTGCGCGAGATCGTCGGGGAGGGAGCCATGTCGTCGGCTTTCATCCCCGTCTACGCCGAGGTGTCTCACGAGAGGAGCGAGGAGGAGGCGCGAGCCTTCGTCGGGAGAGCGCTCGGCTCGTTCGCCTTGATCCTCGCCGCGCTGACGGTCGCGGGAATCCTTTGTTCGCCGCTCCTCGTCGATCTCCTCGCCGGCCAGTTCCGGCGGACGCCCGGGAAGTTCGAGTTGACGGTCGCGCTCAATCGCTGGATCTTCCCTTACATCTTCCTCGTTAGCCTGGCGGCTTTCTGTCAGGCGGTGCTGAACGCCCGGCGCCGTTTCGCGGCCGCCGCGGCTGCCCCGATCCTGCTGAACGTCGCGATGATCCTCGGCGCGGCCGTCGTCGCCCCGCGCCTGCCCGAGCCCACCTACGGGCTGGCGGCCGGCGTTCTCGCCGGAGGCCTGCTCCAGATCGGCATCCAGCTCCCGCAGTTGGCCCGCCTGCGGGCCGTCGGACGGCCCGCGCTGGGATGGCGAGATCCGGCGGTCCGGTCGGTGCTGCTCCTCATGACGCCCCGCCTCTTCGCCTACGGCATCAACACGATCAACACCGTCATCTCGACCCGCTTCGCCGCGAGCCTCGGCGAAGCCAACGTCTCTCACTTCTACTACGCCAACCGGTTGAAGGAGCTCGTCCTTGGAGGATTCGCGGTCTCGCTCGCCACGGCCATTTTGCCGCTACTGTCCCGGCAGGCCCTTTCGGCTGACCGCGGGCCGTTCAAGGAGAACCTCGCGTTCGCGCTTCGTTTGCTCCTGTTCGTGACCATCCCGGCGAGCGCCGGATTGATCGTTCTGAAGACCCCGATCGTCGGCATCCTCTTCGAGGGGGGGAAGTTCGCCGCCGCGGACACGGGCGCGACGGCGGCCGTGCTCGCGACGCTGGCAGCGGGACTCTTCTTCTTTGCGGGAGTGCGGGTGGTCGTGCCAGCCTTCTACGCTCTCAAAGACACGCGTCTTCCCGTGCTCGCCGCGCTGGCCGACTGCGCGACCTTCGTCCTGCTCTGTGCGGTCCTGACCCGGCGCCTGGGTCTGCCCGGGATCGGGCTGGCCGCCTCGGCCGCGGCCGCGGTGAACCTCGGGATCCTGCTTGTCGTGCTGCGCGGGCGCGAAGGAAGGATGCGGGGCCGCGAGATCGCCGCCTCGCTCGGCCGCGTGATCGCCGCGGCCGGGATCATGGGCGCGGCGCTGGAAGCGGTCCGGCGAGTCCTGCCCCTCGACCAGTCGCGGGGCTGGAGGGGAGCCGCCCTTCTCGCCGGCGTCATCCTCGCCGGCTCGAGCCTTTACTGGCTTGTGGCACTCCTGGTCGGAGCTCCCGAGCCGGGCGAGCTGCGCCGCGTCGCGCGAAGGCGCCGCGGTCCTCCTTCCGCCCCCGGACTATGAAGCTCGTCATTCAGCGCGTCTCGCGCGCCGAGGTCAGAGTCGGGGGCGAAACCGTCGGGCGGATCGGCCGGGGACTGCTCGTCCTGTTGGGCGCAGAGAAGGGGGACGCGGCGGAGCAGGCGGAGGAGGCAGCGAGAAGGGTGGCCGGCCTGCGCGTCTTCGAGGACTCCGCCGGGAAGATGAACCTCGGCCTCGCGGAGGTCAGTGGAAGCGTGCTCGCCGTGTCCCAATTCACTCTCGCCGCCGATCTCTCCCGGGGTCGCAGGCCCGGCTTCGAGCGCGCGATGCCGGCGGAGCAGGCCGGACCCCTCTACGAGCACTTCTGCCGGGCGCTGGAGCTGTCGGGCGTCCCGGTCTCGACCGGCGTGTTCGGCGCCATGATGGAGGTCGAGCTCGTCAACGACGGGCCGGCGACATTCCTCCTGGACGTGTGACGAGGGACTGAGAGCCGGTGCTCGGTCTTCGGTTATCGGTCTTCGGGAGAGCCTGGGAACCGAGCACCGCCGACCGAGAACCGGTTCCAAGGCCTACGTGATCTTGATGGGAACGAGCGAAAAGCAGAGCAGGAAGACTCCCAGGCAGAAGAGCGCGAGCAGAGTCCTGCCGTAGTCGAGAGACTCGTCGTCGTTGTCGACCGGAGGGTGTCTGATCCCGACGAGGAGCGATGTGACCAGGGCGAACACGGCCCACGTCAGGCCGCGGTAGGCGCTCGCCGCGGCCAGGGCGAGGACGAGGAGAGAGACGATCGGTTGCCGCCGTCCGACCGCCGCCCGAAGCACGTGTCCTCCGTCGAGCTGGCCGACCGGTAAAAGGTTCAAGGCGGTCACGAGCAGGCCGAACCAGGCGGCCATGAAGACCGGGTGCTCGTGCACTCCGGCGCTCGTGTAGAGGCCCGATCCCGTCCACTTCTGCGCGAGGCGGACCATCAGGGGGTAATCGAAGAGGACGGTTCCCTCCTGAGGCGGGCCGTTGATCGGCTTGGCGCGCGTGACGCCGTAGAGCAGGAAGGGGAGCGCCACGAGAAATCCCGTCAGGGGACCAGCCGCGCCGACGTCGATCAGGGCCTTCTTGTCGCGAATCGGTTCCTTGATGCGGATCAAGGCTCCGAACGTCCCGATGAGATTGAGAAACGGCGAGGGGATGAAGTAGGGGAGCGTGGCGGCGAGCCCGTACCGGCGGCACACGAAGTAGTGCCCGAGCTCGTGCATCCCGAGGATCAGGAGGAGCGGAACAGAGAAAGGCAGGCCGTCGGCGAATCGTCCCTTGCCGAGCATGCCTCCGCTCTCTGAGAAGGTTCCTCCCGCGATGGTCGTCGTGAAGAACGTCGCGAGAAGGAGCGCGAGGTGGAAAAGCGGATGTTCTGCGAATCGGAGGCGCCGCGGAAGCCATCGTCTCGGAGGCCGCGACGTCGGCGGCAGCTGAAAGTCCCGTTCCTCGACCATGAAACGCCAGTTATCTCACGATCGGTCCAGCCCCCGTCGCGGCGCGGGAAGTCTCCCGAGCGGAGCGAGGGAGGAGGCCCGCGCCGCGGGAGGCGTTGCGAGAGGAAGGGACCAGGCGGGCGGCCAGGCCGCCCGCCGCAGGTCCCGAGCGAGCGAAGCCGACGGTTATGCCAGTTCGCGAAGGTCCTTGCCAGGCTTGAAACGGATGGTGTTGCCAGGCGGAATCGTGACTTCGACTCCGGTCTTGGGATTTCGTCCGATGCCGCGCTTGCGGCGTTTGACTTGGAAGACGCCGAAGCCTCTCAACTCGATGCGGTCCCCCGCGCCGAGCGCGGAGCGCATGGACTCGATGACCGTCTCTACCGCGGTGGCCGCCTTGGCCCGAGGAATGGACGCCAGATCGACGACGAGGTCGACGATGTCCGCTTTGATCATTTCCCCTCCGGGTCGCTTGCGGTGATTATATCTCTTTCTTCTTCAACCGGATAGCGTTTGCCAGGGCGGACGCGGCCGCCTCCGCGAGTTCCCGCGCATAGCCGACGTCGTCCGCTGTCATGTCGCCTTTCTCCGGAGCCGCGGCGAGCAGAAAGGCCACCGGCTTTTCCCCGATGAGAACCGGCTGGACGAGGCACTCTCCGGGCCACCCTCCGAGAGCCGCGGCGAGCTGTTCGTGCCGCGGAAGGTCGGGCAGCGAGCCCAGGTAGAACGTGCGAGACAGCCGCGAGTTCAGGAACACCGAGGGTTCGGTCCAGCTCGTGGTGAAGGCCCGAATCGCCGCCGGATCGACTCGGTCGCCCGCGGCCGTCCACCCCGACACACCTTCGGAACGGGACGAGAAGATCGCGGCGCGGGAGAAGCGGCGGACCAGAGCCTCGAGCACGGCGTCCGCGATGGCATCGCGTTCGGTCGCGCGCAGGATCCGGGAGAAACCCTCTTCGGGAAGCGCCGGAACTGCGGTCGGAGCAGGGCTCTCCGGCAACGAATCGAAAGAGGAGAAGTCGAAGGCCGCGGCTTCCTCGAAGGGCGCGGGACTCGGTTGCTCGGCCGCTTCCCTCCGGGCCTTCGCCCGGGTCCCCGTCGTGTCCTCCCAGGCGATCCCTTCGGGCTCACCCGGCGGTTCGGGCTCGACGTTCGGAGAGAGGAAAGCGCCCCAGCTCGCCGGACGTTCCTCCGCGAGACGCTCGACGAGCGACGCCCCCGGCCGGATGTCGGGCGGCGGAGGTTCGGGGGCGGAGCCGCCCTGCGGCGCCGAATCCTCGCCTGCGTCCGGAGGCGGGGGAGACGGCGGTGCGGCGGCGAAGAAATCCGGAGGCGGCGGCGGAGCGGCGAGGCGGATCGGCGCGGCCCTCGGGCGCGAAAGCCGTTCCGCGAGAATCGCGTAGCGGGGCGCGCGCAGCTTCCCGTAGTACTTCTCGAGGGCCTGATAGATGCGAACCTCCGGCGCAACGGACACGAAGACTTTCCGGCCGGTCACGAAAACCAGCTCGTCCAAGATGCGCAGGTCGTTCGGATCCCGCAGGACCATCTTCACGTAGCCCTCGCCCCGTTCGTATGGGACGGCGCAGTGCTTCAGCGCGAAGCGGGAGGGAAGTACCGCGATCGTATCGGGTGGAATCTCGGAGAAAGCGCTCCACGGGATATATGCGCAGCTCTGCTGCTGGGCGAGCGTCCGGCCGAGGTCGTCCTCGCCGAGCGCCCCGCGCTCCATGAGCAATGTCCCGATCCGCCCCCCGGCGAAATTCTGGACTTCCAGCGCGCGAGCCAGCTGCGCTTCCGACACGAGGTCGTCGCGAACGAGAAGGTGCCCGATCCGCGTCCTCATCGGCGGCCCGCCGGCGTCTGGCTGGTTCGCTTGTGCATCGGATAAGGCCGCGGCGATTATGGCGCAGACGGGGACCGGGAGGAACAAGCGAGCATTCCCGGGGGTTGTGGTGGCGGGGAGATTGCACGCCGCGGATCCCGGGGCCGCCGATCGGGGCGTGCTACATTGAAAATCGTGAAGGTCCGATTCCCGGCTCTGTTCCTGGCCGCGGCGCTCCTTCCCGGAGCGCTCCTGGCCGATTCCCTTCTCGACGCGCGCAAGCTCTACTTGAAGGCACGCTCCGCCGTCTCCGACGGCCGATACCGGGAAGCCCTCGACCTCTACCGGCACGTGATCGAGCAGCTCCCGGAGGACTCGGTCGTCCGATACGAGTACGCCCAGCTGCTCAAGGACTTAAACGTCGCCGACGAGGCGGCCAGGCAAGCCCGGGAAGCCGTTCGCCTCGATCCTTCGCTCGCCGAGGCCCGGCGGCTGCTCGGGGCGATCGAGCTGGCGGCCGCCGGGTCGGACACCGCGCGCGTCGACAAGGCGATCGACGAGCTCCGGCAGGCTCACAAGCTCGCTCCAGAAGACATCGGCACGACGGCGTCGCTGGCTCGCGCACTGATGGGGCGCGGACGCTCGGGAGAAGCGTCCTCTCTCCTGGACCAGGTACCCGAAGCGCGCGGCCAGCCCGTACTCATGCGGCTCGCCGCGGAGGCGCTCGGGAAGAGCAGCCGGTATCGCGAGGCCGAAGCTCTGTACCGCCAGCTCCTCGAGATGGAGCCGGGCGACCGCGAGACGCAGGCGGCCCTGGTGGACCTCTTCGAGGATCAGGACCGGTTGGACGACGCGCTCGCCCTTCTGCAGGAGATGGCCCGGCGCGATCCCGAAAACGGCGCCATCGCGGAGCGGATCACGCTCGACTACGCGCGAGCCGGCCGTTTCGGGGAGGCCGAGAAACGCGCCCGCGAGCAAGCCGCCAGGAGGCCGGAGAACCGCCCCATCCGGCGCCTCCTCGCCTCGGTGCTCTTCGAAAAAGGAGATGTGACTGGAGGCGAGAAGATCCTTCAGGACCTTCTCAAGGCCGATCCCGGGGACGACTCCGTTCGCCGGTCGCTCGCCGGGGAGCTCCTACGCGAACGGCGCTTCGCGGAAGCGAAGCCGCTGATCGAAGAGAGCCTGCGGCGCGCCGGCACCGACCTCAAGAATGCGGCCGACCGGCAGTGGGGAGAAGTCGAGCTCGCCTACCTCTTCTATCTTCAGAAAGATTACGCGGCCGCCCGGAAGATCCTGGAGCCGGCCGCCGCGGCGCCGGCGGCGAGCCCCCGGGCTGTGCGCATCCTGCTCTTGATCGCTCGCGACACGGAGGACTTCGCCTACGGTCTGGCGCGGGCGCGCGCGGCCGCTTCCCTGGACAAAGACAACGCCGAATGGATCGCGTCGATCGCGGAGTTCCAGTTTCGCTCGGGCGACCGCAAGGCCGCCGCCGAAACGCTCGACCGCCTCGCCGCCTCCAATGAGCCGGAACGGGCTCTCGCCGCGGCCGACGCGTATGCCCGCCTGAAGGAATACGTCCCGGCTTCGCGGGTCGCCCGCGAGGCGGCCCGGCGCTTTCCTGAGAGCGCGGAGGCGCAATTCCGGCTGGGATCGAGTCTCGAGCGGGGCGGGAGCTACGCCGCCGCGGAGAAGGTCTTCCTGGAACTGCTTCATATGAGACCCAACGACGCGGCGGCGCAGAACTACCTGGGCTACATGTGGGCGGACAAGGGCGAGAACCTGGAGAAAGCGCACGAGCTGCTGGAGAAGGCCGTCGGACGCGAGCCGCGAAACGGCGCCTATCTGGACTCGCTCGGCTGGGTCTATTTCCGCCTGGGCAAGCTGGAGGCCGCGCAGGCGAGCCTGGTCGAGGCTCACCGGCGGGAGCCCGACGACCCGACGATCGAAGAGCACCTGGGAGACCTCTCCGAGCGCCAGGGCAACGTGGCCCGAGCCGTGCGCCACTGGGAGAGGGCGCTGAGCTTGAAGCCCGAGGAGCCAGACAAGGTCCGCCAGAAGCTCTCCCGGTACGCCGCCCGCACCTCGGGCAAGTGACGAGACGATTGGTGATTTGTCCCTGGTGATTCGTGATCAGGGCGCAAAGGTGACCGGTTCCCGGACTCGCAACTCACGATTCACAATTCGCAATTCTTTCCGGGGGGCGCTCCTTCTCGCCGCGTTCCTTCTCGTCCCGGCCTGCGCGGGGCGGCGTCCACCGGTGTTCGCGGCGGCGGCGCGCGAGGATGTCGAAAGGGCGATCGCCGCCTGGAGGGAAGCCGTCGCCAGCGCCGAAACCGGTCCAGCGCGGCTGCTCTACGAAGCGCGCGTGTCTCAGGGCCCTTTCCGCATGTCGGGAACTCTCGCGGTGCGCGAAGGGCCGCGATTTGTCGAAGCGACCCTTTCGGGACCTTTCGGGGATCCTCTCGCCCGTTACAGCGACGGAGCGCTTCGCGGGAAGGGGATCAAGCCGATCGCGATTGAAGAGGAGGAGTTGCGCTGGCTGCTTTCAGGCGCCTGGAAGGGGAGTCAGCCCCCCGCCGTGGCGGGAGTGGGCGGAGAAAACGCGCTCCTTCGTTGGAGCGGCGGCGGCGAGAGGGTGGAGGCCGTTCTCGACGTCGCCCGCGCCCGCTTCCGCTCGATCCAGGTCCGTCGCCGCGAGGGGGCGATCACGGCGAGCTACCCGGAAGAGAGCGCGGGGCGGCCGCGACGGATTGATCTGGAGGATCTCGGAAGCGGCAACGCGCTGCGCTTGACCCTCCTGGCGGCCGAGCCAGCGGAGTAAGGTACAGGATCATGCGTTGCTCTTGGATGCTGGATGGGTCGCAGGACTCATGGCCCAATCCAAAATCCAGAATCTAAAATCCAAAGTGGCATGATCCTGCGAGCCGAGGCTCCCGCCAAGATCAATCGGGAGCTGCGCGTGGGCCCCCGCAGGCCGGACGGTTTTCACGAGATCCGGTCCCGCTTCTGCGCGGTCGACTTCTCCGACCGTCTGGAGGTCGAGGATTCTGACGCGCTCGAGCTGTCCTGCTCGGGAATTCCGGTCCCGAGAGGAGACTCGAACCTCGTCATTCGGGCCGCGCGAGCTCTCGCGGGTTACATGGGGATCGATCCCCGGGCCCGGATGCGGCTGGAGAAGCGGATCCCCTCGGGGGCGGGACTGGGCGGAGGAAGCTCGGACGCCGCCGCGGCTCTGCATCTCCTCTCCAGGCTCTGGAGCGGGAGCGCCGCACCTCTCCCGCGAGAAGAGCTCTTGCCGATTGCCGCCTCCGTGGGCAGCGATGTCGCTTTCTTTCTCTTTGGCGGCGAAGCGGACGTCGCCGGCCGGGGCGAACGGGTGACTCCTCGTGAAGACGCCCCGCCGACTGAGGTCGTCCTGCTTCTCCCGCCCTTCGCGATCGAGACGGCGCGGGTTTACGCCGCCTACGATCGGTTGACAGGCGGGGTCGGCCAGCTGCCGGGCGGACTGGAAATCGAAACGAGCTCGACTTTTCTTGGGCCCAACGACTTGGCATCCGCCGTGCTACAGACTCACAGTGAGATGGTGGAGTACTGGAATTCGGCGCGGCAGGCCGCCTCGGAATCCGGCATCACGGGATCGGGTTCTGCGCTGGTCCTCTGCGGCGTCACCTCGGAAGGCGAGAGAGATCTCGGGCAGAGACATCCCGAGGCGACGATCCGGCGAGTCCGGACGCTGGGACGCGCGGACTACGAGCGAAAGACATCGTCGTGAGGGAGGACCATCATGGAGATCACTCAGGTCAAGGTTTTCCTGGTCGATGAAGAGAAGCTGAAGGCCTACGTCTCGATCGTCCTGGACGACTGCTTCCTCGTGTCGGACCTGAAGGTCATCCACGGACCGAACGGACTCTTCATCTCGATGCCGTCGAAGAGGAAGAAGAACGGGGAGTTCAAGGACGTCGCCCACCCCCTGAACCGCGAGACTCGGGAGATGATGGAGCGCCGCATCCTCGCGGAATACCAGAGCGCGCGGGCGCAGGCGCCGCCGGCGCCGCAGCCGGTCAAGGAGGAGGCCCCGGCCCCCTCCGAAGTCGCAAGTTGATGTTTGAGAGGCTCGAGCCTCTCACTCACTCACATCTTCGTCCCTTCCCGCCCCGTTCCTTCCGGTCCTCCGTTCGCGGCGCCACCAGGTGCAGGTCCCGCGTCCCCGGCCCGGTCGCCGGTGCGCCAAAGGCGCAGGTCCCTCGCGAAGCGCTCGCGACGCGTTGGCTGGGGCGGGAGGACTCGAACCTCCAGATGCCGGCTCCAAAGGCCGGTGCCTTACCAGTTTGGCGACGCCCCAACGACTGACGAGAAGAAGATTACCTCGGATTTCGGAGACAGCCCGCTACTTGTTCTCGCCCATGATCGTGGCGCGCGCCGATACCGCTTTGGCTGCAGCAGCCCGAATGAACTTTGGCCCTCAGTCACGCAACGCTGTCTCACTCGAGAACGCGGACGCCCGAGCGCTGGATAAGGCATCCGCGGAGAGACGCCCCGGGGAGGTGGCGGCGGCGCCACCCGATTGACCGGGCCCAGGACGGGGAGACGGTCCCACCGCACCACGCTGTTC
>JBKPBH010000093.1:0-4315 GCA_046726795.1 Acidobacteriota bacterium
GTCGCGACGATCCGGGAGGCGCCCGAAATGACGTGGTCGTTGGTCAGGATGATTCCCTTGGCATCGATGAGGACTCCGGAACCCAGCGACTTGGCGGGGCGTGGGTCGAACCCGAAGAAGAACTGATCGAAGACGGAGCGCGCCCGCCGAACCGTCTGCTCCGCCGCGATGTTCACGACGGCCGGGGCGACCTTCTCGACCACCTCGACGATCTCGCTGCGGCGCGAGGGGAGAGGGGCGGCGAGGAGAGGCGCCGCGGCGAGGAGCGCCAGGAGCGCGCCGGGAGAGATCCGGCTCGGTTTTCTCACGGCGAAAAGAACGGCAGCGGCTCTCCAAGCATTCCTCGAAGTCGCTGCCCCTCCCTCGTTCTGCCGGGGAGGGAAAAAAAGCCCCGCCGGGGCGGGGCTATCACATCAGAAAACGTCCGGATGGCCGTTACTTGGCCTGGACGTCGATGGTCTCCTTTTTCTGGCCATTTCCGGAGCCCGAGCCGATCTTGATCTGCCTGGGCTTGGCCTCCTCGCGCTTAGGCAACTCGACCTGGAGCAGGCCGTTCGCGAAGGTCGCCTTGATCCTGTCGCGGTCCACGTTGTTGGGCAGCGTGAAGGAGCGGACGAACTGGCCGTAGGAGCGCTCCATACGGTGGAACGTGCGCCCCTCCCTCTCGACCTCGCTCTTGCGCTCGCCGCGCAGCGTCAGGACGTTGCCTTCCATCTGAACGTCGATGTCATTCTCCTTGAAGCCCGGCAGCTCCGCGGTCAGGAGGATCCGGTCCTTCTCTTCCACGATGTCCACCGGGGGAATCCACGTCCCCAGGCTCAGCTCTTCATCCCGCTCCCGGGGCGCCAGCGCGCCCAGGACGCGGTTGAAACGACTCGGCAGGTTGCCGAGCTCACGATAAGGGTCCCACGTTACGAGATTCATCAGTCACCTCCTAGAGTTAGTCAAAGAACACGACCTCTCGAACTCAAACGACTGCTTCTTGCGCCACGGATTTCTTCCGGATCTCGACGGGGCCACCGCCCGGGCGTGCCGAAACTTCGACCGTATCCCCCGCCGCGATCTCGTTCTTTAGGATTCTCTCCGCCAGGCCATCCATCACCTCCTTTTGAATCAGCCGCTTCAGGGGACGCGCGCCGAACGTCGGGTCATACCCGCGCGCCGCCAGGGATTGCTTGGCCTTCGCCGACCAGGTCAGGTCGATCCCGCGGTCGGCGACGATCCGCGCCAGGCCGCGAAGCTGGATCTCGACGATCTGCTCGATCTCCTCGCGCGTCAGGCGGTGGAAGACGATGACGTCGTCGATGCGGTTGAAGAACTCCGGGCGGAAGTGGCGCCGCAGGGAGTCCTCGATCTTGGCCTTGACCTCGGCCTCGTCCATCGCGCTCGCCTCGGCGATCCACTCGGAGCCGAGGTTCGAGGTCATGATGATGACGGTGTTCTTGAAGGACACGACCCGGCCTTTGCCGTCGGTCAGGCGACCGTCGTCCAACACCTGGAGGAGCACGTTGAAAACGTCCGGATGCGCCTTCTCGATCTCGTCGAAGAGGACGACCGCGTAGGGACGCCTTCGGATCGCCTCCGTCAGCCTTCCCCCTTCCTCGTATCCGACATAGCCTGGAGGCGCGCCGATCATGCGGGCAACCGAGTGCTTCTCCATGTATTCGGACATGTCGAGGCGTACCATCGCCTGCTCGTCGTCGAAGAGGAATTCGGCCAGGGCCCGGGCGAGCTCCGTCTTGCCCACGCCCGTCGGCCCCACGAAGAGAAAAGACCCGAGCGGGCGCCGCGGATCGGACAGGCCGGCGCGGGAGCGGCGGACGGCGTCCGACACGGCGCGGACCGCTTCGGCCTGGCCGACGACGCGCTCGGCCAGGCGCTCCTCCATCTTCAGGAGCTTCTGCGTCTCGCCCTCGAGCATCCGGGAGACCGGGACCCCCGTCCAGTGCGAGACGATCTTCGCGATGTCCTCTTCGGTGACTTCCTCCTGGAGCATCGGCTGCCCCTTCTGAAGATCGGCCAGGCGCGCATTCTGCGTCGCGAGCTCTCTCTCGAGCTGAGGCATCCGGCCGTAGCGCAACTCGGCCGCCCGCTGGAGATCTCCGGCGCGCTCGGCCTCGACCGCCTGGTTGCGCGTCTCCTCGATCGCCTCCTTGGTCTGCCGGATCTTCTGGATCATCTCTTTTTCGGCGGACCACTTGGCGCGCAGCCGGCTCGATGCTTCGCGCTCCTCGGTCAACTGCTTCTCGATCTCCTGCAGCCGCTCCTTGGCCTCCTTCGTCTTCTCCTTCGAGAGCGCCCGCTTCTCGATCTCGAGCGAGACGATGCGCCGCTCGATCTCGTCGATCGCCTGCGGCACCGAATCGATCTCGATCCTCAGGCGGGAGGCCGCCTCGTCCACGAGGTCGATCGCCTTGTCCGGCAGGTACCGGTCCGTGATGTAACGGTGGGAGAGCTTCGCCGCGGCGACGAGGGCCGCGTCCGTGATGCGGACGCCATGGTGGACCTCGTACCGCTCCTGGAGACCCCGCAGGATCGCGATCGTGTCCTCGACGGAAGGCTCCTCGACATAGACGGGCTGGAAACGGCGCTCCAGGGCGGCGTCCTTCTCGATGTACTTCTGGTACTCGTTCAACGTCGTGGCGCCGATCGCGCGGAGCTCTCCGCGGGCCAGAGCCGGCTTCAACATGTTCGAGGCGTCCATGGCGCCCTCGGCGGCGCCCGCCCCGACCAGCGTGTGGAGCTCGTCGATGAAGAGGATGATCGTGCCCTGCGCCGCCTCGATCTCCTTCAACACGGCCTTCAGCCGGTCTTCGAACTCGCCGCGGTACTTGGCTCCCGCGATCATGGACCCCAGATCGAGCGCCACGACGCGCTTGTTCTTCAATCCCTCAGGCACGTCCCCCATGTGGATTCGGCGCGCCAGCCCCTCCACGATCGCGGTCTTGCCGACTCCGGGCTCGCCGATCAAGACGGGGTTGTTCTTGGTGCGCCGGGAGAGGACCTGGATGACGCGGCGGATCTCTTCGTCGCGCCCGATGACGGGATCGATCTTGCCGCGTCGGGCGAGGTCCGTCAGATCCCGTGTGTAGCGCTTGAGAGCCTGGTACTTGTCCTCGGGGTTCGGATCGGTGATGCGCGTCGAGCCCCGGACCTCCTTCAGGGCCTTCAAGAGCGCGTCCTTTTGGGCGCCCGCCTTCGACAGACGGCGAGCCGTCTCGCCGGCGTCCGATTCCGACAGGGCAATCAGCAAGTGCTCGGTCGAGATGTACTCGTCGCCGAAGTCGCGGGCGATCTCGAAGGCGCGGTCGAAGACGCGGGTCAGCTCCCGCGATGGGGCGGCGTCGGCCGAGGCTCCAGTGACCTTGGGCCGCCGGTCCAGATCCGACTCGACGTCTCTCGCGAGCCCGTCGGCGTCGACCCCCAGCTTCTGCAGACTCGGCACCACGACGCCCTCGCTCTGGCGAAGCAGGGCGAGAAGCAGGTGATCCGGAGTCAGCTCGGCGTTGCCGCGGGCCCGCGCGTCGCGCTGGGCCTCCTGGATCGCCTCCTGCGACTTGATGGTCAACTGATCGAATCTCATCGGCTGACGTGCGCCGGGGGATTGCGACATCGCCCCGGCCGCTCCTCGCTTTCAAAAAGAAACCCCGCCGAGCGGGGTTACGAAACTCTTCCCCTCCTCTTACGAGGAGATCGCCTTCTGCTCCGTCTTGCCACTGCCGATCGGGATCTGCCGCGGCTTGGACTCGGGCCTCTTCGGCAACTCGACGGTCAGGACGCCGGAGGCGAAGGTCGCCTTGACCTTCTCGCGGTCCACGGTGCTCGGCAGCGTGAAGCTGCGCGTGAAATGTCCGTAGGAGCGCTCCAGGCGGGTGTATTGAACGTCCTTCTTCTCCTCCTCGCGCTTCCTCTCGCCAGAGATGGTCAGGACGTCGCCGTTCAACTCGACGCGAACGTCGCTCTCCTGGAAGCCCGGCAACTCCGCCGTCACGCGGATCGAGTCCGTATCCTCAGCGATGTCCACCGGCGGCATCCAAGCGCTCGAAACGAAGTTGTCGTTCTCATCCCAGTCCGTCAACCGGAAAAAATCCCGGAAAAGGTTGGGTGTTGCGAAATCGATGCCGCTCACGGACGGGTAGAGACTCCTGCCACGGAAAGGATCCCAACGAGTTAGACCCAGATTCATTGCTGAACCTCCTTAAAGTGATTTTTCGCAGCTCCTTTTCAGGAACCGCAGACGCATTGTACAGAGTTGAGCCATTTCATGTCAAGTATTTTCTCATGAGATCTTAGTCATCTATACTCAGATTATAAG
>JBKPBH010000094.1:0-7525 GCA_046726795.1 Acidobacteriota bacterium
CCCGCCAGGACCGACTATCTGTACTTCGTCGCTGACGCGTCCGGGGGGCACGCGTTTTCCCGGACTTACGAAGAGCACCTCACCGCGATTGCGGCCGCCCGCCGCCAGCGTGCCGAAAATGGCGCATCGCAGGACTAACAAATGTGCCGGGCTCCTGTCGCGCTCTATCAAGAGGGCACGGCCACAGCCCCCGGTCCGTGCCTCCCGTCCGTAGGGGCGGGGCTTGCCCCCGCCCGCGACAAACGAAAGGTTGACTCCGACGCGAGGCGGGCGGCCGCAAGGGCCGCCTCTACGGCGCCAACGGCACGACCGCAGGCCCGGTCCTCGACGACGCCTCTTACTATTTTTTCGGGGGCTCGTAGGAGATGGAACGGATCTTGGGGAAGAGGGTCCGCAAGAAGTCCTCCATGACTTTGTCCTCCACCCACGAGATCTCGGTGCCGTCCACGTAGTAGGTCGGAGTCGAGATGACGCTAAGCCGGTAGCCCTCCTCGAGGTCGCGCCGCACCCGGGAGAAGCTGTCCTCCTTGAGGTAGCAGGAGAGCAGGTCGGAGGCCGAGACACCTTCCGCCTCGGCGGTCGTAACGGCGAGCTCGTCGATCCCGGAGACAGTCAGGCTCTCCTGGCGCGCGTAGACCTGCTCCTTGAATCGGAAGAGGGCCGGCGGCCCCGCGAACCTGGCAAGGCAGTCGCCGGCGGAGGCCGCCTTCATGGCCCAGGCATGTACCATCCAGAGGGGAAAGAACTTGTAGTGCCGGCGGACGGTGACGATCCCCGCATTGGCCGCGAGCAGCCGGTCCAACTGCAGTCCGCGGAACTTGCAGTAACCGCATTCCATGTCCGCGAATTCGACGAGGTTGACGGTTGCCTCCGGAGGCCCGCTCGCGCGATTGGCCGAGAGATCGATCCGGCGGCGGCGTTCGGCCCGCGGGTCCATTCGGAAGTCCCAGAGGGTCCCCTGAAAGAACGTCCGGCCGTCCGCCGAGACGTAGCCCGGCATCCTCACCGGCCCGTAGCCGGTTTCGACCTGGACCGCGACGCCCTTCAGGACCCCGGCGTCCCGGTCCGGCGTCAGGACGGCTCGGATCGTCGTGCGGAAGACCTTTCCGAGCTTCTCGTCGAGCCAGGCCAGGTCCGCCGAGCTCTTCACGGGGCGCGGCGCGCTGTTAACCACTGTGTCTCCGGAGAAGAACCACTTGCCGTCCTCGGAGACGTAGACCACGCGGTCCACGTTCAGCTTCGGGTACTTCCCGGTGCGCTTGACCTTGTAGGAGCGGAATCCGGGAGGAGTCTCGGTCGCGGCCGACCGGGTCACGGTGACCTTCGCGTCCGGATCGTAGGCGTAGAACCGCGAGGCGTAGATCTCGAGCTGTTTCTCGACCTCCGGCAGCGCCTTGCTCGACCCCTCTCGCGGGACTGCTCCCGCAAGGGCGCCCGACAGCAGGAGGATCGTCGCGATTCGCTTTCTCATTTCTTCCTTTCTCTCAGCCTTTCGGCGCGGGTCTTCCCTTGAGGATGTTCAGGGACTGGATCGCTCCTGGCTGATCCGGCTTGATCGACAGAGATTTCTCGAGCAGCAAGATAGCATCCTGGCGCCTGCCGAGACACGTCTGGACGAGCGCGAGGGTGTTCAGCGTGTTCGGATCGGAGGTCTTCAGTTCGAAAGGGGCCACGGCCTCGAACGCGCCGGGGCAGTCCTTTCTCCGGAAACGGTAGATCGCGAGCGTGCGCGCGAAGACCTCGTTCTGCGGCGATTCGGAGACCGCCCTCTCCAGGAGCGGCACGACCTCGGCGGCGCTTCCATGCTCCTCGTACCAGTTGATCCATCCGAGCAGCGTTCCCTCCGGGTCCGCGTGCCCCGCGGCGAAAGACTTGAATAGCCAGTCGCGCGCCTTCGCGAACTCCTTCTGCTGGCGGTAGAGGATCGCCAGGTTGAACATCGGCGAATGATAGTCAGGGCGCAGCGCCAGAGACTTCTCGAAGGCCTCGCGGGCGGCCTTTAAGTCTCCGATGGTCTCTCTCTCGTAGAGGCCCAGGTTGTTCCAGGCGCCCTCCGTCATGCCGGGTCGGTCTCCGCCGGTCGGCGCGAGCGGCCGGGCCTCGCTGCCGGAGAGGTAGCCCAGCGCGAGAAGCTTCTTCGTGTACTCGCTCCTCTCGGCCGGGGACATCTCTTCCGCAGGCACGCGGCGGACGGAAGCCTCCGCGAAGAAGTCGGTCTTCGCCTTCGCCTTCAGGTTTTGGAATGCCGACGCGATCGGACGCCCGGTCATCCGGCGGTCGGCCGGAAGCCCGAGAAGGGCCAGGACCGTCGGTGCCGGATCGAACATCGTCGGCTTCCGGCCGTTGCCG
Source organism: Acidobacteriota bacterium (assembly GCA_046726795.1). Classification (GTDB taxonomy): domain Bacteria; phylum Acidobacteriota; class Thermoanaerobaculia; order UBA5066; family Gp7-AA6; genus JAWOLE01. The sequence continues at coordinate 2,350 of JBKPBH010000094.1, forward strand.
CGGCCCGGCTGGACGCGCGCTCCCCACGCGGCGAAGACCCCTTCCAGACGATGCCAGTATGCGGCCGTGCTCCAGTTCAGAGAGGAGCGCTGGCAGGGGCGGTCCTCTCCCCACTTGAACCCGTGGTCCGACTGCACGAGAAGCGTCCCTCCGTCCTCCTCGGCGCGCCGCATCCACTGGCCGATCATCTGGTCGATCACACCGTAGTAGACGTCCGCCGCTTTGTGAAACCGCGCGAACTCCTCCTCCGACACGCAGGCCAGACGCGGCGGCGTGTCCGGGGCGAAGACGTGCCCGATCTCGTCGGTCCCCTCGATGTAGAGCATCAGGAGGTCCGGCAGATGCTTGTCGTAGAGATCGCGGGCGGTCCGCTGATAGACCCGGGTGGCCGAGAGGATCCGCGAGAGAGCAACGATCGGGTTCTCCATCCCCTGCCCGCTCGAAAGGGCGCGGGAGATCTCGGCCGGGGTCACGTCGACGAAGCGGGCGAGGTCTGCCTCCGTGACGCGCCCGTCGCGGGCGACGACCTGCGCCACGCCCGAGGCGAGCGACGTGGGGAACGCCACGCCTGAGAGCGGAAGCTTCTCGTAGAGGATCGGGCTCGCATGATCGGACACGAAGAAGCCCCGGACTTCTTCGGCAGGGTGCGTCGCCCACCACCCGACCACACCCACGCTCTTGCCCGCCTCCGAGGCGAGGTTCCAGAGAGCCGGGACCGCGCGCGAGAGGCCAGAGATGGGGACCTTTTGCCCGCTCTTGGGGTCCACTTCCTGGAAGTCGAGCACGCGGTGCACGTCGGGACCCACTCCGGTCGCGATCGTCGTCCAGACGACCGGCGAGAGGATCGGGACGAAACTCGTGATCCGCGTCGTGTAGCCCTCCGCGGCCAGCCTCTTCCAGTTGGGCATGCGCCCCTCGGCAGCGACGCGGTCGAGGATCTCGAAATCGAGGCCGTCCAGACCGATCCAGAGGACCGGCCCGGCTTCAGCGGCTGGCCGCTTCGCGCGCGAGGAGACGTCCGCGCTCTCGACGGCCTCGGAGACCGCGGGCATCGGTGGCGCCGTGGCCTGCTCCTTCGCGCTCCCTCCGCACGCGACGAGCGCCGGCAGAGCGAGAGACAAGGCGAACCGGAGTGCGGCCTCTTGGAGCTTCACTCGGCTCGGCCAGGAGTCTTGCGTGCGGACGCCGGAAGGCTCTCCGAGAGGTATGTCTCGAGAAGACCCTTCTCGCCGGCCAAGAGCGTCCCGTGGTAGAGGAAGGCGGGCGTGGCGACGACGCCCAACCGCATGGCCAGACCGATGTCGTGCAGAACCCGGGCCCGTGCCCGGCCGCTCGAGAGCTCCGCGGTGAAGGCCTCCCGGGCACCGGCGGCTTCGGCGATGTCGGAGGCCAGCTCCCGGGCTGCCGCGGCGCTCATTCCCTCGGCCCGCGCGAAGATCGCCTCCTCGAAGCGCCTGTACAGCTCTGGCTTGATCCCCGCGAGCGCGGCAGCCGACTCGGCGGCGGCGAAGGCCCAGTTATGCACTTTCACGAGCGGCAGAAACCGGATCTCGACCGTTCCGCCTCTTTGCTCGACTGCGCGGCGCACGTCGGGCGTGCGGACGCGACAGCGGTCGCATTGAAAGTCCAGGAACTCCGTGACGGTGAAGCGGCCTTCTCCGTTGCGCACGCCCGCGCTTTCGGTGAGCAGCTTTTCGCGGAACTCGGCCGCGCTCCGCGAAGCGGACTGAAACTCTCCCAGCAGCAGCGCGGCTCCGTCCTCGGATACGAAGCCCGACCGCTTCGCCTCGGCGTCTTTCTCTTGTCGCACCGAGAGCTCTAGCGGGCGCAGCGCGCCGCGCGGAGAGCCGCGTAAAGTCACCTCGAGCTGAAGCCCAAACAATTCGCGCAGCGAGGCCTGGATGTTCGGCAGGTCCGCGGTGGGATCGAAGGGCTTGCCAGCAGAGTGGCGCTCCCCGTCGTAGAGGATCTCGCCCACGAAGACCTCGTCAGAAGCGCGATCGTAGAGGGCGTAGTTGAACTCCTGATGCGCCTTGGACTCGCTGTGGCGCTCGAGGCGGTAAGCCTCGAGCCCGGGAATTTCGACATCCTTCGTCTCCGTCGCCGAGACGCGGGACCCTGGATAGTAGGCGTACCACGCTCCGAAATACCGGATCATCTTCTGCCGGGCGGCCGCGTCCGCCGATAAAACGGCGGATGCCAGGAAGCCGGAAACGATCAGGAAAAGAAGGGTCTTTCGCACGCAGACTCGCACGCCGAGAACGTTAACACGCGCGAGCAGGCGGGGATTTCCGGGCGCTATGATTCCCGGGTGCGGACGGTGGTGTTCCCCTCGCGGGCGAGCGCCTTTGCTTTCTCCAGAGTCGTCACCGCCTGGGTGTCGCGCTGCAAGACGTTCTGCCCGTAGCCGCTCTTGGTGACGAACTCAAAGTCCACCTGCAGGTAGGGGATGTCCTTCGGCAGCGCTTCCCGCCGGTAGTGCCAGACTTCCCGCCAGTTGGAAGCCGCCTCGTTGACACGGCTGCCGGGTCCAGTCACCTTGTCCACGTTGGCGACATGCTTGCTGGTTGTGCCCGCGGGGAGCGACGCGATCCGGATGTCGGTCGAACGGTAGAGAGAGAGAGCCGAGGGATCGGCCGTGTCCTCTCCCGAGATGAGCGGTTTGCGCCCGATGAAGCTCGGAGGTCCCAGGAGAAGGAAGACCATTCCACGATCCGTCAGACTGCCGCGCGTTTCTCCGTCCGTCAGGTACGCGTCGGCAAACGCCACGCGCTTCTCGAACTCCTCTCGATACTCGTTCACCGGGGTCTCCGGCTTGGGGTCGCGCGCCTTCCAAAAGCCGATGACGAATTCGGAGCGCGAGACGGGATCGGTCAGGCGCGAGAAGTCGCGCCGTTCCTCCGCGGTCAGTAGGACTCGGACGGGCCCCTCGGCCCAGCCCTGTCCCAGCTCCCCTCCCGCCGGCGCCGCTGGACGCGGGAAATCGCGGTACGCGAGCGCCAGAGAATCGCTCTGCTCGGTCACGTTGGTCCGGCTCTTGACGCCTCGGCGCGCCTGCTCGAAGACGGCAACGACCTTCTTCGAGTAGAGCGCCGGATCGAGCCGCGCGTTAGGCTCATAGACGAGATACGCCGCGAACTCCGAGCGCGCGGCCTCCTGCTTCCCGACCGAGGCGTCGCAGGCCCCGCGGTAGAAAGCGAGGATCGGCTCGAGAGCCGCCCGGTCTCTCTCCAGCCCCTCGGCGCGGCTCTCCGCGTCGAGCTGCGAGAGAGTCCGGAGAGCCGCCTCGTAGGAACCGAGCCGGAACTGCTCCTTGGCCCGCTGGAGGAGTTGGCCCAGATCCGAAGCGGAGAGGATGGCGGCAAGGAGAAACGAGACGACGGAAAACGCGAACAGGCGCTTCATGGGCGGCCTCCGGGACTCCTCTATCCTACAGCGCCGCCGGGTGAGGCACAAAAAAAAGGGGGGCCGAAGCCCCCCTCGAAGAAAAGTGCGTTCGAAGGCTCAGATGCTGATCTTGAAGGCGAGCCGGATCGTCCGGGGGTCCTGCCGGGACGTCGGCTTGCCCCAGTTCGTGTCCGGAAGCGGGTCGCCGTAGTTGAGCTTCCCCAGCCTCGCGTAGTTGCGCTGCGTGTAGTCCGGCGTATTGGCCGGCGTGCAGCCCGACTTGTCCTCGCAGAAGGTGCCCTGCGGGTTGAAGTCCTCGCTGACATCCGTCACTCCCTGCCGGTTCAAGATGTTGAAGACGTAAACGGCCGGCGTGATGGAGATCGCTCCGACCTTGAACGTGTAACCGACCGAGACGTTCGCCTCGTACTGGGCCGGCAGACGTCCGCCGTCCAAGGCGAAGTCCTGGCCGCGGGGCACCAGGTGGAGCAGGTCGGGGTAGAAGTCGTTGTACCAGCCGTACCGTGAGATCGGCGGGCCGCTGCGGTAGTACGCACCGATAGCCGCGGTCAGCCCGAACGGCGACGTGTAGACACCGTCCAACCGAAGCTGGTGCGGGCGGTCGAGGTAGAGCCGGCCGTCGGCGTTCCTCAAGAAAAGTGGATAGTCGTAGTCGGCGTTGATTCCGGGGTCGGTCTGTCCCGAAGCCACGCGCACGGCGCCGTCGTAGTTGCCGCGCAGCCGCGACCAGAGATAGGAGAACTGGGCCCACAGGTTCTGTGTGAAGGCCTTTCGCGCCGTCAGCTCAATCCCCGTGAACTTGCGAGTGGCCGCCGGCACCGAAGGAGCGCCGTTCTCGAAGCAGGTCTGGGCGGTCGGAGAAACGAACGTCGAGCCCGCGTTATCGCACCAGGGGAAGTCCCCTTCGGGGCTGTTGACACCCGCCGCCCAACGGTGGTTCGAGCCCGGGTTCGTGATCGCGCACGAGGAGCCGCCGTTGATCGGAGCCGAGTAATCCAGGTCGCAGCGGTCTTCGATGGCGCGCCCGAGCTTGCGGTAGGTCCCCTTCAGGCCGACAGCGAAGGTCGGGTCCAGGGCCTTCTCGATTCCCAGGGTGAACTCATCCTGGTACTGACCCTTGATGCCGATGTCGATCGGCTCCGCCGTGGCGCCCTGGAAGAGCGACTTGCGGTTGGGAGGACCGGTGCCCGGCGTCCCGGAAGCCAGGAGGGTCGGCGAATAGTTGTAGGTCGACGTGTCGAACTCGGAACCGTACACGCGCACGTTCAGGTCGTTGGGGATGACGTAGTAGAAGCGCCCGAAGTAGCCATACAGCTTCGAAGAGCCGTCCCCTGCAAAGTCGAATGTGAACCCGACGCGCGGCTGCCATTCGTTCTTCAGGTCGATGACCGTTACGTTGCTGGCGTTCTGGATCCTCTCGACGTCGTAACGCACGCCGGCGTTGATCGAGAGGCGCGGCGTGATGCGCCAGGTGTCCTGAAGGAAGCCCGAGTACGCCTTCGACGGCGGCGCCGTCGGGCTATTCACAACCGGCGTCAGGGATCCCAGGAAGTCGGCGTAGAAGTCGTGCTGGAAGTAAACACGCTTGGTCTCCCCGCGCGTGTTGACATAGCTGGTCCCCTCTCCCGGGGGGCAGTAGTTGACGGACGTCGAGGTGGTGCTGCAGAGCCGCACCTGAACACGCTGTGTCCCCGTGTAGCTCGTGATGGCGGCCGTCACGTTCTTGACGTAGTCGCCGCCGAATTTGATCTCGTGGTTCTGCACATAC
>JBKPBH010000095.1:0-17680 GCA_046726795.1 Acidobacteriota bacterium
GGTGAACGTAGTCCTCCGGATCCTGAGGCAGGTCGTAGTTGACGACGTGGGACACCCCTTCGATGTGGAGCCCCCGCGAAGCGACGTCGGTCGCCACGAGGACGGCGAGCCGTCCCTCCTTGAAGTCGTTCAAGATTCGGAGTCTCTTCTCCTGAGGCACGTTGCCGGCGAGCGCGCGCGTCGGATACCCACCGGCCGACAACCCGCGGACCAGCTCGACCGCGGTTGAGCGGCGGTTGACGAAGATCAGGACGCGCTCTCCTCCCTCGCGGGCGAGCAGTCCGAGAAGGAGATGGAATTTCTCGGCCGACGAGACGTGATAGAGGACCTCGGTGATGCCGTGGGCGCCGACTCGCTCGGGCTCGACCTCGACCTTCTCGGCGTTGTTGGTGTGCTCGTAGGCCAGCTCCATCACGCGCGCGGACAGGGTCGCGGAGAAGAGCAGCGTCTGGCGGCGGTGATAGGGGGGGCAGCGGCGCAGGATTCTGCGCAGGTCGCGGATGAAGCCCATGTCGAACATGCGGTCTGCCTCGTCGATGACGAGGATCTCGACGTCCCGGAAGGTGGTGGCTCCCTGCCCTTCGTAATCGATGAGGCGGCCTGGCGTCCCCACGAGGAGGTCGGGGGAGCCACGCAGGGCCTCCCTTTGCCGGCGGTAGTCCATGCCCCCGAACACGGCGAGGAGGTTCAATCCCGTATGGCGACCGAGCTTCTCGGCGTCGTCGCGGATCTGGACGACGAGCTCCCGGGTTGGAGCGACGACCAGCGCCCGCGGTCCCCGTCCCGGTCTGGCGCGAGGCGCTCGAAGCAGCCTCGTGAAAATCGTGATCAGGAAGGCCGCCGTCTTTCCGGTGCCCGTCTGGGCCTGTCCGGCGACGTCCCGGCCGGCGAGTGCGATTGGGAGAGTCTTTGCCTGAATCGGGGTCGCAAAGGTGAAACCAGCTTCGGCAATCCCCTGGCGGACCGTCTCGGGAAGATCGTAAGTAGAAAGGAGCGAGTCAGTTAAGTGGTTCGGCCTCCCGGCCGAGGTCGTCGTCACCCATCCATGGTATCAGAGCCGATGGCCCTTCCGAAGTCGTCTAAGAGCGGTTTCCCGGTCGCTTTCGCGAGCGCAATCCCTATCCGTCGCTTCTCCCTGGGCCCGGCGGCGCCGGCGACCGGCTCGAAGCGGTCCTCCAGGCGGGCGGCCAGACGTTTGACCGCCCAGGTCCACCAGGGGGGCAAAGGAAGGTAAGTCTCGCGCCAGCAGCGAACGTCCGGCAGGGCGATTCGGCGGACGCGGACCCTCTCGAAGGCAGCCGTTTCGATGGTGACTGTTTCCCGTCCGACCGCGATCGTCTCCTCGGCGAAGGCCAGAGCAAAGAGCCCGATGAAAGCGAGAGGCGTCGACACCGCGATGCAGAGGGTCAATCCGAGAAGGACCGGAAACGGGAGATCGCTGAACTGACCGGTCTTCAGCCCCGCTTCCCAGGCATCGCCCAGGTGCGCGGCTCCGAACAGAGCCGCCGCGAGGACGACGGCGGAGGCGGCCGCCAGGCCGGCACGCCCCCTCGGCGTGCGCGCCACCGGCCGGATCTCCACGGTCAGACCCTCCGGCCTCGCGAGGATTCGGACGCGCCCCTCGTCTCGATTCGACACCGAGTGAATTGTATGATCGGGCCTCCGGCACGCCCGGCTAACAGGAGGACCAAGAGTGGCTAAGAAGAAGAGGAAACCGGCGAAGAAAGCCGCGCGCAAGACCGCGCGCAAGCGCGCGAAGGCGCCAGCCAGGAGAGTGTCGAAGGGAAGGGCCGGGCGCGCGGCATCGAGCAGGAAGACGGCCAGGAAGCCGGCGCGCAAGGCGGCTCCGAAAAAGAGGGCGAAGGCCGCGAAGGCACCGAAAACACGTAAGACGCCTTCGAAGAAGGCTCCGGCCCGCGCCGCCAAGGCGAAGTCCGCGGTGGCGCCGGTCGTCGAAAGCTATGGTGAGACGAACTGGAAGGCGGACGAGGAGTCTCGACGCGCCGAACCCGAAGTGTCCGAAGAGCGCGAGGCAGAAAGATTGGCGCGGGAGGCCGCCGAAGAGGCCGAGGCAGGCGGAACTCCGGAAGGCGCGGTGCCCGAAGAAGAGGCCGAGTGGTAGAATAGCCGCAACGGAACTCATTGCCGGACTCTTGTCCGGCTGTCCGACGAGAAGGTCCCGAGTGATCGGGACCTTCTTTTTAGCGACGCTCTGTAGCGAGGCCGGGCGAGAAAGAGAAACGCGCAGTCACCCTCTCGCCGCCCGGCCTCGGAAGAGAGAGTTCAAAGTTACTTTGGCGAGGTGAGTCGCGGAGCTACCGGGGGATGGGGATCGGGCGGCGGTTCTCGTCCAGGTTGACGAAGGTCACTTCGGCGGCGGTGACCTTGACACCCTCTCGCGCCCCCTCGCGTTGGGCAAAGACTTCGACGCCGATGGTGATCGAAGTCGTTCCGATCTTGACGAGGCGCGTGTAGAAGGAGACGAGATCTCCCACATGGACGGGCTCGTGAAAGACGATTTCCCGCATCGCCACGGTCACGATGAACAAAGCGCCCTGCCTCTTCGCCTCGACGGCGGCCGCCTGGTCGATGTAGGAGAGGATGACACCGCCGAAGATCGTGCCGTGGGCGTTGGTGTCTTTGGGCATCATGACGACCCGGATGGAGGGTTCAAGAGTCTCGTTCATCAATGACCCTCTCTCCTTCAGGGGCGTCTCGACGTCGGGATTTTCGGGGGACCGTACTGGAGCGCGATCCTCTTGACGATTCCGTCGGTCAGGTTCACCGTCATGGTTCCGTCGGCGTAGTAGTACGTCCAGATGTCGTGAGTCGAGCTTCCTTCCGTGCGGACGGAAAAGGAGGGGCGGCCGATCGCCTCCACGACCTGCTTGCCGGATCTGCCTGGATCGATCTTGCCGCGGGCTGGAGTGACCCCGCCCGGGAGCAAGGGGGACCCGACGCCCGTCAGGGCTTCCGCCTGCCGGTAGAGACGATTCTCCCACCAGCGGGGTCCCCAGACGGCCAGTCCGGCCAGCGCGACGACGAGCGCGGCCGCGAGAATTCGGCCGGCGCGCGGGTCCTGCTCGCTCGTCACGTGACGGCTTCGGTTGCGTCGAGCTCGAAGAGGACCGAGAGCTCGAGCGTCTGTGCCCGGCGGGCGAGCTGCCGCGACGCCTCGCCCGGCAACTTTCCTGCGTAGGCCGCGACCGCCGCAAGAGCCCCGCGTGCGGCGAGCGCATGCTGTCGCCTCTCTTCGCCGGAATCGGAGACCGCGGCCGCGATGTGCGCCGGGACTGCGACGGCGGCCTTTCGCAGCCCGCGCGCCGTCTCTGGCGAGAGCCCCCGGACGCCGTCCGCCACGGCATAGGCGTCTCGGACGAGCGCCATGGCAGTCTCCCAGAGCGGATGGCTCTTGTACGCCGGGCGTTCGGTCATGAGGCGTTGAGAGTCGAGAGTCGAGGGTCGAGAGTCAAGGCGACAAAGCTTAGCAGAGGAGGTCCGGAGTGATGAATCCTCACCCCTTGACACGCGAACGCTTCGGATAAGATCGCGGCCAAATGCGCCAGAAGGTCACGGTGGTGGGCGCTGGCAATGTCGGCGCGACCGTCGCCCAGCGGATCGTCGAGAAGGAGATCGCGGACGTCGTCCTGATCGACATCATCCCCGGGGTTCCCCAGGGCAAGTCTCTGGACATGCTGGAGTCGGCGCCCGTCGAAGGGTTCGACGCGAAGATCATCGGGTCCAACTCCTACGAGGCGTGCGCCGGCTCTGACGTGGTCGTCTTGACGGCCGGGGTGCCCCGCAAGCCCGGGATGAGCCGCGACGACCTGGTAGCGACCAACGAGGGAATCGTCACGGACGTCGTCCGGAAGCTCTTGCCGGGCTCGCCGCAGGCAGTCCTGATCGTCGTTTCGAACCCCCTCGACGCCATGTGCGAGGTTGCCCGGCGGATTTCCGGGTTTCCGCGCGAGCGCGTCTTGGGGATGGCCGGCGTGCTCGACTCCGCGCGAATGCGCTATTTCCTGGCCGAAGCCCTGGGCGTCTCGGTCGAAAGCACCCAGGCCTTCGTCCTCGGCGGGCACGGCGACACGATGGTCCCGCTGACCCGCTACTCCACGGTCGGCGGCGTGCCCGTCACGGAGCTGCTGCCGAAGGAGAAGCTCGATGCGATCGTCCAGCGGACCCGCGATGGCGGCATCGAGATCGTGAATTACCTCAAGACCTCGGCCTGGTACGCGCCCGCTTCCGCGGCCACCGAGATGGTGGATTCGGTGATCAAGGACAGGAAGAAGATTCTCCCCTGCGCCGTGTCCCTCCGGGGGGAGTACGGCCTGTCGGACGTTTATCTGGGCGTGCCGGCGGTGCTCGGCCGGGGAGGCGTCGAACGCGTGATCGAGATCGCCCTGACGGCCGAGGAGAAAGCGGCCCTCGAGAAGTCGGCCGGCGCCGTGCGAGAGCTCTTCAAGATCCTGAAAGCGTGACGCCTCGAATCCCGTGACAGTCGAACGCCACTTCTGGCTGCGGCGGCTCCACTCGCTGTCCGGCATCGTCCCGGTGGGCGGGTTCCTGGCCTTTCACCTCTACGAGAACTACACCGCGACCCGGGGGGCCGACGCGTACAACAAGATGACCCACGGGCTGCAGGAGCTTCCCTTCGCGGTGGCGCTCGAGTTCCTCGTCATCATCGTGCCCCTCTTCTTCCACGGGATCTACGGGCTCTTCGTGACGTCCACGGCGCAGCCCAACGTCGTCTCCAATCCCTACCTGCGAAACTGGATGTATCTGATCCAGCGGGTGACCGGGGTCATCGTCTTCGCCTTCATCCTGTTCCACCTCTGGACGACTCGCTTCGTGCAGCTTCAGGACCACGAGAGTCTGGATCTCTTCCGGCAGGTCCAGGCCGCTGTCGCCAACCCGTGGATCTACGCCTTCTACATCGCGGGCATCCTCTCGGCCACCTTCCACCTCGCCAACGGGATCTGGTCTTTCTCGATCGTCTGGGGATTGACCGTCGGCCCCAAGTCCCAGCGGCGGATGGGGTACGTCTCGGTGGCCGTGTTCCTCGTGCTTTCGTACGTCGGCCTCTGGGGCATCCGGGCCTTCCGGATGTAGGGAAACGATGATGGCGGAGAGAGAACGCATCGTCATCGTGGGAGGAGGGCTCGCGGGCCTGATGGCCGCGACGCGCGTCGCGGAGATGGGCGTCGGTGTGGACCTCTTCTCTATCGTGCCCGTCAAGAGGAGCCATTCCGTCTGTGCGCAGGGAGGGATCAACGGCGCCGTCAACACGAAGGGGGAGGGAGACTCGCCCGAGATCCACTTCGACGACACGATCTACGGCGGGGATTTCCTGGCGGACCAGGCTCCGGTCCGGGCGATGTGCTACGCCGCTCCCGGGATCATCAACCTGCTCGACCGGATGGGCGTCATGTTCAACCGGACGAAGGAAGGGCTGCTCGACTTCCGTCGCTTCGGCGGCACCAAGCACCACCGCACGGCTTACGCCGGCGCGACGACCGGGCAGCAGCTCCTCTACGCGCTCGACGAGCAGGTCCGGCGACACGAGGTCGCCGGCCTCGTCCGCAAGTACGAGTACTGGGAGTTTCTGGGGCTCGTCCGCGACGCGGACGGAACCTGCCGGGGCATCGTGGGACTCGACTGGTACTCGATGAAGATCGAGGCCTTCGCGGCGTCGGCCGTGATGCTGGCCACGGGAGGACCCGGCATCGTGTTCGGCCGCTCGACCAACTCGGTCATCAACACCGGGACCGCGGCGTCTGTGGCCTACCAGGAGGGGGCCTGGTACGCCAATGGGGAGTTCATCCAGGTGCACCCGACCGCCATCCCCGGCTCGGACAAGCTGCGCCTGATGTCGGAATCGGCGCGCGGAGAAGGAGGGCGCGTGTGGGTGCCCCGCGCGCAGGGGGACAAACGCGGGCCCCGCTCGATCCCCGAGGCGGAGCGCTGGTATTTCCTGGAGGAGAAGTATCCCTCTCTCGGGAACCTCGTTCCACGCGACATCGCCACCCGCGAGATCTTCCAGGTCTGCCTGGCGGGGTTCGGCGTAGACGGGAAACGGCAGGTCTATCTCGACCTGACCCATATCCCGAAGAAGGAGCTGGACGTCAAGCTCGGCGGGATCCTGGAGATCTATGAGAAGTTCGTCGGCGACGACCCCCGCGAGGTCCCGATGAAGGTCTTCCCCGGCATGCACTACTCGATGGGCGGCCTCTGGGTGGATTTCGCCGCCGATGCGAAGTCGGGAACGATCGACGAGATCTCGCCGCGCAACCAGGCCACCAACGTGCCGGGCCTCTACGCCGGGGGCGAGGTGGACTTCTCGATCCACGGAGCCAACCGCCTGGGAGCCAATTCCCTGGTTTCCTGCCTCTACGCCGGCAGGATCGGCGGCCCCGCGATGGTTCGCTACGCCCGCGAAAACGGGGCGAAGCTCCCCGCCGCGGAGGAGGCTTTCGCCTCGGCGAAGAAACGCTGGGAGATGGAGCTCCGGTCCATCGCTTCCATGTCCGGCCCGGAGAATCCGCACGTCCTCGCCGAAGAAATGGGCGACTGGATGACCGACAACGTCACGGTCATTCGCGAGAACGGAAGGCTGGCCGCGACGGAGACCAAGCTCCAGGAGCTTTCCGAACGCTGGAACCGCGTCGGCCTGACCGACCGCGGCGCCTACGCCAACCGCGAGCTCTCCTTCGTCAACCAGCTGCGCAACATGCTGGTCCTCGCGCGAGTCATGACGCACGGAGCCCTGCTGCGCGAGGAATCCCGCGGCGCGCACTTCAAGGTCAAGGACCTCTCGCGGGGTGTCGCGGAGGGCAACGCCCTGCCGCGGGACGACGCCAACTTCCTCAAGACCACAGTCGCCGAGCACACTCCGGACGGTCCGAAGATCACCTACCGTCCCGTAGACACCTCGCTCATCAAGCCGCGCCCCCGTAAATACTGAGCCGTGAAACGTGAAGCGTAAGACGTCAAACGAACCTGAGCTCTTTTTGCCGTCGTTTTACGTTTTACGTTTTACGTCTTACGATTGTTGATCATGCCTTCCACGATCGAGCTTCACGTCAAGCGGCAGGATTCGCCGACGTCGAATTCCTACTGGGAGGAGTACGTCGTGCCGTATCAGCCGCGGCAGAACGTGATCTCAGTCCTGATGCAGATCGAGAAAGACCCGAAGACCAGGCAGGGGAAGTCCACCTCGCCCGTCGTGTACGACCGGGCGTGCCTCGAAGAGGTCTGCGGCTCCTGCGCGATGCGGATCAACGGCGTCTCCCGCATGGCCTGCACGGCGCTGATCGATTCGCTCGAGCAGCCGATCCGGCTCGAACCGATGGCGAAGTTCCCGGTGCTGCGCGACCTGGCGGTGGACCGTCAGGAGATGTTCGAGGCGCTCAAACGGGTCAAGGCCTGGATCCCGATCGACGGCACCTATGACCTGGGACCGGGCCCGCGGATGCCGGAGCCCGAACGCGAGATCGCCTACCACTACTCCCAGTGCATCACCTGTGGGAACTGCCTGGACGTCTGCCCGCAGGTCAACGGCCGGTCAAACTTCATCGGCGCCTCGGCCATCGCCCAGGCCCGGCTCTTCAACACTCATCCCACCGGAGCGATGAACGCGGCCGAGCGCCTCGAGGCGCTCATGGGCGAGGGAGGCGTGGACGACTGCGGCAACGCTCAGAACTGCGTCCGCGCCTGCCCCAAGTCGATCCCGCTCACGACGGCGATTGCCGAGATGTACCGAGCCTGCACCCTCCACGGCGTCAAGAAGCTCTTCGGCACCTAGACGGGATCGTAAAGCGTAAAACGTAAAGGCGTTAAACGTGGCCCGGGCCTTCGTTTTACGTTTTACGTTTCACGTTTTACGGCTCGCTATAATCCGCCGGCTCCCATGAAGGTTCACGAGTACCAGGCCAAGTCCATCCTCGCCCGCTACGGGGTCGCGGTTCCTCGAGGCGAGGTCACCGACAGGCCGGCCGAGGCGCGGGAGATCGCGCACCGGCTGGGAGGTCGTTGCGTCGTGAAGGCCCAGATCCACGCCGGCGGGAGGGGAAAAGGCGGGGGCGTCAAGCTCGCGAAGGACCCCGAGGAGGCCTACGCGCTCGCGAAGTCCCTTCTCGGCATGACGCTGGTGACGCCGCAAACGGGCCCCGGCGGCCGTGTCGTCCGGAAGGTCTTGATCGAGGAGGCTCTCGACATCGCCCGGGAACTCTACCTGGGGATCACGCTCGACCGCGGGCGAGGGCTTCCCGCGATGATGGTCTCACGGTCCGGCGGCATGGAGATCGAAGAGGTCGCGGCCAGGGATGCGACGGCCATCGTTCGGGAGCCGCTCAATCCTGGCCTCGGGATGTTCCCCTTCCAGGCGCGAAAGCTCGCCTTCTCGCTGGGCCTGGAGAGAGAGAGCTTCCGCAAGGGGGTCGCCTTCATGCTGTCGCTCTTCCGCGTCTACGTCGAGACGGATGCCTCGCTGGTCGAGATCAACCCGCTCCTCGTGACGAAGTCCGGCGACGTCCTGGCGCTCGACGCCAAGATGAACTTCGACGACAACGCTCTCTTCCGACACGCCGACGTCAAGGAGATGCGCGACCTTGCGGAGGAAGATCCTCTCGAGGTCGAGGCCTCTCAGTTTGGCTTGAACTACATCAAACTGGACGGGAATGTCGGCTGCATGGTCAACGGCGCCGGTCTGGCGATGGCCACAATGGACCTGGTCCAGCTCGCGGGAGGGCAGCCCGCGAACTTCCTGGACGTCGGCGGGGGAGCCAACGAGGAGCAAGTCAAGAACGCCTTCCGGATCATCCTGTCGGACGCGAACGTGAAGGCGATCCTGATCAACATCTTCGGCGGGATCATGCGATGCGACATCATCGCCAAGGGGGTCGTCGCCGCCGTCGAGGAGATGGGACTTTCCACGCCGGTCGTCGTGCGCCTGGAAGGGACGAATGTCGAACTCGGCAAGCGAATCCTGCGCGAGTCCGGCCTGAAGATCACCCCGGCCGACGGGCTCGCGGACGCGGCCCGGAAGGCCGTGGAGGCCGCGCGATGAGCCGCGTCCCGGACCTGGCGCCCTCATGAGCATCTGGGTCGGCAAGGAGACGCGCCTTCTCGTCCAGGGGCTGACCGGGCGCGAGGGGACTTTCCACGCTCTGGCGAGCCGCGACTACGGCACGCGGGTCGTCGCCGGGGTCACGCCGGGCAAGGGCGGCACCACGCTCGAAGGCATCCCGGTCTTCGACACCGTCGCGGAGGCGGTCGCGGCGACAGGCGCCGACGCCTCGATGATCTTCGTTCCTCCGCCGTTCGCCGCCGACGCGATCGTCGAGGCCGCGGACGCGCGCGTCAGCGTGATCGCCTGCATCACGGAGGGCGTGCCGACCAACGACATGATCCGCGTCAAGGCTTTTCTCGAGAGCCTCGGGGCCGACGGCCCCGCCGTCCGGCTGATTGGCCCCAACTGCCCCGGGATCATCACGCCCGGCCAGTGCAAGATCGGGATCATGCCCGGTCGGATCCACACCCCCGGGCCGGTCGGCGTTGTTTCGCGCTCGGGCACGCTGACCTACGAAGCGGTGGATCAGCTGACCCGTCTGGGTCTGGGGCAGTCCACGGTCGTGGGCATCGGCGGCGACCCCGTCAACGGAACGAGCTTCATCGACTGCCTGCGCGCGTTCCGGGAGGATCCGCAGACCGAGTCGGTCGTGCTGATCGGCGAGATCGGAGGCATGGCGGAAGAGGAAGCGGCGTGCTATGTCGCCGGCAATTTCCGAAAGCCGGTCGTCGCCTTCATCGCGGGTCGGACCGCTCCCCCGGGGCGCCGCATGGGGCACGCGGGCGCCATCATCGCGGGCGGCCGGGGGACGGCGGCCGACAAGATCAAGGCTCTGGAGGCGGCCGGGATCAGTGTCGTCCGGTCCCCGGCGGACATCGGCAGCAAGATGAAAGAGGTCTTGGGACGATAGAGGAGAATCACAAATTGCCGTGGGGGCCGAGGACGTGGAAAGAACTCTGACGATCATCAAACCGGACGCGGTTTCGAGCGGTAAGGCCGGGATCATCCTGGCGCACCTGGAGAAGGAGGGATTCCGGATCGCCGGGATCAAGAAACTGAGTCTCTCAGCGGAGCAGGCACGCGCCTTCTACTCGGTCCATCGGGAGCGTCCGTTCTACGAGGGCCTCGTGCGCTTCATGACGGAGGGGCCGGTGGTCGTCGCGGCCCTGGCCCGTCCGCAGGCGGTCACCCAGCTGAGAAAGACAATGGGCGCCACCGACTCGCGCAAGGCCGAGCCCGGCACGATCCGCAACCTCCACGGCACCGACGTCGAGCGCAATGCGATCCATGGGAGCGATTCCCCGGAGAACGCCGCGAAGGAGATTGCTTTTTTCTTCTCGGAGGCCGAGCTGCTCTGAGTCGGGAGGCGGCAGGCGACAGGGGAAGCAGAGACGTCTACCGCCTCCCGCCTCCCGACTCCTGTCTTCGCAACGACACCAGGATGCGGTTGGCGACTCCGCGCAGGATCGCCACGTCGCGCTCGGAGAGGGGCCGGCCCGCGATCAGCCGCCGCCAGTCTCGCAGGGTGCGGCCGCGGTGCCCCGTGTCGTAGAAGCCGATCGCTTCGAGCGCGCGGTCCCAATGCGCGATCGCGCCTTCGACCTCCCGGGCGGGGGCCCAGGACCCCTTCGCGCGCGGGTCCCCGTCGGCGGCCGCGCGGACGGCGGCCAGCGTGACCGCGACCGCATGGGAAACGTTCAGGGTGGGGAACGCCGGCTCCGTCGGAAGCCGGAGAAAGACGGAGGCGTGTGACAGTTCCTCCTCGGTCAGGCCACTCTTTTCCGGGCCGAAAACGAAACCGACACCCGCCTGGCCGACCTCTTGCAACAGCTCCGGCAGATCGGCCAGAGCGAGCGCGCGGTGCTCTCCCCGGCCGCGCAACGACGTTGTCGCAACGACCGCACCGAGATCAGCGACCGCGAGGAGAAGCGAATCGAAGCGCCGCAAGCCTTCCAGGACGTCTCCTGCTCCCGAGGACAGGCGGTGTGCCTCCTCGTCGGCGGGGGCGGCCGGCTCGACTAGGCGCAGATCCGGAACGCCGAAGTTCTTCGAAACCCGCGCGATCGATCCGAGGTTGGCGGGCAGCCGGGGGCGGACGACGATGATGGCAAGGCGGTCGGGGTCCACGCAGGAATTATCAGGCCGATGCGTCCATTATTGGAGACAGATGAAACGCGGACGGGCGGCACTGGTGGCCGCGTTGGTTTTGGCGGGCGCCGTCGCGTCCGCACAGGAGAAGGCTCAGGAGAAGCTGCCGAGCTATACCGAGTCGGCCGGCAGCGAATACGTCCTCGTCCCGGTCGTGGTTCTGGACAAGAAGGGGCGCTTCGTCGAGG
This sequence comes from Acidobacteriota bacterium, assembly GCA_046726795.1. Taxonomy (GTDB): domain Bacteria; phylum Acidobacteriota; class Thermoanaerobaculia; order UBA5066; family Gp7-AA6; genus JAWOLE01. The sequence goes on from JBKPBH010000095.1 coordinate 11,407, forward strand.
GGCTCGAGAAGAAGAACTTCCAGCTTCACGTTCAGGGCGTCCCTGTCGTGCTCGACACCTTCGAGAACGACGACAGGGCCCCCGTCTCGTTCGCGTTCCTGATCGATACCTCCGGCAGCATGAAGCTGGCCGCCAAACTCGAGTACGCCAAGTCGGCGGTGCGACACATCGTCGGCCTGCGCCAGCCCGGGGACGATTTCGCGCTCTTCGCCTTCGCCGAGGACGAGGTACGGCTGGTCTCGGACTTCTCGCGAGACCCCAGCCGGCTGCTCTCGGCCCTGGGGCAGCTGCACGCGGAGGGCCGGACGGCCCTCTTCGATGCCGTGGCGGCTACCCCCTCGAAGATGCTCGCGGGCAAGAACGGGAAGCGTGCCATCATTCTCTTCACCGACGGAGTGGACAACGCCAGCAAGCTCTCGGCGGCGGAGATGGCCGAGATCCTGCAGCAGGTTTCTATCCCGGTTTACGCCGTCGGCATGAAAAATGCTTCCTTCGATCGTCTGACCGACGAGGAGCGCAGTCAACTATCTGTGGACAACCTCAGAATGCTGTCCGCATCGAGCGGCGGGAAGATGTTCCTTCCGGGCGGAGAGGAAGACTTGAAACCTCTCGCCGAAAAGATCGGCGTCGAGGTCCGGAAGCAGTATTTGCTGGGGTTTACACCGTCGGGGCAGGGAGAGCTAAAATACCGGGTGCTGGTGGTGACCGTTATGAAATCGGGAACCTGGGACATACGAGCCCGCCGCGGATACCGGGGAACCGCTCCGGTCTCCGCGGCGACTCATTAACGACGAGGAGGGTTTCATGGCTGAACGAAGGTGGTTCCGACGGGGTCTGACGGGCGCGGCGCTTCTTCTAGGCATCTTCGGGCTCACAGCGTGCGCTTCCAAGCGCTACGTGAGCGAGGAGGTCTCCAAAAGCAGCGCTACCTCGGAGAAGCGCATCAACGAGGTGGAGTCGCAGGTCGAGGCGACGCAGAGCAAGGTCCGGGAGCACGACACACGGATCACCGAGCTCGACAAGACGACGCGGGAGGCCCTGGAGCGCGCCGAAGCCGCGGGAAAGCTGGCCGAAGGGAAGTTCGTCTACTCTCTCGTCCTCTCCGACGACGCGGTGAAATTCCCGGTCAACAAGCACGAGCTCTCCAAGGAAGCGCAGGAGAAACTGGCCGACTTCGCCCAGAGGCTCAAGGGCGAGAACAAGAACGTCTACCTGGAGATCCAGGGCCACACGGACGCGACCGGCACGCCCGAGTACAACATGAACCTGGGCGAGTCACGGGCGGAGGCGGTGCGGCGCTACCTCTCCAAGCAGGGGATCGCCCTGAACCGGATGTCCACGATTTCCTACGGGAAGGACGAGCCGGTGGACTCGAACAAGACGAAGGCCGGGCGTGCCAAGAACCGCCGGGTCGTCGTGATCGTCCTGGCCTAGTTTCCTCGACAGTTCTCCGCTTTCAGCGCCCCGGACCCTTCCGGGGCGCTTTTCTCTTGGCCCTCAGCCGCGCGAGGACATCCAGGAAATCCGCCGGAAGGGGGGACTCGGCTCGGACGGCCCCGCCCGTTCGCGGGTGCGGGAAGCCCAGGCGCCGGGCGTGGAGCATCTGGCGCGGGGCGAGGACCGGCGGCGGCGAGGCGTTGCGACCCCGGTAAACGCGGTCTCCCAGGACGGGATGGCCCGCGGACGCGAAGTGAATCCGGATCTGATGCGTGCGCCCGGTCTCGAGCTCGACTGACACGAGGCTCGCCCCGGCAAGGCGCTCGACCACCCGATATCGCGTGACGGCTCGTTTCCCCGGCTCTCCTCCGCGCGCCACGCCCCGCCGGGAGTCTCCCCGGTCCGTGACGAGCGCGGCCGAAAACCGCCCGGACTCGGAAGGGTTCCCTTCGACGATCGCGATGTACTCGCGCTCGATCGCGTGGCGCCGGAAGAGCTCCTGGAGAAAATGGAGGACCGAGCGCGTCCGCGCGAACACGACCGCGCCCGAGGTGTCCCGGTCCAGGCGATGGACGACGAAGGCCGTGGGGCGGCGACCGAAGCGGTGATGGAGATAGTCGAGCGCTCGCGCCAGCAGAGTGTCCTTCTCCTGCCCGGCCGTCGGCACCGTCAAAAGGCCAGCCGGCTTGTCCACGATCAGGAAGTCCGCGTCTTCGGCGAGCACGGAGAGACGCGAGCGGACGCGGTAACGCGTGGGACGGCCGGGCGAGAGCGTGATCTTCACGTCTCGCCCGACATCGCCCCCGGGCTCGTCCGCGGTGATGCCGTCGACGTCCACGCGGCCCGCCCGCACCGCCTCGCGCGCCGTGCGGCGCGACAGACCGAAGGCCTCGGAGACCGCCAGGTCGAGCCTCACGGCAGGTTGGGCACACGCACTTCGATGAAGAAGTCCGGGTCGCCGATTCGCTCGCCGGGCCGCGCACCGGGACCGAAGGATGCGACGGGGTGCGAAAGACGCCGGACGGCGGTGTCGAGCTGCGTGAGGTAGTCCGATCCGAAGGCCGCCGCGCCGTGTCCGATTGTCAGGACATTGACGTAAACGAACGCGTCGGGAGGACGATGCTCGATCGAGCGGATCGCATCCCGCTCCGCGGATGGGTCGAGGTGACCGGGGAAGAACTGGTCCTGCGGAAGGGGATTTGCGCGGCCAAGGACGTACTGCAGAAAGCCAACCTCGGGGAAGCCGACGACAGTTCCTTTGGTCGGAGTCCGGCGTGCGAGCTCACTCAGAGCCAACCGTGATGTGTCCGCGTAAGGCTCTGTGAGAAGGAGCGATCCGGCTGGCGTGTCCACCCTCGACCAGCCGGGTTGGCGATAGATCTTGGTCAGCGCCGTAACGCGGAAGCCGAGAAAGATGATCAGGACACCTGTCACAAGTCCTGGCAGACCTGAAAGACCGCGCGATCGCGCGGCACGGTCCGCCAGGTGCCAGATTCCCACCGCCGCTACGAGAGTCGCCAGCGGGAGATAGAAGGCGGCGTAGGGTCCGACGTAGCCCGCGGCCAGGATCAGCCGGCCCGCGAACACGACCGAGAGCAAGAGCACCTCGTCGGGGAGGGCTCCCAGGAATCCTTCGTCAGTCCGGCGCCGTACCCTGACGAGAAGTCGCCAGAGAGCCCCGAGGACGACAAAGAGCGGGAGGGGGCGGATCAAAGGCGGAAAGAGCGAAAGACGTTCCGCCAATTCCGGCGGCGGCCACAACCAGGCTGCCGAAACGGCGGCGACCACGGCCAGGCCCGCGACGATGACGACACGGCTGCTCCGGGCGCTCGGGGTACGCCAAGCCAGGAATGCGACCGCGAGGAGCCAGGTCGCCGTGAGAGAGAGAACGATGGCCGCGAGCGCGAGCTCCGCCAGGCGCAGTCCGGGCCGATCCAGTCCGGAGAAGCTTGAGTAGACGCGCTGGAACTCCGAAGGGAGGGAAAGGAAGATGAGCCATCCCCCCCGTCGCAACGTCGCGAGAGGCGTTCCCACGGAAAACAAGGCGTAAACGGCAGCGGCGATGGCGACGGAAGTCAGGACCGACACGAACCGCCGGCGGCGGTCGGGATGAGGCAGAGTGCCCAGAGTCGGCAGAATCGCGGCGACGACCGCGGCGATGCCGGTCTCCAGCCGGGCGAGCAGAGCCGTCAGCAGGCTGATCACGAGGAGAATGGAGGATCTCCGGTGTGGTCCTCCGGCGAGCACGAGGCTCCAGGTGGTCGCGGCGACGGCGATGGACGTGTCGAGGCTGTAGGGAAACAGATGACAACCGCCCGGTCGAAGGAAGAAGTACAAAGCCACGGCGAGCGCGGTCGAGAGAGAAGCGCGGCCGGCGGACAGAAACCGGGCGGCCAGACGGCGCAGGGCCTCGATGTGGGCGAGCGCGATGAAGGCCGCCAGAGCGATCCGCGCCGGCAACGAGCGTCCGGCCAGCGTGTCGGCGGCGGCCGCGAGCAACGGCGCCAGGGGGCCATAGTGGAAGCGCACGTCGCGGTACAGCGCCTCCCCCCGCGAGACGCGCCACGGCACCATCAGCTCGCGGCCGGAATCCACGTAGGGTTCGATCCATCGATTCCACGAGACGATCGAGAGGAAAGTGAAGACCGCGTAGGGGAAGAGAACCGGAAGGGCCCGTTTCAAGGATGATTCCGCGCGGTTTTCGGTCGCACGCGAAGATGGTAGCGCACGGGCGGCGGTCCGGCGGCGGCGAGTCTCTTGCATCCTCGACAGCTATGAGCAGGAACGGGCACGCCGCCGCGAAGAATCCGAGGATGTCGCTCGTCGAGCGAATGCACGGGACCGGCATTCTGAGACTCGGCGACAAGAAACGCGGCTTCCGCTACGAGCGGGCCGGCGGGGAAGCGATTTCCGCGGCGGACCGAGCCCGGATCCAGGGCCTGAAGATTCCGCCGGCCTGGAGGGACGTCGCCGTCCATGCTTCGCCGCGCGCTTGGCTCCAGGCCGTCGGGAAAGACGCCGCGGGGCGCTGGCAGTACCTCTACCACCGGGCCCACGCGGAGCGGAGAGAAAAACGCAAGTACGAGCGTCTGCTTCGCTTCGGCCGGGCCCTGCCGGCGATGCGGGTCCGCATGGCGCGCGACCTGAAACAACCCGGCCTTCCCAAAGAGAAGGTCCTCGCCTGCGCTCTCCGGATCCTCTCCTTTTGTTTCCTGCGGCCCGGCAGTCGAGTCTACGCCGAGGAAAACGGCAGCTACGGGCTGACGACCCTTCGCCGCCCGCATGTCGCGGTCGTGGGCAGCCTGGTCTCATTCGACTTTCGGGGGAAAGCCGGCAAACGCCAGACGCGGCAGATGCGCGACCGCCGAGTCGCGCGTATCGTGCGGGATCTCGCCCGAGCCCCCGGCAAGCTGTTCCGGTACCGGGATGAGAGCGGCACCTGGACCGACGTGCGGCGCCGGCACATCAACGAATACATCAAGGAAAGCATGGGGGAGGCGTTTTCCGCCAAAGACTTCCGCACCTGGGCGGCGACTCTCCTCTGCGCCGGCGCGCTGGCTCGCTCCCAGAAGGACCCGTCGCAGGCAAGCCTTCCCCGCAAGAAGAGAATCGCCGGGGCGATCCGGGAGACGGCCGAGAAGCTCGGCAACACGCCCGCGATTTGCCGCGCCTCCTACATCTCTCCTCCGGTCCTTCGAGGCTTCGAGAGAGGGCGTGTCATCGAGGAAGACTTCGAGACCGTCGAGGAGCTCGCCCGCTCGGCGGCTCTTCATCCCTCGGAGAAGTCTCTTCTGCGCCTGCTCGCTTCGTGACAGTTGCGGGTTCCAGGCGAGTCGAGCTCCACGACTTCAAACGGAAACCTGAAACTGGAAACGCGGACGGCTAGGATAGCCGGCGATGCAGGAGAAGATGGCCAGCCGGAGCCGGCTCGTACGCGCCGCGGCCTCGGCGACCTCGCACGTGTGGTTTCCGATCAGTCTCGCCGCCGCCCGCTTCCTGTCGCGGCGGATCGCCTATCCGATCTCCCGGGCCGTCGGAGGCGCCTACTTCGGATTCCGCCCCAAGTACCGGCGGGCGATCCGGGAAAACCTCTCGGTCATCCTCGGGCAGCCGGCCGGATCCGAGTCGGTCAGACGGGCGGCGGCCGAGATGGTCCGCGGCCACTCCGCCGCCTGGTTCGATTTCCTGCAGTTCGCCGTGCGCCCGCCGGCGGAGTCGGCGCTCCTCGTCGAGAGCGTGGTCGGATTCTCGCACCTGGTCGAAGGGCGACTGGAGGGGAGGGGCGTCCTGCTTCTGACCGCCCACCTGGGGAACTGGGAGGTCGGCGGATTCATGCTGGCCGAAGTCCGGCAGCCGATCCACGTCGTGCTGGTCCCGGACATGTTCTCCGGCGTGGAACGCGTGCGCCGGAGGCTCCATGCGCGGGCCGGGGTGACGGAGATCCCGGTGGACCGGACCATTCTGCCGACCCTGTCCGTCCTCCGCGCGCTCGAGAGAAACGCGATCGTCGCGATGCAGGGGGATCGGGACTTCGACAACACGGGAATCGCCGTGCCGTTCTTCGGGCGAGAGGCCTATTTCCCCCGCGGCCCGTTGCGGGTCGCGGCGGCGACGGGAGCGGTGGTTCTGCCGGCGTTCATCGTGAGGGTCTCAGACGGCCGGTACCGCGCCATCATCGAGGAGCCCCTCGCGGTCGAGCGGCAAGGGCCGCGAGACGCCGCGTTGCGGACGAACCTCGAGCGATACGTGGCGGTGCTCGAGCGATACGTTCGGCTCTACCCAGAGCAGTGGTACTGCTTCTATCCCTTCTGGGACGACCCCTCCCGGAAGGCCGAGC
>JBKPBH010000096.1:0-3051 GCA_046726795.1 Acidobacteriota bacterium
GGACCGGGCAGACCTATCTGCGCGAAATCGTGCTTCTAGCCGATCACAACGCCTACACGCTCGGAGAGCTCGTGGTGGTCCGGCGCCTCTTGGGGATCTGGAGTTGATGCTTGAGTTCCCGCACACCAGCCGTATCGCGAGTTCGGTAGGAGAATAGGGGCGGGAGGTTTCTGATGATCGTCGTTCGGAATGTCTTTCAGCTGAAGTTCGGGAAGGCGCGGGAGGCCGTGGCGATTTGCAAGGAGGGGATCGCGCTCTTCCAGCGGCTCGGATTCACGAAAGAGTCGAGATTGCTCACAGACGTCTCCGGAAACTTCTATACGCTCGTCCTGGAGAACTCTTTCGATTCTCTCGCGGACTTCGAGCGCGGGGGCAAGGAGAACATGGGAAAGGAAGAATGGCGCGCCTGGTATGCGCGTTTTTCACCGCTCTGCGAAGGCGGGCACCGCGAGATCTTCTCGGTCGTGGAGTAGGACATGAGCCAGGCGGCGCCGGGCCTGCGTCGCATCGGCCAGATCTCCGTCAATGTCCACGATGTGAAGCGGGCGATCGGGTTCTATCGCGACGTTCTCGGCCTGAAGTTCCTGTTCGAGATTCCCAACGCGGCGTTCTTCGAGTGCGGCGGCGTGCGCCTGTATCTCGCCCTTCCCGACCGGCCGGAATTCGATCACCCGTCTTCGATCCTCTACTACGAGGTCGAGGACATTTACGGCGCTTACGAGAGTCTGCTCGCGCGCGGAGTGAAGTTCGAGACGAAACCGCGCTTCGTCGCGCGAATGCCGGACCATGACCTCTGGATGGCCTTCTTCCACGATCCGGACGGCAATCCGCTCGAGCTGATGTGCGAGGTGCTGCGAGCCGCATGACGGGGACGTCTCTGGAAATCCGCCCGCTCGGCTCGCCAGAGGAGGCCCGAGCGTGCGCGCGGATGATGGCGGGATCTGAACCCTGGGTCACGCTCGGACGGGGATACGAGGAGTCGCTTGCGCTCGTCTCCGACTCCTCCCGCGAGATGTACGTCGCCTCGCAAGACGGGCGAGTGCTCGGTTTCCTGATCCTGAACATGGCCGGGGCCTTCGTCGGATATGTCCAGACGATCTGCGTGGCGGAGGTCGCGAGGAGCCGCGGAATCGGGAGCCGGCTCCTGCAGTTCGCCGAGGAGCGGGTCTTCCGGGAATCGCCCAACGTGTTCCTCTGCGTCTCCTCCTTCAATCCGAGGGCGCGGGCGCTCTACGAGAGGCTCGGGTACGAGCTCGTCGGGGAGCTGACCGACTACATCGTCTCGGGCCACTCGGAGCACCTCCTTCGAAAGACGATCGGCCCGATCCGGGACTTCCGGCGCAGCCAGTCACGCTGAGAAATTGGAAGCCCTGTCATCCTTGAGGAGCGGGCTGGCCCGTGATTCTGAAGAGCGCAGCGACGAAGGATCTGCCCCGGCGTGGCGATGGGGACTAGAGCAGATCCTTCGCTGCTCAGGATGACAGAGGAATCCGTTCAGCCAGTAGAAAATGGCACTTATCTATTGATGACAAAGCACTTGCTTTTCTTGAATAGATATCACTTGGAGTCATTGACTTACGCCTTTATTACGCCATAAAGTCGGAGGGTGAGCGAGAAGCGCCTCCGACCTACCGATGGTCCGGCCGATGGCCCTCCCTCCCGCAACCTGGGCGTGCCTGCGCGCGATGTCGGTCCTTCGGATGCGTCGCTCATCGTCGCGGCGGGCGCCCGCAAAGAGATGCTCAAGCGGCGCGGCGCGAGGCTGGACTCGAGGCGCGCCGGTCCCCGGCCCTACGCCGAGCTGCGAGCCGCCTCGGCCTTCTCTTTCCTGGATGGTTCTTCGCTTCCCGAGGACCTCGTCGAGCGGGCGGCGAGCCTCGGCCTTCCGGCCATGGCGCTCGTGGACTCGAACGGCGTCTATGGCGCGCCGCGCTTCTTCAAGTCTGCCAGTGCCGCGGGGCTCAAGGCTCTCGTCGGAGCGGAGATAACGGTGGATGAGAAAGAGACTGGGAGACTGGGAGACGGGGAGACTGGGAGAAGAGAACGACTCTCACCCAGTCCCCCAGTCCCCCAGTCCCCCAGTCAGCAACTTCCTCGGATCACTCTCCTGGTCGAGAACAGGAGCGGCTACAAGAACCTCTGCCGCCTCATCACCGCCGGGGCGGCGGGCAAGCCCAAGGGGGAGACGAGTGTCGCCCTCGAGCAGGTCGCTGAGCACGCGGAGGGACTCCATTGCCTGACGGGCGGCGATGAGGGGCTCCTCGCCCGCGAGCTCGCGCGCGGAGGGATGAATGCCGGCCGTGAGACGCTGGAGCGGCTCGCCGGCCTCTTCCCCGGCCGGCTGCACGTCGAGATCGGCCGTCACCGGCTGCGGGAAGAGGAGCACCGCAACCAGGCCCTGGCGGAACTGGCGCGGCGGATGCGCCTGCCGCTCGTCGCGACGAACGGCGTGCGCTACGCACGCGCGAAGGACAAGGAGCTGCACGACGTCCTGAGCTCCATCCGCAACCACACGACGCTCGACGCCGCGGGCCGGCTGCTTGCGGCGGGCCGCGAGCGGCACATCAAAGGCGGGGCGGAGATGTCGGAGCTCTTCGCCGACCTGCCGGAGGCCCTGGACGCCGCCTGGGAGCTCTCCCAGAAGCTCGACTTCACGCTCGCGGACCTGGGGTACCGCTTCCCCGACTACCCGCTCCCGCCCGGGGAAACGCCCGACTCTTACCTGAGGACGGTCACGTGGAACGGAGCGCGGACGCGCTTTCGGCCGCTGACCGCACGGGCGCAGGCGCAGATCGCCAAAGAGCTCGCGATGATCGAGAAGCTCTCGCTCGCCGGCTACTTCCTGATCGTCTGGGACATCGTGCAGTTCTGTCAGAAGGAGAAGATCCTCGTGCAGGGGCGCGGCTCGGCCGCCAACAGCGCGGTCTGCTACGCGCTGTCCCTCACCGCGGTGGACCCGGTGAAGATGGATCTGCTCTTCGAGCGCTTCCTCTCGGAGGAGCGGGGCGAATGGCCGGACATCGACCTCGATCTTCCCTCCGGAGACCAGCG
>JBKPBH010000097.1:0-48976 GCA_046726795.1 Acidobacteriota bacterium
CAGTCGGACAGTCGAGTGCTTCCTCTCGGGAAATAGTCCTGGCGGCGGAGGGACTGACCAAGACTTTCGGGAAGCGGCAGGCCGTCGCAGACGTCTCCTTCGAGCTCTACGCGGGGGAGGTCTTCGGTTTCCTGGGACCTAACGGCGCCGGCAAGACGACCACGATCCGAATGCTCGTGGGACTAGCCAGGCCCGACCACGGCACGGTGCGGATCCGGGGGATCGATCTCGCGCACGATTTCGCGCGGGCGATGGCCCATGTCGGATCGATCGTGGAGTCTCCGGATCTCTACGGCTACCTGACCGGGCGCGAGAACCTGCTCCACTTCGCCCGCATGCTCCCCGACGGCGCGCAGGGGCGGATCCCGGAGCTCGCGAGTCTGGTCGCGCTCGAGGAGCGTTTAGACGACAAGGCCGAGACGTATTCCCTGGGGATGCTCCAGCGCCTCGGGATCGCGCAGGCCCTGCTGGGGGCGCCGGACCTGCTGATCTTGGACGAGCCCGCCAATGGCCTGGACCCCGCGGGGATCCGCGAGATCCGACGTCTGGTGCGACTGCTCGCCTCCGATCGGGGGATCGCGGTCTTCGTCTCGAGTCATCTCCTCTCCGAGGTCGAGCAGATGTGCGACCGCGTCACGATCATCCACCGAGGCCGGGCCCTGGCGACGGGCTCCGTCCGGGAGCTGCTCGACCGGTCCGCCTCCGGCGCGACGCGCTGGCGCGTCCGGCCCGCTTCGCGCGCCGCCGAGCTCCTTCGCGAATTCTCGGGCGAGCCCGCCTCCGTCGAAGACGGGGAAACCGTCGCCGCGCGGATCCCGAGAGATCGTTTACCCGGCGCCGTCGCGGCCCTCGCAAACGCCGGCATCGAGATCTACGCCGTCGAGCCCAGAGCCTCCTCCCTGGAAGAGGTCTTCCTCGAGGTTACGGGCGGAGAAACAGTCTGAGGAATCGAAGCGAAGGATGAACGGATGAGGTTCCTTCCCCTCGTGGAGAACGAAGTCCTGAAGTTACTCAAGCGCCGCCGCTTCCGAGTCGTGCTTCTGATCCTCGTGGCCTTGATCGGGCTCATCGTCTTCGCGCAGGTCAAGGGGCGGGAGCGTTTTCTTTCGGGCAAGGACTGGCGCGTCCGCGTCCAGGAGCGGATCGCCGGCATGCAGAACGCCCTGCGCTCGGGCCGGATGCCGAAGTCCGCCGAGCGCTGGTCGCGTTTCGAGATTGCGCGGCTCCAGTACCATGTGGATCGCAACGTGGACCCCGACGCGATCACCGGTCCACTCTTCGTTCGCGCCTTCGCCAATGCATCGAGCTATCTCCTGCTGCCGCTTCTCGCCCTGGTCTTCGGCTCCGACATCGTCTCCTCGGAGTTCTCGCAGGGCACGATCAAGATCCTCCTGACGCGCCCGGTCTCGCGGGCCGCGGTCCTCGCGTCGAAGCTCGCGGCCCTCGCCCTCGCGATCACATTGATGGTGCTTGCCGGGGCGGCAGTCGCCTACGCCTTCGGCGGCGCGGCTTTTGGCTTCCGTGGTTGGGGGGCTCCGGTCCTGACCGGCTTCCGGCTGACGGGGGAGGCCTTCGACGTGTCGACGATCCGGTCTCTCGTGCTCTGGAAGGACACGATTCTCGTCTTCGGCCTCGCCTGGTTCGCCGCGCTTACGGTCGGAGCCCTCGCCCTCCTGACTTCGGTCCTCCTGCGCTCGACCGCGGCGGCGATGGGGACGATGTTCGCGGCCCTGATCGCCGGCACCATCCTGCCGCGCGTCGCTCCCTCCTGGGAGGCCCAGAAGTACCTCTTCGTGACGAACCTGCCTTTGCCCGACTACTACTCGGGCTCGCCCCCGCCGATCCCCGGCATCACCGTGGGCTTCTCGGTCGCCGTCCTCTCGCTCTGGGCGGCCGCGGCGCTGGTCGCGGCTTTCACCGTGTTCGTGCGGCGCGACGTGCTCGCCTAGATCCGCTCCGGGGAGTCCTGGAGAGCCTTCAAGAGCAGCGGGATGTCCACGGGCTTCTGCAGAACAGCGCTCACCCGGGACTGCTCGATGCGCTGGACGTCTTCGTCGGCTGTGACCCCGGTCAGCGCGATGACCGGAAAGGGAAGCGCCCCTTTCTTCCGGTGCAGCCGGACCCATTCGGCCCCGTCGCCGTCGGGAAGGGTGATGTCCAGGATGACGGCGTCCGGGCGCTGCCGGAGGAGGACGTCGTCCGCCTGCGCGAGCGAGGCCGCCTCGAGGACCCGGTAGCCCTCGGACTCGAGCAGGCTCTTGAGCCCGTAGCGGGAGGACGCATCGTCCTCGATGATGAGGACGCGGCGGCGCCGGGCCGAGGCGCCCCGCTCCGCCGTGGCCTCCGCGGCGGCCCGTCCGGCGAGAGAAGCCTGGGGCTCATCCGGCTCCTCGAGGTTGGGAAGCGTGAAGGACACGCGCGTGCCCTCCCCCTCCCGGCTGTCGAGAAGCAGGTCCCCACCCATGACCTCGACGAGTTGCTTCGAGATCGGCAAGCCCAGGCCCGTGCCCCGGCCGGACTCGCGCGAGCCCGTGCGGATCTGCCGGAAGGGCTCGAAAGCCGTTGCGATGAGATGAGCGGGAATCCCGCATCCGGTGTCCTCCACCGCGAAGGTCACGGATTCCTGCCACGGCTCGGCGTGCAGGACGACGCGCCCCTGCTCGGTGTGCTTGACCGCGTTGGACAGGACGTTGATCAGGACGCGGGAGAGCTTTTCCCGGTCGAGCACCGCGCTCTCGGGCAGCTCGGGCGACACCTCGACGCCGAGCGCGAGGCCCTTGGCGCGCGCCTGGGGCTCCAGCAGGTCCGCCGTTTCGTGCAGGAACGATCGGATGTCGATCCTCTGTGCGTGAAGGTCGCGCTGCCCCGCCTCGATCTTGGCGAGGTCGAGAATGTTGTTGATCATGCGCAGCAGTGTCTCCGCGCTCTCGCGGATCACTGCGATGTCATGCCGCCGGCGCTCCTCGTCGGCAGGAGTCGTGGTTTCGCGCCCGATGACGTTGGACAACAGGATGATTGTGTTGAGTGGCGTCCGCAGCTCGTGCGAGACGGTCGAGAGGAAGTCGGATTTCAGGCGGTCGAGCTCCGCGAGTTTCTCGTAGGCTTCGGAGCGCTCACGGATTGCGCGCCCCTGCTCCCGGATCGCCCGGCCGATACGGATGAGAGACCGGCAGCGGGCCTTGAGTTCCGCGCTTTCGATCGGCTTGCCGATGAAGTCGTCGGCGCCCGCCTCGTAGCCCCGCTCGCGGTCGATCGTGCCGGCGGTCAGGAGAAGCACGGGGAGGTATTCGGACGAACGCGCGATCAACTCGCCGACGAGCTCGTATCCGGAGTCGGACCCCAGCAGGACGTCCACGACAGCCAGATCGAACTGACTCTCGGGGGTGAAGAGCGCGGCGGCTTGGCCCAGGCCCCCGGCCGTCGCGACGCGGTGCCCGTCCGACTCGAGATCGGCTCGGATGAGATCGGCGATCTCCGGTTGGTCGTCCACGACGAGGATCCGCCCCCGCGTTCCCTCCGCTTCCTCGGGGACAGCGGTCGGAGCGGCCGTCTCGAGCGCCCTCTCCCTCCGCCGGCCGGCCAGCCACGCAGAGACCTCTTTCTCGAAGGTCTCCTCGTCGATGGGTTTCGAGAGGAAGCCGTCGCACCCGGCCGCAATGGCCCTCTCCCGGTCCCCTTGCATCGCGTGCGCAGTGACGGCGAGCACGATGATCGAGGAGGTCATCGGATCTCTCTTGATCTGCCGGGTCGCCTCCCAGCCGGACAGGACCGGCAGCGACAGGTCCATCAGCACGAGGTCGGGACGCTCCCGTCGCGCCGCTTCCACCCCCTCACGCCCGTCCGCGGCGACCGAGACCCGGTGGCCGGCCGGCTCGAGCAGCATCCGGATCAGGGCACGGATGTCGGGAGAATCCTCGACGACGAGGATGCTCGCCATCAGTCCGCCCCGCCTCTCACGCGGCTCCCGCGCTCTCCGACTCGATCGTACGAAGGATCTCTTCGACCAGGCGCCCCATATCGGAGCCCTTCCGGATCACGCGCAAGGCCGAGCGGCTCAAGGCCCCTTCTTCCGAGGGTGACAGGACTTTGGCGGTGACGATGACGACCGGGAGGCCGCGCAAGGCCGGGTCCTGGCGGAGCCGGAAGAGGACCTCGAAACCGTCTGGAGGCGGCATCATCAGGTCCAGGACCATCGCGCTCGGGCGTTCCCGGCGCACGAGCTCCAGGGCCTGGGCTCCTCCGTCCGCGGTGTGGACGCGATAGCCCGCGGACACGAGCTCGTGCTCGAGGAGAGATCGAACATCCGCATCGTCGTCCACGACGAGGATGTGCCCCTTCGTGGTGAGCGCTCCGGCTCGCGACAGCGTCAGAAGGAGCGCCGTGCGGTCCACGGGCTTGACGAGGTGGTCGAACGCGCCGAGCGAGACGCCGAGCGCCCTGTTCTCGACGACCGAGACAATGACGACAGGAATCGAGCGCGTCTCCGGGCGCTCCTTCAAGGACCGCAGCGTTTGCCAGCCGTCGAAGTTCGGCATGAGCACGTCGAGCAGGATCGCGTCGGGCCTCTCCGCCTGCGCCGCGCGGATTCCCGTCTGCCCATCGGGCGCCTGCAGGATCCGAACGCCGTAGGGCTTGAGCTCGAAGGCGAGGAGCTCCCGGACCCCCTCGTCGTCGTCCACGATCAGGACGGTCTTCTGTCCCTTGAGCGGGGAAGGAAACGTCGGGGCCTCTGAGAGGGGAGCCGCCGCCTGTCCGGGCAGCTCGCGCGGCAGGAGGATGGTGAAGCGCGCACCCCGGCCCCGGGCGCTCTCGAGCGTGATCGTGCCGCCGAGCGCCAGGACGAGCTTGCGCGCGATCGCCAGCCCGAGCCCGGTGCCGCCGCGCCCCCGGTGCTCCTGCGGCTCGCCCTGCCGAAACTCTTCGAAGATCGCCCCCTGCTCTTCCTCCGGGATCCCGATGCCCGTGTCCGTGACGACGAGGGCCCAGCGGTCATCCCCGCGGGACTCCGCGACGACGGTGATCGAGCCTCGATCCGTGAACTTCAGGGCGTTTCCGACGAGATTGCCGACGACCTGCGTCAGCTTGGCCGGGTCGGTCGTGACGGAATCGAGACCTGGCGACGACCGCGTCTCGAGCTTGAGTCCCTTTTTCGCCGCGGCGTCGGCGAAGTCGGTCTCGACCTGTTGCAGGAAACTCCGGACCTCGAGGCGTTGCGGCGTGATCTCCATCTTCCCCGATTCGATCTTGGAGATGTCGAGGACGTCGTTGATGAGTCCGAGAAGCATCTTCGCGTTGCGCTGAACCCTCTCGAGGCTCTCCTTCTGCTCCCGGGTCAGTTCGCCCTGTCCTCCGCGCAGCAACGCTCCCGTGAAACCGAGGATCACGGTCATGGGCGTCCGCAGCTCGTGAGAGACCGAGGCGAGGAACCGATCCTTCAAAGCGGAGGCGCGCTGCAGCTCCCGGGCGGTCCGCTCGATGCGGCTCCGCTGTTCCTCGAGGAGCTCGTTCTGCTCGGTGAGCCGCCGCGACTGTTCTGCGACCCGCTAGTAGGCCGAGGCGTTGGCCAGAGCGACGGCGATCGAGGGAGCGATCGCGGAGAGCGTGTTGCGGGCGGGCGCCGTGAAGGACTGTGTGGCCCCGAGCGACAGCACGCCGACGACGTGGTCGAAATAGACCATTGGAATCGTGACGCTCTGCTTGGGCAGGATTCTCCCGTCGTAGAGGTTGATGGTCGGGGTCTGAGGGTCGGCCGAGACGAAGATCGTCCGCCGCTCCTCTGCCGCGCGGCGAGCCTCCACGCGGCCGATCGCGTTTTCCGCCTCGGTCCCGCCGAGCGCGATGGCGGGCGTGAACTGTCCATCCGGCTCGGGCAGGTAGAGGACCGCGCTCGACGCGCCCGAGACCCGGAGCACCTCCGGCAGGACCTTCGTCCCGAAGCCCGCCAGGTCGTTGACTGTCGCCGCGGCCGCGAGGACGGCATTGACCGATGTCTGGATGTCCCGCTCCGCGAGCGCCCGCGCCCGCTCGGCGTGAAGCTCCGCGGCCCGATTGAAGTGGCGGCCGAGGTCCCCGATCTCGTCTTCGGACTGGTCGAAGAGCTTCGGGGGCACGCGGTCGGCGGCCAGGTCCGCGAGGGCTCGCGCGGCGGCCCCGCAAGGGATGAGGATGCGGCGGTTGACGTCGGCCAGCAGCCACAGGAGCCCGGCGAGGATGAGCACGGCGAGGACGATGAGCGCCGTCGCCGCGGCATCCCGGCTGTTCTTCAGGCGATCCTCGGCCAGAGCCTCGGTCCGCGTGAAGAGTCCCTGAAGCTCGACGAGGACGTCGCGCAGCTTTTCGGCGGCCGGAGCGACGGAGGCGTCTCGCGCTGTGCGGGCCGACACCGGCCGGTCCGGTCGGTACGACTTGACGGCTGTATCGGCGGCCTTCGCGTAGATTTCTTCGGCGGCCTCCGCTCGCTGGATCAGCCCGCGCGAGGTTTCGGTCAGGACCCGGCGGCTGATGGCGCCGAGCGCCATGTGGAGGGTCGTCCGTCCGGCGTTGTGCCGAGACAGGTCGTATCCCTGGCCGCTCGAGATGTAGCGCTCCAGGCCCTCCTCGGACTCGGTCAGGCCCGCCTGCGCGTCCTGGACGCGCTCGCGCAGGTCCGTCGTCCGCTGGATCGTCAACGTGACGCCGTAGAGCGCGAGGACGGCATTGACGGTGTAGGCCAGCCAGACGCCGAGGATGGCGATACCGGCGAAAGCCAAGACACGCAGTCGAGTCCTCAGCGAGGAGCGGAATCCGGGCGCTGGAAGACGTGTTCTTCTGTTGGCACGCCGGGCCGCGCCCGGGCCATCTGTCATACGATTTGGTTCTGACAAGAAAGGACCCCTTGAGCAAGAAGGATGCCGGCTGGGTCGAGGTGGAAAGGCCGCGTGCGGTTTCGGCTCATCGCGATTTCCTGAGGAGATTCTTGCACGATCTGGCCACCCCCCTCTCGGCGGTCTCGCTCCATCTGGAGGCTGCCGATCGCCGGATCCGCCGCGGGGCGGATGCCTCGGAGTCGCTCGCCATCGCACGAGCGGAGATCACGCGGGCCTTCGATCTCTTCGACCGCGGCCGGGAGTTGCTCCTCTTCGAGCCTTCGCGCGAGGAGCCGGTGGCCTTCGACGAGCTCGTCTCATCGGTCCTCGCCGGCTCGGGCGCGGAGGAGGCGAAACTTCAGGGGAAGACGGGAGGCTTCGTCCGGGGGGACCGTCAGGCTCTTGCGGCCGCGCTCGGCGCCATCCTGGCGAACGCTCTGGAGACCTCACCAGCCTCCGCGGTCTCCGTCGCGGTCGACCGCGGAGCGGGCGGACTCGAGGTCCGCGTCGAGAATCCGGGGCGCCTGCCCGAGGGAGACCCTGACAGTCTCTTTTCGCCGCGCGTGGCCGCCCCCGGAAAGACCTGGGGCATGGGGCTTTCGCGGGCCCGCGTGCTCTGCGCGATGGCTGGCGGAACCATCCGCCTGGAACAGGCGGGCGAGCGCGTCGCGGCGACGATGCGGATCCCGGAGGCGCGGCCTTGAAGGTCCTGATTGTCGAGGACGACCTCGCCACCCGCAAGGGTCTCGAAGAATCCATCAAGGACCTCGGCCTCGAGCCACGTTCCGTCGGGACGTGCAAGGAGGCCGCGAAGGTCCTCGAGGAGTTCGATCCGCGCATCCTGATCGTGGACATCCATCTGCCCGATGGAGACGGCATCGAGATCCTGCGCGCGGCCCGGGAGAAGGACCCGGACCGAGAAGGGGTCGTGATCACGGGACAGGGCTCGATCGACAATGCCATCGAGGCGCTGCGCGCCGGCGCCTTCGATTACCTGTTGAAGCCGCTGCGGCCGGCGCAGCTCGAGGTCGTCTTCAACCGCCTGGCCGATCGCCGGCGCCTCGAAACGGAGGTCGAGACGCTGCGCGCCGAGCTGCAGGAGACCGGGCGCCTGGGAGATCTCGTCGGACGCTCCGAGCCGATGACCGCCATCTTCGACGTCGTCCGGCGCGTGGCCCGCTCGAACGCGCCCGTGCTGATCACCGGGGCCTCGGGCAGCGGCAAGGAGGTCGCCGCGCGCACGATCCATCGCCTTTCGCGGCGTGGCGGAAAACCGTTCGTGGCGTTCAACTGCGGCGCGATCTCTCCGACATTGATCGAGAGCGAGCTGTTCGGGCACGAGCGGGGATCCTTCACCGGCGCCGACAAGCGGCGGGTCGGGTACTTCGAGGAGGCAATGGGCGGGACCTTGTTCCTGGACGAGATCACGGAGATGGGTCCGGAGCTCCAGGTCAAACTGTTGCGGGTCCTGGAGGACCGCACGTTGCGGCGTGTCGGCGGCTCGACGGAGATCAAGGTGGACGTGCGGCTCATCTCCGCCACGAACCGCGACCCCAAGGAAGCCATCGAGGAGAAGAAGCTCCGCGAGGACCTCTACTATCGCTTGAACGTCTTCCCCATCGCGCTTCCCCCGCTGACCGAGCGTCGCGACGACATACCGCTCCTGGCGGAGCACTTCCGCAAGCTGATCGAGGAACAGGAGAAGGCGGGCGTGACCGGCTGGGACCCTGGCGCGATCGAGCTCTTGAGCTCCTTCGACTGGCCGGGCAACGTCCGCGAGTTGCGCAACATCGTGCATCGCGCGTATGTGATGACCGAAGGAAAGATCATCCGCGCCGACGTCGTTGGGTCGCTGCTGCCTCCGGTTCGGGCGGGCGCCGCCAAGCGCCTGGCTCCCATCAAGAGCGGGAAGGGATCGGGCTCGAAGGCCTCTGCCGCCAAGGGCTCCGCGTCGCGCAAGAAATGACTCGAGCGCGATCGAGGGCGCCGACTGTCCAATCGGCATCCGTGTTACGGTGCCCGGAGAACCCATGCCCTCGCGTCCTTGGCGCTGCTCGTTGAGCGGCAAGCCGTTATAGACTCGCCTGGCACTTCGGAACGGAAGATGAGGAAAGGAAGAACAATGAAGTTGAGCCCCAGTCAATCCCACTATGTCTTGAACGTCCTGATGTCGCAGGGCAAGATCCGCGCGGGTCACATCCGCAAGGCGCTGCAGAGCCGCGAACAGGAAATTCGGAGTCTCCGGGAACGGCTGGCCGCTCTCGAACAGCTTTCTGTGGCGGGATCGTCTCCGGTCGGCTCGCGCCAACGCCGGCCTCGCGGAGCCGCGCGCAAGATCCGCGGTCGCAGAGCTCGCCTGTCGCCTCGGGTTAAAGCCCTCCGCCGTCTCCAGGGCAAGTACATGGGCTATGTCCGCCGGCTGAAGCCAGCTGAGAAATCACGCGTGCGTTCGGTGCGCGAGAAGCAGGGCATGGGCGCCGCGATCCGACTGGCTCAGTCTCTCGGCGCGAAGTCCTAGCCGCCTGTGGGGTCGGGTCTCCTGGCAGGCTTGCTGGCTTGGACCGGTCGAGCTGGGTACGGAAAAAGGGTATGAGCGGCGCCGTGAGCGTCGTGGAATCGGATGCCGGGAGGCGCCACGAAACGCGTGGGTGAGGTGACCGAGCCGGGAGCCGGGCGTGGTTGACAGGAAAACGGATCCGCCGGACCGACCCCGGAGGACCACCGTCTCCGGCCGGCAGGCGTCGAGGCTCAAGCCGGAGCAGTACCAGATGAAGGTGCGCTGGGAGAAGGCGCGCCGCGTCGTGGCCGTCTCGCCCACCGGAGCCAAGTTCGATTTCGATACCTCGCTCAAGGTCGGGACAAGATATCCGGTCAACTTGAATGCGCCGGGAGTCTCGTTCTCCTCGACCCTGGAGGTCACGCGATGCCAGGTGACGGTCGAGCCGGGCGGCGTCCGTTACTTTCGCATCGAGGGCCGCTTCTTCCCCTACCTCGAATAGCCCCGGGACGTAAACCGGTGGGCGACGTGCCACGACGTGATTCGAACCTCGCGGTCGTGGGACAGTCCGTGACGATCGAGGCCTTTGGCGAGATCGTCGAGCTCCAGACGATGAACAGCGGGCGTCCTGGGGCCCCGCACTTTTTTCATGGCGATGACGACCCAGAGGACTCCTCCGGGATGGAGACGCTTGATCGCGTTCTCGAGAGCCACGCGGGATCCGACCCGATCCTCCCGCCAGAGCAACACGGCCCGGAAGGTCTCTTTCACGCCGGAGAGCGCCCGCTCCTCCGCGAGGACCGTTTCCGCCTTCAGTCCACGGGACGCGGCGAGGAGGTCCGCCAGCGATTCCGGCGCGTCGACTAGAAGGAGGCTTTCGGTGCCGCCGAGGTCGAGACGAGCCGGCAGCTCGGCCGGGTTCTTCAGGGCGAGCCCGCTCACGGCGGCGCCGCCCGGCGGCGAGACGCCAAAGCTGGCACAGGCTTTGCCCTTCCCCAGGGCGAGGAAAGGGGAAAGACCATGCTGTGGACCGTCTTCGTCATCCTGCTGATCCTGTGGCTGCTCGGATTCTCCGTCTGGCACCTCGGGGCGCTCATCCACCTGCTCCTCGTCGCCGCCGTCATCGTTCTGATCATCCGTCTGATCCAGGGCCGCCCGGTCTAAAAGAGTCCGTAGTCCTTAGTCCGTAGTCCTTAGTCAGGAGTCCTTAGTCTGCAGTCCGTAGTCGCTTCGACCAAGGACTGGGGACCAGGACCAAGGACTCGTGTTCAACGGCGGCGAGACTTGCTCAGCATCCAGACGAGATAGGCGAGGAAACCGGCTCCGGCGGCGAGGACCCCGGCGGCGGCGGGGGGCGAGTATCGCCGGAGAAGGGACGACACGAGGTAGAAGAGAACCGCGAAGATCGGCAGCGAGAGAAGACCGACGAGCGTCGGAAGCGAGCGGGTCTTGGCGGGTCCGTCGAGCGGGACGACTTTCATCATCTCGAGCTTCCGCGCGGCCTCCGGAGAAATAGCGGGACGGTCGACCCACTTGAGGGCTTCCGGCTCCTCGTACCCGTGTTTGAAGTCCGGCGGGAACGCCGCGCCGCAGTAGACGCAATGCTCTTTCTTCCAGGCGGCGATCCGGCGGCCGCACTGCGGACAGGCCGGCATCGGGGGCTGAGAGCTCATCGCGCGGAACGATGAACCGTTCTTCTGTATGCTGTCAAGCCAGGGTCCGGGGAGGCGCGTGATTCCGTCGAGCATTGAAGGATTCGAGATCGCGTGAGAGGTCCCGAAGACATGAGTCCACCCATGGCAGCGCGGAAGATTCCGGTGGGAATCCTCGGGGCGACCGGCACTGTCGGTCAGCGGTTCGTCGAGAGGCTGGCGGACCATCCCTGGTTCGAGCTCGCCGCCGTCGCGGCGTCGGACCGGTCGCGGGGCAGGAGCTACGGTGAAGCCTCGCGCTGGAGGCTCCCCTCGCCCCTGCCCGAGCGCGTCGCCGCGATGACGGTCGGGGCGGTGACAGACGAGCTTCCGTGCGCCGTCGTCTTCTCGGCGCTCGACACCGCGGTCGCGCGCGAAGTGGAGCCCGAGTGCGCCCGGCGCGGGATGCTGGTCTTCTCCAATGCCTCCGCGCACCGCATGGATCCCGACGTGCCTCTGCTCATTCCCGAGGTCAACCCCGACTCCCTGGATCTCGTCGAGCGCCAGAGGCGGGAACGCGACTGGAAGGGAGCCGTCATCACCAACTCGAACTGCTCGACGATGTTCCTGGCGATCGCCCTGGCGCCGCTGCACCGCGTCTTCGGCGTCGGGAGGGTCTTCGTGACGACCATGCAGGCGGTCTCCGGCGCCGGATATCCCGGAGTCCCTTCGCTCGACATCCTGGGCAACGTCATCCCCGACATCCCGGAGGAGGCTCTGAAGATGGAGCGCGAGGTCGTCAAGATCCTCGGCCGGACCCGGGACCGGACCGTCGAGCCAGCCGCGTTTCCGGTCTCGGCAATGACTTACCGGGTCGCCGTCGAGGATGGACACACCGAGTCCGTCTCGGTCGGGCTGTCGCGGCGCGTGCCGGCCGCCGAGGTCGAGAACGCATGGCGGGACTTCCGGGGCGCCGACGACGTCGCGGCGCTGCCCTCGGCCCCCCGGCGCCCCATCCATTACCTGTCGGAGCCGCACCGTCCTCAGCCGCGGCGGGACGTGGACACGGAGCTCGGAATGGCGACTCTCGTGGGCGGCTTGAAACCCTGCCCCCTCCTGGATTGGAAGTTCACGGTGCTCGGCCACAATACGATCCGAGGCGCGGCCGGGGCTTCGGTCCTGAATGCCGAGTACGCGGCCGTCAAGGGACTGCTCGACTGATCGTTCAGAAATTCGGCGGCACCTCTGTCGAGGACGCCTCCGCGCTCGAGCGCCTGGCGGGAATCGTCGGTGGCGCGGTCCGCGAGCGTCCCGTCGTCGTGGTCTCCGCGATGGGAGACACGACGGACCTGCTTCTAGCGGCTCTCGAGGACGCGATCCGGGGAGACGAAGGAGCGGCCCGCGAGCGCCTGCGCCGATTGGAGGAGGACACCTCCGCCGCACTCGAAGAGTTCTTCGGATCCGGCGCGGAGGAAGTCCGCCGGCAGATCTCGGGAAACTTCGAGGACCTTTCGCGGATGGCCAGCGCCGTCGCGGTCCTGCGGTCGGTTCCCGCCGCCGGTCGAGACCGGTTCCTGGCGCACGGCGAGAGGATCTCGGCAGCCGTGGTCGCCCGCGCCCTGCAGGCTCGGGGACTTCCCGCGGCCGCCTTCGACGCCCGCGAGATCGTGATCACCGACGGCTGCTTCGGCCGCGCCCTGCCGGACTTCCCCGAGATCGAGAAGCGCGCTCGCAAGCGCCTCCTGCCCGCGGCCGGCCGCGGCGAGATCCCCGTGCTGGCGGGATTCATCGGCTCGACGCGCGGCGGGGAGACGACGACGCTCGGCCGCGGTGGCTCCGACTGGAGCGCGGCCATCCTCGGGGTCAGCCTGGGAGCATCGGTCGTCGAAATCTGGACGGACGTCGGCGGGATGATGACAGCAGACCCGCGGGTCGTGCCGGAGGCGCGGGTCATCGAAACGATTTCCTTCGAGGAGGCTTCGGAGCTTGCCTACTTCGGCGCGCGCGTCCTCCACCCGCTGACTCTGGCGCCCGCCGTCGAGAAGGGGATTCCCGTACGCATCCGCAACTCCCGCGACGCCGGCCCGCCGGGAACCGAAATCCGCAGGGATGCCCCTCCGGGCCCGGCCGCCGTCTTATCGATTGCCTCCAAGAGCGGGATCGCCACCGTGGACATCATTACGAGCCGAATGCTCATGGCTTCCGGCTTCCTACAGACGCTCTTCGAGGTGTTTGCGCGTCACGGCACCCCCGTGGACTTGGTCACGACCTCCGAGGTTTCCGTGTCGGTCACGGTCGACGACCTCACGCGCCTGGGTGAGATTCGGCGCGACCTCGAGAAGATCGCGCAGGTCGAGGTGGCGGGCCACCGCTCGATTGTCTGCCTCGTCGGCCGGGACTTGAAGTTCAAGCCCGGAATCGCCGCCCGGATCTTTCGCGCTGTGGAGGACATCAACATCCTGATGATCTCCCAGGGTGCCTCGCGCCGGAACGTCTCCTTCGTCGTGGAGGAGAAGGACGCCGAAGCGGCGGTCCGGCGACTCCACGCGGAATTCTTTCCGTAGGTGGTCGGTGGTGGGTAGTAGGTGGTAGGTTGTATGCGGTAGGTTCCCCGCGAGAGCCCTAACACCTACCACCTATCACCTGACACCTCACTTATGCGCGTCGGCATCGTCGGAACGGGCAAGATGGGCCGCGAGATCGAGGCCGCGGCGGCCGCGCGCGGCCACGCCGTCGTCTGGCGGCTCGGCTCGAGGGAGAACCCGGGAGGATCGGGCCTGACGCCGGAGCGGCTTTCGACGGTCGATGTCGTATTTGAGTTCACGACGCCCGGCGCCGCGATCGAGAACCTCCTGGCCCTGGCCGCCCGGGGGGCCCGCGCCGTGTGCGGGACGACGGGATGGAGCAGGGAGCTGCCACGTGTCACGGAGGCCTTCTCGCGGGGCGGCGGGGCTCTGGTCCACGCGGCGAACTTCTCGGTCGGCGTCCGGCATTTCTTCGAGCTCGCGACTCGCGCGGCGCGCCTCTACTCGCCGGCCGGGTACGCAGGGTACCTCGTCGAAGAACACCACGCCGAAAAGCGGGACGCGCCGTCGGGCACGGCCCGCACGGTGGCGGCGATCTACGAGATGGAGACAGGCCGGACGCTCCCGGTCGCCAGCGTGCGCGCGGGGACGATTCCCGGCACGCATCGTCTCGTTTTCGAGTCCCCAGAGGACGAGGTGGAGATCGTTCACCGCGCCAGGAGCCGCAAGGGATTTGCGAAGGGGGCCGTGTGGGCCGCCGAGCGCCTCGCCGGCCGGACCGGCGTCTACGAATTCGGTGAATTGCTCAAGGAAACGGTGGGAATATGAGACCCCGTCTGTGCGATATCTCCAGCCCTCGTCTTGGACTCTCTCGGCCGCCGGTCGCGCAGCGACCGCCCGCGGCCGAAAGTCAGCTGCTCAGGGAAACGGAGGGAACGTGAGACTCCGCCCGTACGATGTCTCCAGCCCTCGTCTTGGACTCTCTTGGCCGCCGGTCGCGCAGCGACCGTCCGCGGCCGAAAGTCAGCTGCTCAGGGAAACGGAGGGAACGTGAGACTCCGTCTGTACGATGTCTCCGGCCCTCGTCTTGGACTCTCTCGGCCGCCGGTCGCGCGGCGACCGTCCGCGGCCGAAAGTCAGCTGCTCAGGGAAATGGTGGGAACATGAGATTCGAATCTCAATTGCTCGAGGAGGTCTCGTGAAAGCAGGAGCAGCCCGGGTGGAGTGGAAGGGATGCGGCACCGCGCTCATCACGCCCTTCGACGAGAAGGGCCGGATCGACTTCGGGTCGCTCGAACGGTTCGTGAACTGGCAGATCGAGCGGGGCATCGACTTCCTGGTGCCATGCGGGACGACAGGGGAGTCGGCCACGCTCTCGGGAGACGAGCGCAAGGCCGTGACAGCCGCCGTGGTCAAGGCGGCGGCCGGGCGCGTCCCTGTCGTCGCCGGGGCCGGAGGCAATCACACCGTGAAAGCGGTCTTCTGGGCGCGCGACGCCGCCGAAGTGGGCGCCGACGGGATTCTGTCGGTCTCCCCCATGTACAACAAGCCCGGTCCGGAGGGCCTCTTTCGCCATTACTCGGCGCTCTCGGAGGCCACGGAGCTGCCGATCCTGGTCTACAACGTTCCGGGCCGCACGGGGTCGGACCTCGACGTCGAGACGATCCTGCGCCTGGCGGAGATCCCGCGGATCGTGGGGCTGAAAGAAGCCTCCGGCAACTTCGGCAAGATCGCGCGGCTGATGACGATGCTGCCGGAGGACTTCCTGGTCTTTTCCGGCGACGACTCGACAGCGCTCGCGGCGATCGCTCTCGGGGCCAAGGGGCTGATCTCGGTGGCCTCGAACGAGATCCCCCGGGACATGACCGCCCTCGTGCGCGCCGCGCTCGAGGGGAGCTGGGCCGAGGCCCGCAAGCTCCAGAGAAAGTACCTGCCCCTGATGGAGATGAACTTCTGGGAATCGAGCCCCGCGCCGGCCAAGTGCGCACTCTCCCTGATGAAGAAATGCGGGGAGACGCTGCGCCTGCCGCTCGCGCCGGTCAAGGAAGAGACGCGCCGGAGGATCGAGAAACTGATGACCGGCTTCAAGCTTCTTCCCAGGAAATCGGGCGGGCGGTGAGCGCGGACCTGCCGCGCCGGATCGAGGCGCTCGCCTCGGAACCGGACCGGCTGCCCCCCGAGGAGGCTCGCGCCGCTTTCGAAGAGCTGAAGGCGGGCTTGAACGACGGCTCGATCCGCGCGGCGGAGAAGGAGGACGGCCGCTGGGTCGTCCGCCGCTGGGTCAAGCAGGGCATTCTGCTGGGTTTCCGGATCGGCACCCTCTCGAGGGCCCTCGCCGAGACAGGGTTCCGGTTCTTCGACAAGGACACCTTTCCCTTGAAGGAGCTGCGGTTGGAGTCGAGGGTGCGCGTGGTGCCGGGAGGGACGGCGATCCGGGACGGCTGCTACATCGCCGCCGGCGTCACGCTGATGCCTCCCGCATACGTCAACGTCGGGGCCTACGTGGACGAGGGCACGCTCATAGACTCCCACGCCCTTGTCGGCTCCTGCGCCCAGATCGGCAAGCGGGTCCACCTCTCGGCCGCCGCGCAGATCGGAGGCGTCCTCGAGCCGGTCGGCGAGCTTCCGGTCGTCGTCGAGGACGACGTCCTCGTCGGCGGCAACTGCGGGATCTACGAGGGGGCAATCGTGCGCGAGCGCGCGGTCCTGGCGTCGGGCGTGATCCTGACGGGGGGCACTCCTGTCTACGACTTGCCGCGCGGGATCGAGTCCCGCAAGCGGCCGGGTCAGCCGCTGGAGATCCCGGCCGGCGCCGTCGTCGTCCCAGGGGCGCGCGCCGTCCGGGACCGGAAAGGAAAAGACTGGGGGATCTCGCTTCAGACCCCTGTGATCGTCAAATACCGCGACGCGAAGACCGAGAACTCCGCCGCGCTCGAGGACCTGCTGCGTTAGCCCGAATAATTCATGAACGACTCCGGCCGTCCCGCGGATCTTTTTCCGCCAGGCGGCGTCAGCCCTCCTCTGCGATGCGCCCCGGCATCGCCGTCGTCGGGCTTCCTTGCCTGACGAAAAAATCTCTCGCGGGAACAAGGTGTACCCGGCCCGTATTCGCTCTTTCCTCGGTGAAAGCCTTCTACGCAGTCACTTTCACGTGTTTCGGCCGGGTGTCCATGAATTATCCGGGCTAGGCTGCGCTGGAGCTCTCGCGAAGGACTTCGATCGAACCGGTGCTATCGGCTCAGGGCCGCGACGTTGTCGAAGTACTTCGCAAAGGCGGCCATCCCTCCGGCCGCCTGGTTCCAGTCGTAGTTCTCGTTGGGCGCGTGGTATCCGTGCTCGGGCAGCGACAGCCCGAGGAAGAAGACGGGAGCCTTGAAGACCTTCTCCATCGAGAGGACCGCGCCGATCGACCCGCCTTCCCGCACGAAGACCGGCTCCTTCCCGAAGGCGAACCTCATGGCGCCGCGGACCGCGTCGGCGTAGGGGCCGGTCGTCTTCCCCTGGTAGGCGGGCAGCGCATGCTCCGTCCACACCTTGACGTCCGGGTTCTTCGATTTGACGAAGTCCGTCACGAGCTTGACGATCTTCTTCGGGCTCATGTCCGGCACGAGGCGGCAGGAGACGATGGCGGTCGCCTCGGGCGGGATGATCGTCTTGATGCGCTCCCCCTGGTAGCCGCCGGCGATCCCGTGAACCTCGAAGGTCGGCATCAACCAGATGCGCTTCATCACCTCGATCGGGTCCTCCACGCGCAGCTTCCTGTAGAGGTGGTCCTTCTTGAACTCCTTCACCGTGAAGCCGCAGTTCTTCAGGTCTTCCAGGTCTTTCTTCGTCGGAGGGACGACGTCCGCATAGAAACCCGGGATCTTGACCTTGCCCGTCTTGCCGTCCACGCACTCGGAGACGAGCTGGCAGATTTCAGTCACGGGGTTGCGCGCCGCGCCACCCGCCGTGCCGGAATGCTGGTCCGTCTCCCCTGTGCGCAGCGTGAAGCGGAATCCCTGCAACCCGCGCAGTCCCGCCGGCTGGGCCGGGTGCGAGCGCGAGACCCAGACCGTGTCGGAGACGACGACGGAGTCCGTCGCGAAATCGTTGGCCCGCGCCTTGATCGTCTGCTCGAAGTGAGGGCTGCCGATCTCCTCCTCCAGCTCCCAGAGAAAGTGGATGTTGACCGGCGCCTCGTTTTCGTACGCATAGCGGGCGCCGAAGAGCGCGGTCATGGCGGGGCCTTTGTCGTCGGTCGTCCCGCGCCCGAAGTACCGGTCTCCCTGCTTGACGAACTGGAACGACGGCGTCCTCCAATCGGGCGTCTCCGCAGGCTGGACGTCCAGGTGGTTGTAGACCGTGATCGTCGGCAGCCCCGCGCCGCGGTCGAAGCGCCCGTAGACGATGGGATGGCCGGGCGTGTCGTAGAGCCGAGCCTTCGCGCCGAAGGACCCAGCAGCGAAACCGCATACTCGGCTCCTCTCTGGACATCCCCGTTGTGGCTGGAGTCGGAGGAGACGGTCGGGATTTCGACCAGCTCTCCCAGGACCTTCTCGAACTCGCCGCGCGACTGCCCGGCGTATTTCTTGAGGCTCTCTCGTGTGAATCCATTCCGCATGGAAGCTCCTTCCTCTGACGGGCCGGGGATTCTATCGAAGATTTCCCGAAAACCGCGCACCGCGCACCGGCCATCCTCTTCTCACGCCACCCACCTCCAGTGCACGAACGCCGCTTCCCCCGCCGCGAGCAGGAGACCCGATGCGATCCACCAGGCAAGCCTGAGGCGGGGACGGCCTTCGAAGATCTCGGCCAGCGCGTAGAAGGCGGGATAGACCACGAGAACGTAGCGCGGAAGGCTCGCGGCGACGCCGCTCGCGATGGGCAGGAGGAGCGCCCCGGCGGTCCACGCCGCGTCGGCGAGGCGGCGGCGGCGCCACTGATAGAGACCGATCGCCGCGAAAAGCGCCACGTGGGCATAGTCGAGGAGAAAGGCGGGATGCTCGCGCGCGTCGCCCCGCGCGATCCGCGTCGGAAGCCCCTCCGCGAAGCGCCGGAGTCCGGCCAGGGGAGAAGCTCCTCGCTGCCAGGCTTCCTGGATCCGGAAGAAGAGTCCCGGCTCGCCCGCCAGCCAACCCGCGCCGAAGACCCAGGCGAGCACGCCCGCGACGGGAGAGGCACCGGCGACAAACGCGCCCGCGAAGGCTCTTCGCTTCGAAGCCTCTGGCCCGGCCGCACGGCCGGCGCCGCGGAAGGCCTCGATCGCCAGAGGCAGAGCCAGGGCGAGCGCGGTGAACCGTGTCGTCCCCGCCAGGAAGCCCAGAGTCGCGGCCACGGCCGGCCGGCCGCGGCGAGCCATTCGCAGCGCGGCGAGCGCGAGCAGGAGGAAGAGAGACTCCGAGTACATCGCGAGCAGGAAGAAAGCGGTCGGGTAGAGGAGCAGGAACAGAAGGGCCCGACGGCTTCCGGCTTCTCCCAGCCTTTGTCTCCCTTCGGCCGCGAACAGGAGGCCGGCCCCGAAGAAGCAGACGATCGAAAGAACTTGTCCAGCCAGCAGCCCGGGGACGTGCAGGAGCCAAACGACCGCACGGGCGAGCGTGGGGTAGAGAGGAAAAAAGACGTGAGCCGAGGGTTGCCCGGGCGCCGGCGTTGGCCCGTAGCCCCGGTCCAGGATCGCAAAATACCAGCCGGAATCGTAGCGAGCCAGCGGCGGCGCGTGTCTCTGGATTTCGGCTGGCCAGAACTGGCGCGGCGTCATGGGCAAGAGGTCACGAGCGGCATAGGACCATGCCAGAACCAAGACCGCCCAGACGCCCAGAATCCCGGCCGCTCCGGCGTCGAACCGCCATTTCCGGACCCGCTGCGATGCCGCGGCCGCGTTTGCTTGCGGTCTGGTCAGCGCGGAGTTATCGCTTCCGGGCCGGCCGGAGTGACGTCTTGCCGGACGCGCCCTTCTTCTGTTTCTTTCTCGGAACGGCTGTCTTTTTCGCCGGCCGGGCCGGGGGCTTCTTCGGCCTGGCGGCCGGCCTGGCCGGTCCGGTCTTCGGAGCGGCGGCCGCGGGCGGCCTGCCCGTTGTCTTCTCCGTCGTGCCTGCCCGGGCGCGGGCGTTCTTGCGGGCGGCGGCCGCGGCCTCCTTCTTCTGTCGCGCCCGTTCCTGCGCTTCCTTCTCGGCCTCGACGACGCGCACCGCGAGCTCCTGATCCGTGACGACCGCCGCCTGTGGAAGGCGCTTGGCGACCAGATCCAGGCGATCCTCGGGGACGCGAAGCAGATAGATCGCCACGTCGCGAGTCTCCTTCGCCTTGGCCAGGTAGTCCGCCGTCTCCAGAGAATGTGCCGGAGCCTGCTCGAAGTCGACCGCGATGGCATAAGGCTTTTCCTTCTTCGCAAGCTCGAAGAATCCGGGCCAACGCGGGTCCGACACGACGATGTGAGCTCCTGTCCGGGCCAGCTTCTGGACCCGGGCGTCGCGCTCGCTTCCCGGGAAGTCGAGATACAGGACGCTCATGAATCGGTGACTATAGCCGAGGTGGTCGGTCTTGGGTGGCAGGTGGTAGGGCCGGGAGCGAGCCTCCTCCCCTATCACCTGACACCTATCACCTAACACCTTCTTCGCGGTAGTGACATCCCCGCGAGATCCGGTTCTCCGAGGCGGCTCGATGGATCGCGACGGCCGTCTGGACGCCGTTGCGCAGGCCCAGGAGCTCGTCGGACATGGTTCCGCGTCGGTAGAAGTCTTCGATCTCGATCTGCAGCTCCCCGAGGATGCGCCCCGCGCGGTGGAGGCGCTTCTCCGACCGGAGCAGGCCGACGTAGTTCCACATGGTGTGGCGCACCACCATCCAGTCCTGCGCGATCAGCGCCGAATCGACCGGCTCGTTTTCCGGCTGCCAGGGGCGCACCTCGGGCAGAGCGGCCGCTCCCGGCGCGCGCGCTTGCCGCGCGGCGGCGACTCCCGCGCGCCAACCCCAGAGAAGCCCCTCGAGCAGGGACGTCGAGGCCAGGCGGTTGGCTCCATGGACCCCGGTGCAGGAGACTTCGCCGGCGGCGCGCAGATGCTCCAGAGTGGAAAGCCCGTCCGCGTCCACCGCGACTCCTCCGCAGGAGTAGTGCGCCGCGGGCACGACCGGAACCGGTCCGGCCGTCAGGTCGAAACCGTACTCGAGGCAGCGGCGCGTCAACGTCGGGAAGCGCTCCCGGATCCAGCCGGCCGGCTTATGCGAGATGTCGAGCAGAACGTAGGGCTCGTCTCTCTCGAGCATGCGCTGGTGAATGGCCCGGGCCACGACGTCGCGCGGCGCGAGCTCGGCGTCGGGGTGCGCCTCGCGCAGGAACGGGCGGCCGGCGGCGTCGGTGATCCGCGCCCCTTCGCCGCGCAGCGCTTCCGTCAAGAGGAGTCGGCCCCTGGGGTGATAGAGCGCCGTCGGGTGGAACTGCACGTACTCGAGGTTCAGGAGCCGCGCGCCCGACCGGCGTGCCATCGCGATGCCGTCGCCGCGGGCCCCCTCGGGGTTGGTCGTGTGGAGGTAGACGCGCCCGAGGCCGCCCGTGGCGAGAATCGTCTCGGGCGCGAGGAGGGAACGGACGCCGCCGGTCTGGCGCTCGAGCAGGTACGCTCCGATGACCGCGGGAGGCCTGTAGCGGTCCTTCGGGTCGATCGAGTCGTGCGAGAGCGTCAGGAGATCCACGGCCGTGGTCGCGAGCTTCCAGCGGATGTTGGGCTCGCCGCGGCAGGCCTCCAGAAGCGCCCGCTCGATCGGCATGCCCGTCTCGTCCTTGACGTGGAGGATCCGCGGGATGGAGTGCCCCCCCTCGCGCGTCCAATCGAATCCGGAGTCGCGCCGGTCGAAGGGCACCTCGAGCTCGTCGATCAGGAGCGTCTGGACGAGATCCGGCCCTTCCCGCGCCAGCAGCAGCACCGCTTCCGGGGAACAGAGGCCGTCGCCTGCCTTCTCGATGTCCGCCGCGAGCTTCTCGGGAGTGTCGCCGGGAGGCCTTCCGACGATGCCTCCCTGCGCCCAGAGCGTGTTGGAAGCTTCCGCCTCGCTTGCGCGGGTGACGATCACGACCTGTGCCCCGGCCCGCGCGGCGGAGAGCGCCGCGGCGCAGCCTGCCACGCCGGTGCCCAGCACCAGGACTTCCGCAGCCGGCGCCGTGTCACTCATCGGGCTCGAGCTCTAAGGCGACGTCCGCCGCCTCGACCGAATGCGTCAGGGCGCCGACCGAGACGGCATCCGCGCCCGCCAGCGCGTAGGCGCGCACGCGGTCGAGTGTCATGTTGCCGGAGGCCTCAATGAAGGGGGAAGCTCCCGATTGCCGCGCGATCCGGCTCCAGCTCGCGACGGTTTCGGGGGTCTGGTTGTCGATCAGGATCATCTCGACGCGAGCCTGGAGCGCCTGGTTCAGGTCTTCCTCGCTCTCCACTTCGACTTCGATCTTCATTCCACCAGGGGCCTTGCGTCGGGCTGCGGAGACGGCCTCCGAGACGGAACCGGCGAGCCGACGGTGATTGTCCTTGATGAGCACCATGTCGTAGAGGCCGTCGCGGTGATTGACGCCGCCGCCGTCGGCGATCGCCATGCGGTCGAAGGCCCGCAACCCAGGTGCGGTCTTGCGAGTGTCCAGTACCCGGCAATCCGTCCCGGCCAGAGCGTCGGCGTAGCGCCGCGTCGCCGTCGCGATCCCGCACATCCGTTGGAGGAGGTTCAAGGCGACCCTCTCGGCTGTCAGAATCGGTTGCGCCCGTCCGGCTAGCCGCGCCAGCGTCGTTCCGCCTTCCGTGGCGCAACCGGCCGGAGCTTCCTCTTGCCATGAGAGGCCCGACTCCAGGAGCTCGAAGGTCCTCCTCGCGATGGGAAGCCCCGAGACGACGCAGCCGCTCCTGGCGATCAGTCGGCCGCGCGCCCGCGCGCGCTCCGGAACCGTCCACTCGCTCGTCACGTCGCCCGAGCCGACGTCCTCCGCCAACAACTCCAGGAGTTTCCGGTCGAGAGCTTCGCCCGAGAGGGGCGTCATGCGGGCGGCAGGATATCCCGGTTTTTCGAGGGGTTTCGGGAGGGCCGGCTAGGAAAGCTCGAGCATGCGAAGGAGGGGTTTCTCGGCGGCTTTGCGCAGGTCTTCGGGCAGAACGATCTCCGGGCGCTCGTCGCGCAGGCAGAGGTAGAGCTTCTCCAGGGTGTTCAGCTTCATGAAGGGGCACTCATTGCAGCGGCAGCCGTTGTCCGGCGGCACCGGAATGTAGGTGCGGTCGGGGGCGAGCTTCTTCATCTGGTGGATGATTCCCTCTTCCGTCGCGATCAGGAACGTCTTGCCCGGCGCCGTTGTGACGTAATTCAAAATCGATCGCGTCGAGCCGACATGGTCGGCGTGACGCAGGATGGCGTCGGGGCACTCGGGGTGCGCGGCGAGCTTCGCGTCGGGATGCTTCGCCTTCAATTTCACGATCTCGCGCTCGGAGAACTGTTCGTGGACGATGCAGGTCCCGGGCCAGAGCGTCATGGGGCGGCCCGTCTTCTTCGCCAGGAACGCGCCGAGGTGGCGGTCGGGCGCGAAGAGGATCTCCTTGTCCCCGGGGATCGTGCGCACGATCTTCTCGGCGTTGGAGGAGGTCACGATGATGTCGGACAACGCTTTGACCGCCGCCGAGCAGTTGATGTAGGTCAACGAGACCGCCCCCGGGTGTTGCCGGCGCCAGGCGCGGAAGGCCTCGGGGGGACAGGAGTCCTCGAGCGAGCATCCCGCCTCGTAGTCCGGGAGGACGACCCTCCGGGACGGGTTCAAGATCTTGGCCGTCTCGGCCATGAAGCGAACTCCGGCGAAGGCGATGATGTCGGCGTCACTCTTCTGGGCGCTTCGGGACAGATCGAGGGAGTCCCCGACGAAGTCTGCCAGTTCCTGGATTTCCTCTTCCTGGTAGTAGTGCGCCAGGAGGACTGCGTTTTTTTGTCGCTTGAGCTGGCGGATTTCTTCTTCGAGATCGAGACGCGGGTCGACCGAAGCCAGGTCCGGCGGGGCAGGCCGTTCGCGAGGGCCCGGCAAAACCGCTGAAAGTGCCGCAATTGGAGCGCTCACGACTTCCTCGAAGCATAACAACAGCGCCGGGCCGCCGGATGTTCTCTCACCCGCGGAGACCGCAGGAGCCGCTGGCACGGAGGATGCTACTCGCACCGAGACAAATGAGCTCTCCCGGCGCATCCGCCCCATCCAACCGGGCCGCATTGCTCCTCCTGATCCTGACGCTCGTCGTCGCGGGCCTCGAGGTCTGGGCGATTCAGGCGTCACTCGGGACCCTGCTCCGGTAGGCCGGATCTCAAGGTCCAGGGGCGAGTTTCAGGAGGGGCCTGCACCCCCGAAACCTGGAACCCGAAACCTGAAACCCGTATATTCCCCGCGTGGCCACGGAAATCAAGTCGGGCAAGTATTCGGGGCTGGATTCAGCCGCCCTCGTCGCGGCCTACCGCAACATCTACCTGTCCCGGCGGATGGACGATAAGGAGATCCAGCTCAAACGCCAGAACAAGATCTACTTCCAGATCAGCAGCGCCGGCCATGAGGCTGTCACGACGGCGGCGGGAATGGTCTGCCGCCCCGGCTACGACTGGTTCGACCTCTACTACCGCGACCGGGCTCTCTGCCTGCAGATCGGGGTGACGCCTTACGAGATGTTCCTCCAGGCCGCGGGGGCCCAGGACGATCCGGCTTCGGCGGGCCGTCAGATGCCTTCCCACTGGGGGTCGAAGCGGGTCAACCTGATCTCCAAGTCCTCCTGCACGGGGACGCAGTTCCTGCACGCGGTCGGCG
Organism: Acidobacteriota bacterium; assembly: GCA_046726795.1. GTDB lineage: Bacteria > Acidobacteriota > Thermoanaerobaculia > UBA5066 > Gp7-AA6 > JAWOLE01. The sequence continues at coordinate 24,282 of JBKPBH010000097.1, forward strand.
CCGCGGAGGCCGGCTGGCGCAAGAGTCTCATTCCGGAGCTGGCCGCCAGGGGGGGATTCCATCACGACGAGATCGTCCTGGTCTCAGGGGGCGAGGGACAGACCTCGGAAGGGGAGTTCTGGGAGGCGCTCTCATCCGCCTGCACCCTGAAGATGCCGGTCCTCTTCCTGATCGAGGACAACGGCTACGCGATCTCCGTGCCCGTCGAGGTCAACACGCCGGGGGGCTCCATCTCGCGGCTCGTCCGCAGCTTCCCCGGCCTCTTCGTGGTCGAAGTGGATGGCTGCGACTTCCTGCAGTCCTACGACGCTCTGCGGTACGCCGCCGAGTACTGCCGGCTGCGCAAGGGTCCGGCCCTGGTCCACGCGCATGTCATCCGTCCCTACAGCCATTCCCTTTCCGACGACGAGGCCCTCTACCGCCCCCGGGAGGAGCGGGAACGGGAGGCGGAGCGCGATCCCGTCAAGACGATGGCGGCCTTCCTCCTCGCGGAGGGCCTCCTCTCCGAGGACGGTCTCGAGAAGTTGAAGGCGCAGGTAGACGAGGAGATCGGCGAGGCGGCGGACAGGGCGCTTGCGGCGGAGCTTCCCGCACCCGAGTCCGCCTACGAGTTCGTCTATTCGCCCGACGTGGATCCGACGTCGCCGGCATTCCGGACGGCGCCGCAGTTCGAGCCCGGCGCCGCGGCGACGACGATGGTGGACCTGATCAATGCCTGCCTGCGCGACGAGATGAAACGCGATCCCGCGATCGTCCTCTTCGGCGAGGACGTGGCGGACGCCTCCCGCGAGACGGTCCTGGCGGAGTGCAAGGGGAAGGGGGGCGTCTTCAAGCTCACGGCGAACCTGCAGCGTCTCTACGGGAGCGCGCGCGTCTTCAACTCTCCCCTGGCCGAGGCGAACATCGTCGGCCGCGCGATCGGGATGGCGATCCGGGGCCTGAAGCCTATCGTCGAGATCCAGTTCTACGACTACATCTGGCCGGCTTACATGCAGATCCACAATGAGCTCTCGACGACGCGCTGGCGCTCGGGTAACACCTTCTCCTGCCCCATGGTCGTGCGGGTGGCGATCGGCGGGTACATCGGAGGGGGGGCCATCTACCACTCGCAGTCGGGCGCGGTGCTGATGACCCACATTCCGGGGCTGCGCGTCGTGATGCCTTCCAACGCGCTGGACGCCAACGGGCTGCTGCGCACGGCGATCCGGTGCGACGACCCGGTTCTCTTCCTCGAGCACAAGCACCTCTACCGGCAGACGCACAACAAGGGGGTCTATCCCGGACCGGATTACATGGTTCCCTTCGGCTCCGCCTCGGTCGTCCAGGAGGGTACGGATGTGACGGTCGTGACTTACGGCGCCACGGTCTACCGCTCCCGCCAGGCCGCGCAGGGCTTCGCCGAAGAGACCGGGAAGACCGTCGAGATCCTGGATCTGCGGAGTCTCTCTCCCTACGACTGGAACGCGATCGAGAAGTCGGTCAAGAAGACCAACCGCGCCGTGGTCGTGTACGAGGATTCCCTCTCCTGGGGATACGGGGCGGAGATCGCCGCCCGCATTTCATCGGAGCTCTTCCCCTATCTCGATGCCCCCGTCGAGCGCGTCGCCGCGACGGACACCTTCGTCGCCTACCAGCCGCGAGTCGAGGACTTCATCCTGCCGCAGGCGAGCCACGTTCGCCGCGCCCTGGAGAAGGTCGTTTCGTTCTAGTTTCGCCCGAGAGCCGCGCCTCGCCGTCCTCTCGCGGTGACGCGGGTTCCTTGCAAGCGACAAAATACCTCAGTGGCAAAACAGTCAACTCTTTTCTTTTCTGCAGATAGCGATTGGGTATGCCTCGTGCACTCTTCCAAGGTGAGCCTTCACCAGAGAAGGAAGGCCGTAAGGAGCCGATGATGTTCAAAGAGTTGTTCATCAGTCTTGAAGAGGTGGAGGCAAACCACCGCGCTCTTCGCCGCTGCCGCAGCTGCGGTTCCTACGAGCGCCCCTACGAGACCTTCAACGGGGGAGTCCGCTGCGAGCGCTGCGCGAAAAAGGCGAGACGCCAGCGAGAGCGCGAGAGCGAGGACTTGAACGCCCGGTTTATCGTCTGAGGCTGTCGGCCGAGGCGTTCGCTTCGCGAACGGCGGCCGAGAGAGTTCAAGGACCGGGGCCTGGTCCCAGGCTTCTTGGAAACTCACAACGCCGCCTGACGCCCTCTTCAGCAGTCTGCTAACCCAATAAGGCTAGAATGCCCGCCTGGTGAGATCCGATCACCGGGTCCCGCTCCTGCGCCGCAGAATCTTCTCTCCGGCCCTTTTCTCCGTCGCCTTCGAGGCCCCTTCCCTGGCGCGATCCATCGCGCCCGGGCAGTTCGTCATGCTGGATCTGCCGGGCCGCATTCGCCCTTATCTGCGCCGCGCGTACTCTGTGGCGGATGCCGACCCGGTCCGCGGGGAAATCGAGCTCCTCGTCCGGACCATCGGCCCGGGGACGGCCGGTCTCGAAGAGCTGCCCGAGGGTTCATTCGCCGGCCTCCTCGGTCCGCTCGGCAACGGGTTCTCGCTCGAGAACCTTGGCCAGACGCAGAGGGTCGCGGTCGTCGCCGGCGGGATCGGCGCCGCGCCCTTCCCGCTCCTCTTCCGGGCGCTGTCGCAAGCACGCGTCCGCGCCGATTTCTACCTGGGTGGAAGGAACGCCGAGGAGCTTTCCCTGGCTGCGCGCTTCGAGGGGGTCGTGCCGGGAGAGACGGTGCTCGCCAGCGACGACGGGTCGCTCGGAGAGCGAGGCTTCGTCACGGAGGCCTTCCGGCGCCACGCCGCGCCCGCACGCTACAGCCGTCTCTTCGCCTGCGGGCCGATGCCGATGTTCGCCGCGCTCGCGCGCGTGGCATCGGATCTCGGACTTCCGTCGGAATTCTCGACCGAGGCGGCGATGGGCTGCGGCTTCGGCGCGTGCCTGGGCTGCGTGATCCCCGGGACCGAGAAGCCTTTCCTCATCAGTTGCACCGAGGGCCCGATCCTGTCCCCTGAGAGAATCGCCTGGGAGAAGCTGTGACCGACTCTTCAGAGCCACTGGCCGTTCAGCTGGGGCCGCTGCGCCTGAAAAACCCTATTGTTACGGCGAGCGGGACGTTCGGCTACGGTCTGGAATTCACCGATTTCGTGGACCTGTCGCGACTGGGGGCGATCTGCACCAAGGGGCTGTCGCTTCACCCGCACGCTGGCAACGTGCCGCCGAGGATCTGCGAGACGCCGGCGGGGATGTTGAACGCGATCGGCCTGCAGAACGTCGGCGTCGAGCTCTTCCTGCACGAGAAGCTGCCGCGGCTGCGCGAGAAGGGCGCGACCGTGATCGCCAACGTCTGGGGGGACCTCGAAGAAGATTACGTCTCGGTCGTGCGCGCGCTCGAAGACGCGGAGGGTCTCGCGGCGATCGAGTTGAACATCTCCTGCCCCAACGTCGAGAAGGGTGGAATGCTCTTCGGCAATTCACCCCAGGCCACGGCCTCCCTCGTCGGGCGCGTGCGCGCCGCCACGGGGCGGCCCCTGATCGTCAAGCTCTCGCCCAACGCGCCGGACCTCGTCCTCTCGGCCCGGGCCGCACGAGAGGCCGGCGCCGACGTCCTGTCGCTGGTCAACACCTTCGTCGCCATGGCGATCGACCCGGAGACGGCGAGACCGCGTCTCTCCTTCGGCACCGGAGGCCTCTCCGGCCCGGCGATCCGGCCTCTGGCGGTCCGCATGGTCTTCCAGGTCGCGCGTGCCCTCCCTGGCGTTCCGATCATGGGGATCGGGGGCATCACCGACCTGCCCGACGTGCTCGAGTTTCTGGCGGCCGGGGCAGCGGCCGTCCAGGTCGGGACGGCCAACTTCAAGGAGCCGGGGGTCTCGGCGCGGCTGGTGGAGGAGCTCGCTCTCTTCTGCGCGCAGCGCGGCATCCGCCCCGCCGACTTGGTCGGACGCGCCCACGCAAGCAGCTCGGTCAAGCTCGACGCCGGGGCCGAGGGATGAACGCGTCCGAAAGGGTCTGTCTCGCCCTCGACTTTCCTTCCCGCGATGAGATCGTCGCGGCCGCGAAGAGGTTTGCGGGGCGCGCCGCATGGTTCAAGATCGGCCTCGAAGCCTTCCTGTCGGAGGGGCCGGCGATCGTCGGCGAGGTCGCGTCCCTCTCCGCGCGCGTTTTCCTCGACGTGAAGCTCCACGACATCCCGGCGACGGTCGAGTGCGCGGTCGCAGCCGCGGCGCGGTCCGGAGCCTCGATGGTGAACGTCCACGCCCTCGGAGGGCGGGCGATGCTCGAGGCGGCCCGCCGAGCGGCGTCCGAGCACGCATTGACGCTCGTCGGCGTGACCCTCCTGACGTCTCTGGACACTCGAGCGCTGGCGGACCTGCCGGTTGCGGGGCATCCCGAGGGGATCGCCCGGCGCCTGGCCCTTCTGGCGAAGGACTGCGGCCTCGCCGGCGTCGTCTGCGCGGCGACGGACCTCCCGGTCATCCGCGCCGCCTGCGGCCCGGACTTCCTGACTGTGGTGCCAGGAATCCGGCCGGCCGGAAGTCCGGCAGGGGACCAGAAGAGGATCGCCTCGCCGTCGGAGGCGATCCGAGCCGGTGCCGATCTTCTGGTCGTGGGGCGGGCTGTGACCGCGGCTCACGACCCCGACCAAGCCCTGGACGACCTCCTTCTGGAAATAGAATCGGCCGCGTGAGCGACTGGAGAAGGCCTCACGAGATCTGGATCGTGGGTCACCGCGGAGCGCCCCGTCGCGCGCGCGAGAACACCCTGGACAGCCTCGACTGGGCCGAAAGCCTCGGGGCCGATGCCGTCGAGTTCGATCTGCGGCAGACCCGGGACGGGGAGGCGGTCCTCTTTCATGATGAAGACATCGTGCTGGGAGGCCAGCGTGTCCCGGTCAAGAGCTTCACAGCCCGCGAGATCGAGAGGCTGCTGTTGCCTTCCGAGTTCGGCGAATACCGGGTCCCTCGGCTCGAGGAGGTCTTCCATCGATACGGCCACGACCTGCGCTACGTCGTCGAGGTCAAGACGTCCGGCTCGACGCAGCTGGCCCTGATGGCGCGCCGCGTGGCCTCGTGCGCTGCCGCCTTCGGGGTCGGGCCGCGATGCCTGGTCGCTTCCTTCGACGCCGAGTTTCTGCGCCGGATGCGCGAGACCGATCCGGAGATCGCGACGAGCTTCATCTTCGACCACGCCGTTTCCCTGCCGGCGCCGGGCAAGCCGACGCCTCTCTTCCCTCCGGTCGACGCGATCTGTCCCCGCCGGGACCTCGTCACCTCCGCCCTGCTCGAGCAGGCGGCCGCGGCCGGGTTGACGGTCCACCCCTGGACGGTGGACGAAGAGGCCGAGATCCGTCGGCTCATGGAGGCGAAGGTTGCCTCGGTGATCACGAACCTGCCCGACCTCGGGCTGGCGGTCCGCGGCGGGAGCCCTCCGGTGGCGCGGTTTGCCGCAAGGCCGGCCGGAGGGGCGGCTTGATGGCCAAGGCCATCCGGCCCGCGATAGTCTAGCCATCGAGGCGCGAGCCTCGATTCGAAGGAGGCACGATGAAAAGGCCGCTGGCTCTGGCGATCGCACTGACCTGCATGGCTTTCTTCTCCCTGTGGGCAGTCGCGCAGGAAAAGAAGGAGCATCCGAAGGAACACCCGGAACATCCCAAATCGGAGAAGAAAGTCTCGACCGATGAAATCGACAAGGCGATCCAGGCGCACATCGAAAAGACGGCGAAGGCCGCGGGAGGCAAATTCCCGGTCAAGGACGACGTCCTGAAGAAGACCTGGGAGCTCGAGCTCGTCAAGGTCCACAAGGACAAGCTCCAGGCCCTCGCCGACGGCACGTATTTCGCTTGCGTGGACCTCAAGGCGGCCGACGGGACGATGGTGGACGTGGACTTCTTCCTGAAGAAAGAGGGGGATGCCCTGGCCGTTTCCGACACGACGGTCCACAAGATCAACGGAAAAGCGCGTTACAGCTACGTCGAGAAAGACGGCGTCTGGTCCCGCGTGGCCGAGAAGAGTTGAGGAGGAATCTCCGAACCGATCCGGGGGCTATTTTGCTTCTGAGGCGGGGGTGTCCCCGCACTGCGAAAGGATGAGGTCATGATTCTCGTAAGAGCCTTGCTGGCCGCAACGGCCTTCGTGGCGGCCGGCTCCGAGCCCACGCCGGCCACCCGGAGCTTCGAGGCCACGTACCTCGCCGTCGTGGAGCAGATCCCCGCGGGCCTCTCCCGGCTCGAGGTCTGGGTCCCGCTGCCGCAGGACACGGCGGCCCAGAGGATCGGCAACATCCGGGTGGACAGCCCCTACCCGGGCGCCGTTCGGCGGGAGAAGGAGTTCGGCAACTCCTACTATTACTTCTCGACCGATGAGCCGAAGGCCGGGAAGCTCGAGGTCCGCGTGAGCTTCGAAGCGGAACGGCGGGAGGTGCTCGCCTCCCGGCTCACGCGGGTGAGACAGCACGAAAGCCCGGAAGTCCTTCAGCGGTCGCTCGCGGAAGAAAAGCTGGTGACGCTCTCGCCGCGGGTGCGGGAGCTCGCGCGGCGCATCACGTATGGCAACGCCACGCCCGAGGGGAAGGCGCGCGCGATCTACGACTACATCGTCAACACGATGATCTACGACAAGACGACGCCGGGCTGGGGCAACGGCGACACGGAGCGTGCCTGCGACGTCGCCAAGGGCAACTGTACCGACTTCCATTCCCTCTTCATGTCGCTCACGCGGGCCGAAGGCATCCCCTCCCGGTTCGTCATCGGGTTTCCGTTGAAGCCCGAGCCCGAGGGGACCGTTCCCGGCTACCACTGCTGGGCGGAGTTCTACATCCCCGGGCGCGGCTGGATTCCCGTGGACGCTTCGGACGCTTCCAAGGCGACCGACCCGAAGCGGCGCAACTACCTTTTCGGCAACCTGGATCCGGATCGCGTGCAGTTCACCACGGGACGCGACATCCGGCTCGACCCTCCGCCCTGCGCGGAGATCCTGAACTACTTCATCTATCCCTATGCCCAGGGGGACGGGCATGCGATCACACCCGTCTCGATCCGCCTCGACTACAAGAACAAGTCGACGGGAGGCGGTGCGGTGTCCTCGGCTTACTGATTCGGTAGGCGGTAGGCAGAGGCAGCAGGCGGCAGGAACCCTCGTCTTCCTCGACTGCGTCCCGCCTCCCTTCTGCCGTCCTTCATCAGGGGTGAATTGTCAGGTGTGTCCCTCCTAAAACCTCCAGAGTGGCGCCCGTGATGGCGGCGGCCTCATCGGAGGCGAGAAACAGAATCGCGCGGGCCACGTCTCTGGGCCAGAGTTTCTCCGCCAGGGGGGCCTTGCGGTCCTCCGTGTCGGTTTCGTCGATCTTGTTTTCCACGGTTCCGGGGCAGACCGCGTTGACGGCGATGTTGTGTTCCCGGAACTCGCGGGCGAGGCTCTGCGTCAGGCCGATCAGACCGAACTTGGCGGCGCTGTGGGCGGACAGGTTCGCTTCCCCGCGCATCCCATGGATGGAGGCGACGTTGACGATGCGGCCCCGGCCCCGCGCAACCATCCCCGGCAGGACCGCCCGGCAGAAGTTGGCCGCGCCGGTCAGATTGGTGGAGAGGACGAGGTCCCACTCCTCGGGAGTCAGCCGGAGGAAGGGCTTCCAGAGGAAGACCCCGGCGTTGTTGACGAGGATGTCGACCGGCCCCAGCTCCTTCTCCGCGCGCTTCACGACGGCATCCGCCGCGCCGCGATCCGTGATGTCGGCCGGGAGAGCGAGGCAATGGGCGTTCTGCCTCTTCAACTGTCCCTCCGTCTCGAGCAGCTCCTTCTCGGTTCGCGCGACCAGAGCCACGCGCGCGCCTTCCTGGGCGAATCGCGCCGCGACCGAGCGGCCGATTCCCCGGCCTGCCCCCGTCACGACGACCGTGCTGTTCTGAAACTTCACGCGTCCGCGCTCCGCGCGAGCTCCGCGAAGAGCTCCTCGGAGAAGAGCTCCGGGCCGTCGGGATTGGTGTAGGTTGGTCCGGAGAGGATCTCGACGGACTCCTCGCGCGCGTGACCGCGGTCCAGTTTGACCCGAAAAACGGCGAGCGGAAAGATCTGCCGCTCCGGATCCGCGTCGCAGACCCGGCCGTGGCCCGCCGTCGCCTGGATCCAGGCGACCGAGTGGCGCGCGAAATAGCAGATCGCGGCCTTCTGCCGGCGGATCAGGTTGGCCGCCGTGCGGCTGCCCGACAGGACCGCAACGCAAAGCTCGGTGCGGGAGATCGCCCGCACCTCCGAAAACGTGAGGAGCGCCGCCCGGGGGAACCCTTCCGGGTCGATCGTGAGAAAAGGGAGCGCGAGTCTTTTGCGCTCTCGGAACGCCTTCCCCGAAAGAACATCCTCGAGCTCCTTGGGGAGCCGGTCGAACTCGGGCATCGCCGCGTAGTCTAGACCGTCGCTCCGCTCTTGTGCTGGATCTGCGCCTGTCGGCGCACCGGCGGGCGGCTCGGCCGGACGCGGCCTCGACCGCCCGCCTGATCCAGCGCAAGCGCTCCGCTCCCGCGGCGCGCGCCTCCTCCCTCGCTCCGCTCGGGAGACTTCGCACGCCGCGACCGGAGGGAATATGATTCCGCGTATGAAGCGAATTGAAGAGCGAATCCTGCGGACATTTTCGGTTCTTTTCCTGCTGGCGGCTTCGAGCGCGGCTGCGGCCGATCGGGACGCAAAGGCCGACCAGATCGGCAAGGAGATGATCGCGGCGCTCGGAGGCGAATCGGCCTGGGAGAAGGCGCGGCAGTTCCGCTTCGACTTCGTGGTCGAGAACGAAGGGAAGATCGCGGGCCGCCGCTCGCATGCGTGGGACCGGTACACCGGAGACTACCGGTTGACCGGGATGGATCCGTCGGGCGCGCCGTACGCGGTCTACTTCAACGTCAACACCAAACAGGGGAAGGCTTTCGTCAACGGGAAGCCGCTCGAAGGCGAAGAGGCGGACAAACTCGTCAAGAGCGGCTATGCCCGCTTCATCAATGACATGTACTGGCTTCTCGCCCCCTGGAAGATCTTCGATCCCGGTGTGCATCTGGCCTACGACGGCGAGAAGCCGTGCCCGGGCGGCGGCGCGTGCGACGTCTTGAAGCTCTCCTTCGACAACGTGGGCCTGACCCCCAAGGACGTCTACTGGCTGTGGGTGAGTCGCGACGGGCGTCAAATGGTGCAATGGCAATACGTTTTGAAGGGAGCCGACGAGCCGCCCACGACCGCGCAATGGAAGAACTGGCAGAAGGTCGGCGGAGTGGCGATCTCGATGGAAAAACCGATGGAAGGCAAACCGACCCTCATCCGGTTCGAGAACGTCTCGATCAGCCCGAATCGCAACGACGCGGATTTCCAGCCGCCGGCGCCGTAGACCCGCGGATCGGGAGGCGGTAGGCGGGAGGCACAAGACGGCCCGGACCGGTGAGGCCGCGCGGGCTCTCTTGCTCTGTCTGTCCACGGCCGCCTGTGTTTCGACGGGCGTGCCTGGACTGTCGGTCGAGTCCATCGCGGCTCGGAGCCTTCCGAAGCCGGCGAATGTCCTGGTCCTTCTTCCCCCTTCCTATTCCCGGCAACCGGCTCGCCGGTATCCTGTCCTCTACTTCCTTCACGACGGCTACGGAGATGCCCGCACGCTCGAGAAGCGCGGCGTGGCAGCCGCGCTCTCTGAAAGGATGGCTGCCGGCCGGCTGCCGGAATTCCTGGTCGTGGCGCCCGGCGGAGAAGGATCCTGGTTCTCCGACTTCCACGACGGGTCGTATCGCTACGAAACTTTTCTGGTCCAGGACCTCCCGCGGGAGATCGCGAGGCGCTACCGCGTGCGGCCGGGAGTCTCTTCGCGGGCGGTCACCGGGATCTCGATGGGAGGCTACGGCGCTTTCAAGCTCGCGCTGAAGCACCCCGATCTCTACGGGGCGGTCTCGTCTCTGTCGGGCGCGCTGATCCCGTTCGAACCGGAAGACCTGGCCCGCTACAACTGGTTCGCCCGCTGGAGCCTGAAGCGCGTCTTCGGGAACGATCCGCGAGGCAACTCCTTCGCCGGCAACGACGTCTGGAGAATCCTGTCCGGCCTGCGTTTCCAGAGTCCGCCGTTCGCCGCCCATCTGCGCGCAGGCACCGAGGACTTCTACGGCCTGGACGGAGTCGCCGCGCAGTTCGGCGCCTTCCTGACCGAGCACGGCGTCCCCACGACTGTCGTCCTCGAGCCGGGAGGCCACGACTGGAGCTACTGGCGCCGGGCGATGATCTCGATCGCCGCGTGGCACGGAAGAATGTTTGCATATGATCCAAACTGATGGAATTTCTTGGGGCTCATCGGGCCTTCGTCTTGAAAACTCTCGGCCGCCGTTCGCGCAGCGAACACCTGCGGTCGAAAGCCAGCTGATGGCTGATCGTTTGGTCTTGTTCGACATCGACGGGACGCTTCTCTCCGCCGGGAAGGCGGCCCGCGAGTCGGTGCTCGCCGCGCTCGCCGGCGTGTACGGATGGGAGGCGGCCAACGGCCATTCCCACGACTTTTCCGGCAAGACCGACCCCCAGATCGTCCGGGAGCTGGTGGAAGCGGACGTCGGGCGCCAGAAGTGCGAGGAGCTCCTGGAACGCGCGCTCGAGGCGTACCTCGAGGAGTTCTCTCGCCGGCTTTCTCCGGAAACGGTCGTGCCCAAGCCCGGGGCGGCGGCGCTCCTGACGCGCCTCGGCGCTCTGCCGACCGTGACGATGGGCCTTCTGACGGGAAACCTCGAACGAGGCGCCCGGATGAAGCTCGAACCCGCCGGCTTCAATCGGCACTTTCCCTTCGGAGCGTTCGGGAGCGATTCGGAAGACCGTTACCGACTCCCGGCGATCGCCCTCGAACGAGCCCGCGCCGTGTCGGGACGCGACTTTTCCGGCAAGGAGATCGTCATCGTCGGCGATTCGGTGCACGACGTCCTCTGCGGACGCTCTCTCGGCGTTCGATCTGTGGCCGTGGCGACCGGGCCGACACCGGCGGAGCTTCTCGCGGCACGGGAGCCGGACGCGCTGCTCGAGGACTTTTCGGACGTCGAGGCGGCGGTGAAGGCGATCCTGGGATGAGAAGCGCGGCCAGTCTCTTGCTGCTCGCGATCGCAACCGCGTGCTCCAGCGCCTCGGCCTCCCGCGCGGCCGCGACCGCGGTGTCGCCGCGCGCCCCCTACGACGCGCCCGCGGCTGCGGCCCATGCGATCGAGATCCAGATCGATGCACGCGCCGCCCGGGAGATCCTGGAATCCCTCTCTCGCCCGCGTTTCGATCCGACCGACGCGAAGCTCCTCGAGGACCTTCCGGCCGTGAGACTGACGATCCAGGACTCAACGCGGGGCCCCGACGTCTTCGAGCGCGACATGGCAGCGGCGTTCGACGAGAAATCTCGCACCGCCGTCTTCGATTTCCGGACGATCCGCCAGGAGCGGGACCGCTGGGGGGCCCTGCTGAGCGGTATTGTCTCCCGGGAGAAGGATCTCGTCCGGTTGGCCACGCTACGCGCGTCCGCTCTCCTCCCGGGCGACCGGCCCGTCACGGCGCGGGTGCGGGTCTATTTCTCCTTCGGGCTCTCGGGACTGGCCGATCACCTGGTTCTTGCCGACGGCCAGGGACAGGACACGATGGTCATCGATCTGGCGCGAGCGCTCGGGGAGTCGCAGGGCGAGCCGCTCGAGAGCCAGCTGTCGCGGCTGTCCCGCTTGATTGCTGGGGAAGGGTTCCGGCAGGCCTGGATCGTGTACCGCCGGGGGAATCCCGCCTGGGCCAAGGGGCGCGGCGACACCGCTCCGCTCGACCAGTTCCTCCTGCTCGTGGCGGAAGCGGCGCCCGCGGCCGTCTTCGGGGTGGACGAGAACTTCTTCCCCCTTTCGGTGTGGCTGAAGGCGCCGATGAAACGCGCTCTCGACGACATGAACCGCCACGCCGAGAGGTTCGCCCAGGCCCGGGACAGCCTCGAGGCGCGGGTCGAGCTGACGGGCGAGCTCCGCCGGCCGGAGTTCGGCCGACAGGTCGCCGGCCCGGCCGGAGCCTTCCTGGCCGACGCCGTGATCCAGACTTCGGGGCTGGACGTCCTGCGGGCGGCGCTGCAAAAGGGACCCCACGGTCTCTTCGAGGCTTATGAGAAGGCATGCCAGTCCGACAAGAGCCTGATTCCGCTGGCACGTGTGGTTCGAGAAAGACTGAAATGAGTTGTGAGTCGTGAATGGCGGTTGAGCGCATAGCGGCGGTGGACCTGGCGCTGCGGATCGGCGGCGAGGAAGTCGCGACCGGCGAGTGGTTCGAGGTTCGGTCGCCGCAGTCGGGAGAGCTCCTGGCCCGCGCCGCGAAGGCGGGGGCTCGCGAGATCGAACGCGCGATCGCCGACGCGGCGGAGAGCTTCTCGCAAACGCGCCGGCTGCCCGCGCACCGCCGGGCGGAGTTTCTCCGGGCGATCGCGGCGGACGTCGAGTCCAACCGCGCGCGGTTCGTCGCGACGATCGTGGCCGAGGCGGGCAAACCGCGGCAGTACGCCGAAGGGGAAGTCGCACGTGCGCTGACGACCCTCGCCCTGGCGGCCGAGGAAGCCACGCGCATCGCCGGCGAGGTCCTGCCCGTGGATATCGAGCCGCGCGGCGAGGGGGCTTTCTGCGCGGTGCGCCGTTTCTCGATCGGCCCCGTGACGGCGATCACCCCGTTCAACTTCCCGCTGAACCTCGCGCTCCACAAGGTGGCTCCGGCGATCGCCGCGGGCAACCCGGTCCTCTTGAAGCCGTCGCCCCGGACGCCGATGACGGCGGATCTCCTGGCCCGCGCCGTGGAGCGATCGGGATGGCCCGCGAAAGCCTTCTCCCTTCTGCACGCCGAGCCCGCCGTGGCGCGCCCGCTCTGGACCGACGAGCGGATCCGGTGCGTGAGCTTCACGGGTTCGGATGCGGTCGGCTGGAAGATCAAGGAAGAGGCGTCGCGCAAGAAAGTGATCCTGGAGCTCGGCGGCAACGCGGCGGCCATCGTCTGCGCCGATGCCGACGTCGGGGACGCGGCCGCAAAGCTTGCGGTGGCTGCGTTCGCCTACGCCGGCCAGGTCTGCATCAAGGCTCAGCGCCTCTTCGTCGCCCGCGAGGTCTGGCGCCCGTTTCTCGACGCGTTCCTTGCGGCGGCGCGGCGGATCGAGCCGGGCGATCCCGCCGACGGCAAGACCGTGCTCGGCCCGATGATCGACGAGGAGAGCGCGCGGCGCGTGGAGAGCTGGGTCGAAGAGGCCCGCAAGGCCGGCGCGAAGCTGCTGCTCGAGGGGCGCCGCGAGGGCCTCCGTCTCTCTCCGGTCGTGGCCTCGGAGACTCCTCCCGGAGCCCGGATCCGCGACCGGGAGGTCTTCGGCCCGGTTGCGACCGTCGAGCCGTTCGACGGGTTGGCCGACGCCATCGCCCGCGCGAACGACTCAGCCTACGGCCTGCAGGCCTCCGTCTTCACGCGCGACGTCGGCGGAGTGCTCGAGGCTTTCGACGCGCTGGAGGTCGGCGCCGTGATCGTGAACGACGCGCCGTCGCTGCGCATCGACAACTTTCCGTACGGCGGCGTGAAGGCCTCGGGCTTCGGCCGGGAAGGGGTCCGCTACGCCATCGAGGAGATGACCGAGCCGCGGACACTCTTCGTCAGACGCTGATCCGGGAGCTTCCAATTCTCGGCGGTTCGGGCACACGGATCCCAGGATCTGCGGCCGCTACCGGGTGTGCGCCGTTTGCGCCGGATCGATGGCGCGAGTCTTGCTGCGATTCCGCACAGCCGGCCACAATCCGTTTTGCATGAGACCATTGCGATGTCCGGCGAAAGACATGACTCAGGAACTCCTCATCGTGGAAGACGACCCGGCGTTGCGCGAAGCGCTGACTCAGGTCCTGACCGACGAGGGTTACGAGCTTCTGAGCGCGCGGGACGGCCTCGAGGCGGTCAACTTCTTGAAGAAGGGGCACCGGCCCGACGTGATTCTTCTCGACCTCTCGATGCCCGTCGTCAACGGCTGGGAGTTCCGGATGTTCCAGAAGCGCGATCCCGACCTCGCCGACATCCCCGTGATCCTGATCACCGCCGGCGGCTACACGCAGGAAGAGGTCGCCTGGCTCGAACCGTCCGCCATGCTCCACAAGCCTCTCGATCTGCCCTACCTCCTCTCGGTGATCCGCCGCTACTGCGCCTCCTCCGAAGAGACCGAGGCCGACTGATCAAGGCCAATCGAGAGAGGAGGGACGAGCACCCGCGAGGTTTTCAAGTTCCTCGTGACCCTCTGTGCGTCGCCGCATTCGCCGATGCGGCAGGCTCCTCCCGATCCCTCCAGGCCTTTGCCCAGCCCAGCCGCTCGGCCGTCTCCATGTTCACCGTACCGTCCGCATTGTAGGTTCCGTTGGAGACGAGCAGCGCCTTCTGGCCCTCGGTCAGGTAAGCGGGCATCCGGGCGTCGGCGCTCCTCGGCATGAATTCGGAGCCGGGGCCGATCGGCTTCAAGTCCCGGTGCGTCCTGCGCACTCCATTGACCGTGTAGAAGAACTCCACGTTACGCGAAGCTTTCACGAGGATTCCCTCCAGGTCGATCCGAACGACCGCGACGGTCGCGAGCTCGCCGATCGGTGTGACCTGGATGCTCAGGCCCTCCGCGTCCGTCACCATGCGGAAGTCTTCCGGAACGTCGATCGGCAAGCAGCAGATGGACGATCCTGCGTCGAAAGCTTCAAAGAGACGACCAGGGAGCGCCGTCCACCGGGCATTTGGCGAAGAGTCTATAGCGCGGTTTCCGATCGCTGACAGAACCCGAAGACGGATCGTTTTGGATTGGCAAACCGCTGGCGAAACTTCTTCCTCTGCAGGAACTTGATGGCGGAGGAGGAGGGATTCGAACCCCCGGTACCATCACTGGTACAGCGGTTTTCAAGACCGCCGCCTTAAGCCACTCGGCCACTCCTCCGGGGAGTTCAGTGTAGCCGACGAAGGGGAGACGCTTCATTTCTCGTCGCCGCTTCTCTTCTTCTGGATCCGTCCGGCCACCGATGTGGTGAGACGCCGCGGGGAGAATCGGACTATCTCCTTGAGGATCTTGTTGCCAAGGCCGGGGATGACGACTCGCTTGCCTCCTTTTACTCCTGCCCAGCCGGCCTTAGCGACGCGGCGCGCGTTCATGACCAGAGGGCCGCGGAAGAGCCACGTGTCTTCGATTCCGGCCGCCTCCTGGAACTCCGTGATCGTGGGTCCGGGGCAGAGGGCCGTGACGCTGACACCCGTGCCCGACAGTTCTTCCGCGAGCGCCTCGGAGAACGAGAGCACGAAGGCCTTGGTCGCGTAGTAGACGGCCATGTAGGGCCCCGGCTGGAACGCCGCCGTCGAGGCGAGGTTCAAGATCCGTCCTCTCGCCCGCGACACCATGCCGGGAAGCAGGCGCCCGGTCAGCTCGGTCAGGGCGACGACGTTGACCTCGAGAACCTCCATCTGCCGATTGATCTCGGTCTCCCAGAACCTCCCGTAGACTCCGAATCCGGCGCTGTTGACCAGGACGTCCACCTCGAGGTGCTCTCGCTCGAGCTCTTCGACGATTTCCCGCGCCGACGAAGGCGAAGCAAGATCCCTTGCGAGGACGCGCGCCGACACGCCGTGGGCGACGGACAGCTCTCTGGCCAGATCCTCGAGCCGGTCGCTCCGCCGCGCGACGAGAACGAGGTCGAGCCCGTCCTCGGCGAGAAGCCGCGCCAGCTCCCGGCCGATTCCGCTCGATGCTCCCGTGACCAAAGCCGTCTTGAGCGAGTGACGAGGTTTCACATCGCAAGGTTACATGGCGGAGAGGCCGGGATTTAGCGCCGGCGGACCTGGCGCTGCCTAATGCCGTGGGTCTTCCTGTGGTGGTCGGCTCGAACCGGGGCTGCCGCTTCACGCGACAGAAATGGCGGAGAGGGCCGGATTCGAACCGGCGGTAGGGTTATTAGCCCTACGGCGGTTTAGCAAACCGCTGGTTTAAGCCACTCACCCACCTCTCCGTGAATGGTCGGATAGGCGGATGTTAGATGATGGCGTTCTAGTTGCCAACCAGCGGTCGTGGCCTTCGGCCACCCGCTGGGTGAGCGCCGGCAGAGCCGGCGCTGTCTCCGGCCGGCTTCGCCGGCCTCCGACTCAGACTTTCGGCCGCGGCGTTCGCTTCGCGAACAGGCGGCCGAGAGATTCTAGCCAGACAGGAGCGCCACGGGAGCCGTGATTGGCGAGCACCACACACCGCCTCGTGCGATCATCTTTCGATGGCTTCGGGATTCTGGGCGCGGTTGCGGCGGTATTACCTTGCGGGGCTGCTCGTCTTTGCGCCGACGGCGCTGACCCTCTGGGTCGCCTGGAAGTTCTTCACGTTCTTCGACGGGATCCTCGGGGACGAGCTGCGCGCGCGAGGGGTCTCGGTCTTCGGCCTGGGCTTCGTCCTCTTGAACGTCCTGCTCCTCCTGCTCGGCTTCCTGACGACCAATTTCGTGGGCCGGCGGCTCTTCCATCTGTGGGACGCCTTGATGCACCGCGTCCCGCTCGTCAACAAGGTCTATTCGACGCTGCGGCAGATCGCGGAGATCCTCCTGGGCGCCCGCGCGGACGCCGCTTTCCGACGCGTGGCGCTCGTCGAGTATGGGTCGCCCGGCACACACATGGTCGGCTTCGTCACGTCTGTCTCCGCGGGCGAAGCGGCGCAGAAGCTCGGCGCGAAGGTCTGCCACGTTTTCGTGCCGAGCGCCGTGAACCCGACGACCGGGTTTCTTCTGGTCGTGCCCGAGCAGAAGGTGCGCTACCTCGAAATGACGCCCGAGCAGGCCATGCGGATGATTGTCTCCGCGGGCTCGATCGTGCCGCCGGGACCTACGACCTCGTCCTGATCTCGGCGGCGCCGAAGTACGGACGCAGCGCCTCCGGAATCTCGACCGAGCCGTCTTCGCGCTGCCCATTCTCGAGGACCGCGACGAGTGTGCGCCCGATCGCCAGCCCCGACCCGTTCAACGTGTGCACGAGCTCGGGCTTCTCCCCCTCGGCCCGGCGGAATCGGATCGAGCCGCGTCGTGCCTGGAAGTCTTCGAAGTTCGAACACGAGGAGATCTCCCGGAAGGCCTGCTGTCCGGGAAGCCACACCTCGAGGTCGTAGGTCCGGGCGGCGGCAAAACCCAGATCCCCGGTGGAGAGCGACACGACGCGGTAGGGGAGCTCGAGCCGTTTCAACACTTCCTCGGCGTGTCCCGTAAGACGCTCGAGATGGTCGTAGGACTCCTCCGGGCGCGTGAACGTCATGATCTCGACCTTGTCGAACTGGTGCTGGCGGATCATCCCGCGCGTATCCCGTCCCGCCGCTCCCGCCTCCGCGCGGAAACAGGGGGTGTGAGCCGCATAGAGGATCGGAAGGGCCTCGGCCGGCAGGATCTCGCCGCGGTGCATGTTGGTCAGCGGGACTTCCGCGGTCGGAATCAGGTAATACCCCTCGCGCGTTCGAAAAAGGTCCTCTTCGAGCTTCGGGAGCTGCCCGGTCGCAAACAGCGAGTCGCTGTTGGCGAGGACAGGAGGGAGGATCTCCGTGTAGCCGTGCTCGCGGGTGTGGAGGTCGAGCATGAAGGCCGCCAGGGCACGGGACAGGCGCGCGCCGGCCCCAGCGAGCACGGTGAAGCGGGCCCCGGCCAGCCGGACGCCGCGGTCGAAGTCGAGGATGCCCAGGGCGGGCCCCAGGTCCCAGTGGGCCTTCGGCGGGAAGGAGAAGGATCGCGGCTCGCCCCAGGCCCTCTCCACGCGGTTGGCCGTCTCGTCCTTGCCGCGCGGGACCGAGGCGTGCGGGACGTTGGGAATCCGCATCTCGGCGGCGGAGAGGTCGAGACTCGTGCGCTCCGCCTCCGCCTCGAGCCGCCGGATCTCTTCCTTGAGCGCTTTCATCTCAGCCAGCACTTCGGGCGAGGGCTTGCCCCGGACCGAGGCGAGCTCGTTCCGGACGCGGCGCTTCTCCTCCAGCCGGGTAACCGTCTCGCGGCGGAGACGGTCGAGCTCCGTGAACTGCTCGATGCCCGAGCCGGCGAAACGCTCCGGCATTTCGGAGAGAAGCCGCGCGGCGTTCTCTCTCAAGAACTCGCGTGATAGCATGAACGTTGCGATTTATATCGCGTCCGTGGGCGAGTCAATCCTTTGAGGCCTCCGTTCCAGCTGCCGGACGTGGACTGCGTCGTGGTCAATCACGACGGAGGAGACGCCTTCTTCGCGGCCCTTTCTTCCGTCCGCTCCCTTTCCGGCGTGGACGCCTCGATCTTCGTCGTGGACAACGCCTCCGACCCGGCCGAGCGGGAGAAGCTGGCCAGGGACTTTCCCGAGGTGCGTCTGGTCGCCTTCTCGCGAAACCTGGGCTTCGCGGAGGCCGCGGACGAAGGGATCGCGCGCGGGCGCTCTCCTTTCGTTCTTCTCGTCAATAACGACGCGGTCCTCTCTCCGGATTATGCGGCGCGGCTGGCGGCGCGGCTCGCGCTCGACGACCGGCTCGCCGCCGTGCAGGGCCTCGTCCTGACCGCGGACGGGCGGCGGGTGGACACGGCCGGGCTGTCCTGGAACCGCCGCGGCGAGGCGATCCCGGTGCTCGGCGGGACCCCGCGGGACGAGACGCCGGCCGATGTCTTCGAGGTCTCCGGAGTCTCGGCGACCGCCACCCTCTACCGCCGCGCGGCGCTTCAGAGCGTCGCCCCGCACGGAGAGGTCTTCGACCGCTCCTTCTTCGCGTACTACGAGGACGTCGACCTCTCGCTGCGGCTGGCGCGAAAGGGTTGGCAATTCGCCTGCGATCCCGCGGCCGTTTGCCGGCACGAGGGATCCCGCACGGGCCGGCGGACCCCGGCCCGCCGCGCGCTCTGGACCTCGCGCAACCGCTGGCGCACGCTTTTTCGCAACTTCGACACCCGCCTGCTCGCGCGGAGTCTCTTCGCGCTGCTCCGCGCAGACCTCGCGCACGTCAAGCAGCTCGGCTGGAGAGGGGCGCTCCTGCCCGTGCTCGTCTGGCCGCTGCTGCCGGTCTTCGCCTGGCGCGCCCGGCAACAGAGCGCCCTGCTCTCCGACTGGCCCGGCCGTTCCAGTCCTTAGTCCGTAGTCCTTGGTCCTTGGTCTTCTAAGATGCCATCAACATTGATACGGATGACTAAGGACCAGGCACCAAGGACCAGGGACTCCCGGGCTCCAGTTCAGGAAATTTCGGTGATCCTGGTGTCGTGGAACGACGAAGAGAACCTGCGCGCGGCCGTCTCCTCGCTGGCGCTCGCGCGGGCACGGGTTCCCGGCGGCGGGCCGCGGACCTCTCTTCTCGTCGTGGACAACGGCGGGGGTCTCCGAGACCGCGCCGGGGTCTTCGCCCCATGGCCGGATGCCGTCCTCTTCGTCAACGAGTCGAACAGGGGCTTCGGCCCCGCGGCCAACCAGGCGGCCGAGGCGGCGCGGGGCGACGTCCTCCTCTTCGTCAACCCGGACGCGCGCGCGGAGGGCGAGGTCTTTTCGGAAATCGCGAAGGCGTTCGACGCCCACTCGGAAGCGGCCGCCGTAGCGCCGAAACTCCTCGATTTCGACGAGCCTGGACCTCAATCCAAAATCCAAGATCCAAAATCCAAAACTCCCCCGTCCCTTTCTCCTCCGGACCGCGAAGACCAGTTCACGTTCCAACTGCGCCGTCTCCCCTCGCTCGCGAGCGACGCGCGGGAGCTCCTGCTTCTCGATCATCTCGCCCCTGATAATCCGGCGCGGCGCCGTTTCCGGTACGCCGACCGCGACCGCGAGGAGCCTTTCGAGATCGAACAGGCGGCGGCGGCGGCCCTGGCCGTCCGCCGGGATGTCTTCCGGCTGCTGGAGGGTTTCGATCGGCGGTTCGTGCCCGCCTGGTTCGAGGACGTGGATTTCTGCGCGCGTCTCTCGCGCCGGGGGAAAATTCTTTACTGGCCTTCAGCGCGGTTTCGGCATCGCGGGGGGCTGTCCTCGCGGGCCCTCGGGTATCCGCGCTTCCTCCCGATCTATTACCGAAACGCTCTTCTCTACCGCCGGCTTCACTACGGGCCTCTGGCTCGGTTCCTTTACCGGCCTCTCCTCGTGGCCGGAATGCTCCTGCGCCTTGCGGCACTGCCGTTTCGCCCGCGCGTGCCGCGGCCGCGGCGCGAGTCCGCCCGCGCCTATCTCGCGACCCTCGCCCTGGCCCTCGGCTTCTCCTCGACTCGCAACTCACAAATCACAACTCACGACTCGCATGATTGACGTTTCCATCATCGTCGTCGCTCACAACGACGAGCAGGACCTCCCGATCTCCGTCGCCTCGGCCCTGGCGCAACGAGGGGTCGTGGCCGAGACGCTCGTCGTGGACAACGACTCGCGCGACGCCTCGCGCCGAGCGGCGCGGGGCGCGGGGAGTGGATTGGTCCGCGTCCTCGAGCTTCCGGAGAACGTCGGATTCGCGGCCGCGATGAACCTCGGGATCCGCGAGTCGAGCGGCCGATACGTCCTCGCCCTGAATCCCGACTGCCGGCTCGAGCCGGACTTCGCTGCCATTCTCGCCAGCCGTCTGGACCGGCGGCCCGACGCGGGCTCCGCCTCGGGCCGGCTGCTGCGGGCGCAAGGGCCGGACCTGGCACCGACCGGGCGGATCGACTCGGCCGGCATCTATCGAACCGCGACCGGCCGGCACTTCGACCGCGGCTCGGGGGAGGCCGCAAATGGAAGATATCTGGTGGAGGAGGAGATCTTCGGGCCGAGCGGAGCGGCCGGGCTCTACCGGCGCGAAGCGCTGGAGTCCGCGAAGATCGCGACGGGCTTCTTCGATTCCGACTTCTTCCTCTACCGGGAGGACGCCGACCTCGCCTGGAGGCTTCGGAATCTCGGATGGAAGTGCCTCTACGTGCCGTCGGCCGTGGCGTACCACCGCCGCAGAAACCTCCCCGAGCGCCGACGCCGGATGTCTTCTCTCGTCAACTACCACTCGGTGAAGAATCGATTCCTCCTGCGCATCAACAACCAGTCCGCCTCCGACCTCGCCGCGACGTTCCTGCCGACGGTGGCGCGCGACCTCGTCGTCCTCGGCGCCTGCCTCACGGTCGAGCGCTCCTCCCTCCCTGCCTTCTCCTGGCTCTGGAAGAACCGCAAGCGCCTCTGGGCCAAACGCAAGGAGATCCAGGAGAGGATTCGGAGATCCCCGCGGAGCTGATAGCGTCTTCCCCGTGCGCCTGGCGATACTCGGAACGCGCGGGATCCCCGCGCGGTACGGCGGCTTCGAGACGCTGGCGGAGGAGCTCTCGGCGCGCCTGGCCGCCCGCGGCCACGACGTCACCGTCTACACGCGGACGCGCTACGCGCAGCGCGGCCTCGTGAGGTACCGCGGGGCAAGGATCCGCGTGCTGCCGACGATCCCGACCAAGTACCTCGACACCGTTGTGCACGGCGTGCTGTCGGGCTTCGACGCGGCGCTCGCGCGGTACGAAGCGGTCCTCTTCTGCAACGCCATCAACGCGGCTTTCGCTTTTCTCCCGAGGCTCACGGGCCGGACCCGGGTCGTCCTGAACGTGGACGGGCTCGAACGCAACCGCCGAAAATGGAACGCGGTCGGCCGTCTGGCGTATCGCATATCCGAGAGGCTCTCGACTCTGGTTCCGGACGCCATCGTCTCCGATGCGCGCGTGATCCAGGACTACTACCGGGCGCGCTACAGCTTCCCCTCCGTCTTCATCCCCTACGGGGGAGACCTGCCGCAGCCTCGGGGGACCGCGACGATCGAGAGGCTCGGGCTCAAACCCGAGAAATACGTGCTCTACGTTTCGAGGCTCGAGCCGGAGAACAACGCGGACGCGGTCGTGCGCGCTTATCGGGAAGTCCCAGGAGAGGCCCCCCTGGTCGTCGTCGGCGACGCCCCCTACGCGCGCGACTACATCGCGGAGCTTCGCAGGCACGCCGACAGGCGCGTGCGCTTTCCCGGCGCGGTCTACGGGGATGGGTACCGAGAGCTGCTGGCCCGCGCGGCCGTGTACGTCCAGGCGACGGAGGTCGGAGGGACCCACCCGGCCCTGGTGGAGGCCCTGGGCTTCGGGCGCGTCGTCTGCTACAACGGCTCGCCGGAGAACGAGGAGGTCGCGGGGGGGGCGGCGTTGCCTTTCGACGTCCGGCGGCCGGAGACGCTCTCGACCCTGCTGGCGGCCATTTTGGACGATCCGGCGGCCTATTCCGTATGGAAGGATCGTGCGAGGGCGCGCGTGGCGGAGCGGTATCGCTGGGACGACGTGGCCGACCGGTATGAAGCCGTTCTTGAAGGACGGCCCGACATCCAATAACATCCGGTCGGCCTTGCGGCCTCCCGGGCTCTGCGGGACCCCATGCTGAAAGAGAAGTCGCGCGCGATCGCCCTCGGCGTAATGATGTCGGACCTCGTCCTGACGGCGATGTCCCTGCCGGTGGCCTACGTGGTCCGGTTCGTCGTTCTCCCCCGTCTCTACCCGGCCTTCTTCCGCGCGCCCCTCTCCCCGATCAAGGAGTATCTGTTCCTGCTCTTCCTCATCCTTCCACTCTGGGGCCTGCTCCTCTACGGGGCGGGCTTCTACCGCAGCCACCGCACCACGCCGCTCGTCCAGGAGATCTGGGGAGCGATCAAGGTCGCCTTCGGTGGCACGGCGATCCTGGCCCTTCTGGTCTACGGATTGCGGATGGAGTTCGTCAGCCGCTTCTTCCTCGCCGTGTTCGGGCTCGTCAACTTCGCGTTCCTCGCGACGGAGAAGGTCGCCTTGCGTCTGCTCTCACACTTTGTCCGCGTGCGCGGGCTGAACTTCCGCACGGTCCTGCTCGTCGGGACGGGGCACAAGTCGGCGCAGCTCGGAGATTTCGTCGAGGCCCACCCGCACTGGGGATTCCGCGTCATCGGCTATCTGGACGACGACAACGGCGGCGAGATCCGCCGGGCCGGCCGCTGGCCTTGCCTGGGCAAGATCACGGACCTGGAGGCCGTGTTGATGCGCGAGGTCGTGGACGAGCTGATCTTCGTGATCGAGAAGGGAAGGCTCGCGGAGTACGAGAACGCGTTGATGGTGGCCGAGCGCCACGGCGTGCGCGCGCACGTCTCACTCGACATCTTTCCGCATGTCCTGGCGCGCCCGGTCCTGGAGGAGTTGGACGGCATCGCGTTGCTGTCTTTCACGACGACTCCCGCCAAGCCCTTGGAGCTCGTCGCCAAGAGGGGGATCGACCTGGCTCTCGCCGCGGGATTCTTCCTGGTCACGCTTCCGGTCCAGGCGATCGCGGCCCTCCTGATCAGGCTCACTTCCCCCGGGTCGGTCTTCTTCCGCCAGGCCCGCTGCGGGCTGAATGGCCGGCACTTCACGCTGCTGAAGTTCCGCACGATGTCGGCCGGTGCGGAGGAGCGCCTCCACGAGGTCTCCCATTTGAACGAGATGTCCCCGCCGGTCTTCAAGGTCTCGAAGGACCCCCGTTTGACGCCCGTCGGGCGGCTGCTGCGCCGGCTTTCGATCGATGAGCTGCCGCAGCTCTGGAACGTGATCCTGGGCGACATGAGCCTCGTCGGTCCCCGGCCGCCCTTGCCGGAAGAGGTCGCGCGCTACGAGCCCTGGCAGAGACGCCGGCTGTCGATGAAGCCCGGCCTGACGTGTCTGTGGCAGGTCTCCGGCCGCAGCAACCTCGATTTCGACCGCTGGCTGGAGCTCGACCTGAAGTACATCGACACCTGGTCGCCGATGCTGGACTTGAAGATCCTTCTGAAGACCGTCCCCGCCGTCTTGTCGGGACGCGGCGCGCGATAGAGGCGCGCCGACGGATTCGGCTGCGGCGCGAAGGGCCGGTTTACCGATTCCCTCCGCGGAAGGCGTCCTCTTCCTGTTGCTTGAACAGGTACTTGATGGAGGATTTCGGGATCAGCAGGTTGGGCCCGCGGTCCCGGTTCACCTTCAGGCAGTTCTTGTCGTACCACTCGATCCAGCCGCGGATTTCTTCGCCGTCGTTCAAGACCACGACCATCGGGGTCTTGGCGGCCATCTGCTTGAGGTAGTAATAGCTTTCGGCGTTCGTCTGCTCGGCCGGAGCCTGCTTGCGCTGCTGGAAGGTGCGCGTCGGGTATCTCTCGGACAGATCCGAAAGATTCGGCCGGATGAGCTTCCGATTCCCGGAGGGCTCGCCCTCTGGGCGATACGCGTTGCCGGGAGGATTGCGCTCTGCCACGTGTCTCTCTTTGTCCCAGCAAAGGGCGGGACTCTTGGTGGCTTAAACCGGGGCTTCTGGAGAAATATTCTGCAGGCTCTCGGCAACGGCCGGGGCGCGCTCCTGGGAGGGCCTTCCTCCTTCGTCCTCGTACGCCAGGCAGCACATCAGCCGGCCGCACATCCCCGAGATCTTGGAAGGATTTAGCGACAGGTTCTGGTTCTTCGCCATCTTGATCGTGACTGGATGGAATCCCTTCAAGAAGGTCGAGCAACAGAGCGTGAGCCCGCAGGGCCCCAGGCCCCCGCGCATCTTGGTCTCGTCTCGGGGCCCCACCTGACGCATCTCGATGCGGACGGGGTGCTTCTGGGCCAGGTCGCTGACGAGCTTGCGGTAGTCAATTCGAGTCTCGGAAGTATAATAAACAGTGTATTTACGACCGTCGAAGCTCTCCTCGGCCCGGATGAGCTTCATCGGCAACTTCTTCCCGGCGGCGAGCTCGTGAACGTCCGCGAAGAAGGCTCTTTCCCTCCCGAGCTTGTCC
>JBKPBH010000098.1:0-14479 GCA_046726795.1 Acidobacteriota bacterium
GAAGACCGCGGAAACCGTCGCCGAGCCGATCCGGGCGACACCGTTCTCCCGGGCGGTCGGCGCGTCGCGCCAGCCGGGCGAGGTCACGACGGCAATCGTGACCACGAGGCAGAAGAAGGTCTGCGCGAGGCAAGCGTGGGCGACCGAGACCGCCGTCGGCAGCAGCAGGAGGACCGTCAGCCCGCCAAGCACTCCCTGCGCGACGACCGCGGCGAGGGCGACGTAGGCGAGACGCCGGACCCAGGCCCTTGGTTCCCGCCTCGCCAGCCAGACGGCCAGGACGACGGTCATCAGGCCGACGGTCGTCGCGATCATCCGGTGCCCGTGCTCGTAGAAGATCCCTCCGACCATCGGCGGCATCAACCGGCCGTACGAGAGAGGCCAGTCCGGAACTGAGAGGCCGGACTCGGTCGACGTGACCAAGCCTCCCGCGAAGATCAGGAAGACCGTCGCGATCGCCGTCGCGACCGCGAACCGATGGAGGCCGAGGTTGCCGGCGCCCTCTCCCCGTACAGGAGACGGAAGGGCCCTAGCCATGGGCACCGGCTCCCGAAGCCCCCGGCGGCTCGTTCTGCGGCCAGTGATCGTCCGCCCGTTCGGGAGCGCTGTATTCGTAGGGCCCGCGGTAGACCGTGGGGACCCGTCCCGTGAAGTTCTCGTGCGGCGGCGGCGACGACGTCTGCCATTCGAGCGTGTTCGCCCGCCAGGGGTTCGGCCCGGCGACCCTCCCCCGGCGCATCGACAGGAAGAAGTTCAAGACCAGGATGATCTGCGCCGCCCCCAGCACGAAGAGCGAGATGGTCATGAACTGGTTCATCGGCTGGAGGCCCTTCAGGTGGGCGTACTGTGAGTAGTCGTAGATGCGCCGCTGCATTCCGCGCATCCCGAGGAAGTGCATCGGGAAGAAGATGAGGTTGAACGTGACGAACGTCAGCGCCCAGTGGATCTTCCCCCATGTCTCGTTCATCTGCCGGCCGAACATCTTCGGGTACCAGAAATAGAGCCCGGCGAACGCTCCGAAGAGCGAGCCGCCGAAGAGGACGTAGTGGATGTGCCCGACGATGAAGTAGGTGTCGTGGATGAAGATGTCCACCGGCGTCGAGGCCATGAAGATGCCAGACAGCCCCCCGATGACGAACATCGCCACGAACGAGACCGCATTCAACATCGGCGTCGTGAAATGGATGTTTCCGCCCCAGAGCGTGCCCAGCCAGTTGAAGGTCTTGATGGCCGAGGGCACGGCGATCACCATCGTCGAGATCATGAAGGTCGTACCGAGCATCGGGTTCATGCCGCTCTGGAACATATGGTGGCCCCAGACGATGAACCCGAGCCCCGCGATCCCCATGATCGAGTAGGCCATCGCGCGATACCCGAAGATGGGCTTGCGGGCGAAAACCGGGAGGATCTCGGAGGTGATCCCCATGGCCGGGAGGATCATGATGTAGACCTCCGGGTGCCCGAAGAACCAGAAGAGGTGCTGCCAGAGGAGAGCCTGCCCTCCCCCGGCGTTCTTCCACGGCTGGCCGGAGACGATCATCCCGGCCGGCAGGAAGAAGGTCGTCCCCAGAACCCGGTCGAAGAGCATCATGATCAGCGCGCCGGAGAGCACGGGCAGCGCGAGCAGCAGCAGGATCGCCGTGATGAAGAGCGCCCAGACCGTCAGCGGAAGCCGGAAGAAGCTCATGCCCGGAGCGCGCATGTTGATGATCGTCGTGATGAAGTTGACCGAGGTCAGGAGCGACGAGAGCCCCAGGATCAACAGCGAGAGCGCCCACAACGTCTGCCCCCGCGTCTGGACGATGGAGAGCGGCGCGTACGACGTCCAGCCCGCCTGCGCCGCGCCCCCGGTCACGAAGAAGGACCAGATGATGATGACCGCGGCCGGAACCGCTGTCCAGAACGAGAGCATGTTCAGCGTCGGGAAGGCCATATCCCGAGCGCCGATCTGGATGGGAACCACGAAGTTGCCGAAGGCGCCGATTAAGATCGGCATGATCGCGAAGAAGATCATGATCGTCGCGTGCATCGTGAAGAGAGAGTTGTAGAACTCCGGAAGCATCTGGCCGTTGGGCATGCCCTCGGGAAAGAGCTTCCCCATGAAGGCGATCGACTTGCCCGGCCAGGCGAGCTGCCAGCGTACGAGGATGGCGAGGAGCCCTCCGACGACGAGCATCAGGAGCGCGTAGAACATGTACTGCTTGCCGATCACCTTGTGGTCGAGGGAGAAGATGTACTTCCTCCAGAAGGAGGTCGGCGCCGGATGGACCCCCGGCAGGTGTTCCGGGGCGGCTTCGGGCTCCGGGATCGCAAACGCGTCCGGCATGGTCGTGCTCATGATCCCTGTTTCTCCCCCTGGCCGGCCGCGGGGGCCTGGGCGCCCGCCGCAGCCTGCTCCGCGAGCCATTTTTCGTATTCTTCCGGCGTCTCGACCGTGACGAATCCCTTCATCCGGTAGTGCCCGAGGCCGCAGAGCTCGGCGCAGGCGATCTCCCAGTGGCCCACGCGCATCGCGTCGAACCAGATCCGGGTGGACATGCCTGGCACCGCGTCCTGTTTGACCCGGAACTCGGGCAGGAAAAAGGAGTGAATCACGTCCTTGGAGCGCAGCGTCGCGACCACTGGCCGGCCGACCGGGAAGTGGAGCTGATTCAGCGTCACGATGTCGTCGGCGGTCCCGAGCTTGCCATCCGGGCCGGCGTAGCGGATGTTCCAGGCGAACTGCTCGGCCAGGATCTCGATCTGGATCGCTTCCTTCGGCATCTGCTGCTTGATCTCGGCCCAGCTTCGCCGCGAAAGCAGCGCGAGCACGACGCAGATGAAGGCCGGGATGATCGTCCAGACGACTTCGACGCGGTTGTTGCCGTGGGTGTAGCGGGCCCGCCTCCCTTCCCGGTGGCGGTAGCGGAAGAGGAAGAGGAGCAGCAGGAGCTCGACGACGAGGAAGATGATCCCGGTGATCCAGAGGATGAGCGTGAAGAGCCCGTCGATCCGGCCGCTGTAACTGGAGACCCCCTCCGGCAGGCGAAGCCAGATCGGGAGGGCTCCCGCGGCGACAGGCAGCGCGCCCAGGAGAGGAAACAGAAGGGCGGCGCGACCTGCTCTCCGGCCCGAGCGAGGCCTGTCGGGATGGAGGATCTGGGTCAACCGGCTACCCTTTGAACGAGAAATCGATGGTCTTCGTCTCCGAGCCGGAGACGGTCACGTTCTGCGTCTGCGCTCCGTACTTCTCCTGCCAGGCCTCGATTACGTAGCTGCCCGGAGGGAGATTCTTGATCTCAAAAGTCCCCTGGTCGCTGGTCGTCGCGAAGAAGGGGTGGTTGAAGACCCCGCAGTAGGCGCCCATCCACTTGTGAACGTCGCACTTGAAGCGCAGCGGCACCTCGGGCTTGTCGAACTTCTTCAACGTCTCCATCTTCTGGAAGGGCTGACCGATGTTGAACTCGGCGTTGACCTTCGGCAGGGCGTGGATGTTGTGGAGGGTGCCGTCGCTGTTGACGATCTTCAGGGGCTGGCCGGCCTGGATCCCGAAGATGTGCGGGTTGTACTGGCATCCCCTCTGGTCGAGGGTCACCGGAGCCGCCGGAGGAGGATAGGTTCCGGTCACGCCTTCCTTGACGTAGACCAGAACCCACTGGAGGGTCCCGTTGCCGTTGACGACGACGTCCTGCGTGTACACGGGCTCCGCATGGGCCCCCTTGCAGAAGGCGTCCGCGTCCATCTTGATCTGCTCCTTGGCCGGAGCGGACCCCGTGAAGGCCACCTTCCCGGTAATCGTGGCGCCCCCGGCCGCCGGAGCCGCCGCGGGGGCCGCCGGGGCCGCGGCCGCCGCCGTGGAGGTCGTCGCCTTCGGAGCAGCCGTCTCCTCTTCTTCCTCTTCCTTGCCGCCGCAGGCGAAGAAGGTCAGAGCGAACGCGAGCGAGAGGAGAACACAAGCGCCCCGTTTGAGCATCGAAACTCCCTTCAAGACGTCGTTTCCCGCTGTCCGGCGCTTTTCCGCGCCCGACCCGAGCGCGGCGCGCGCCAAAACGAGTGAACCATGAAACCGGCGGATCATATAAAAGCGAGGGCGGATCTTTCAAGGCGGCCGCGAGGCTTCGATGCCCGGCGCCAGTTTCCGGTGATGACACAACGCTGAACCTGCTAGTGTTTCGCGACAGCGTGCTGGCAACGACTCTGGAGGCCCGGGAGCTGACCAAGGCGTTCGCCGGGCCGCCGCTCTTCTCCGGCCTCTCGTTTCGCGCCGAGTCCGGCCTCCTCGCGGTGAAGGGACGAAACGGCAGCGGCAAGACGACGCTCTTGAAGATTCTCGCCGCGCTCATGCGTCCGAGCTCGGGCTCGGTGTCGGTGCGGCGGGGGGACGAGGAGCTTACCGGCGATACTCGCCGTCTGGCCGTCGGGTGGGCCGGCCCGGACCTCGCGTTCTACGAGGACTTCACGGCCGTCGAGAACCTGCGCTTCCTTTCCCGGGCTGGAGGGCGCCCCGGGGCCGACGGCCAGCTCGCCCGTCGCCTGGAGGACGTGGGGCTGGCGGAAGCCCTCGAGCGCCGCGTGGGCGCCTTCTCGACGGGGATGAAGCAGAGGTTGAAGATCGTCTTCTCGCTCCTTTTCGATCCGCCGGTGCTCCTCTTAGACGAGCCCATGATCGGCCTCGACCCGGATGGCCGGGAGATCGTCGAGAGGGTCGTGGCGGAGAAACGGCGGGAAGGTCTGGTCGTTCTGGCCTCCAACGATCCGCGCGACTTCCTGGAACCCGACCAGGAGATTGTCCTGGGGCAGGCCGGTAGACGGTAGACGGTAGGCGGCAGGCGACACAGGATGAGCAAACGAAAGGGGGAGATCGACGCCGCGAGCAATCCATCGCCTACCGCCTCCCGCCTCCCGCCCTCCCGCGCGGGCGCTCTCGCCCGCGCGTGGGCCATCTGCGCCAAGGACGCCGCGCAGGAGCTGCGGCGCCGCGTGGCCGCCGCGTCCATTTTCTTCTTCGCCGCCACGGCTGTGACCCTCGTGTCCTTCGCGGTGGGGCCTTTTGGCCTGCCGACGGAGGCTCGGGACCGGGTCTCCTCGGCGCTGCTCTGGATCATCCTCTTCTTTTGCGCCGCGACCGGCCTGCCACGGGCCTTCGTGCGCGAGGAGGAGACCGGGACTGCTCTGGCCCTGCGCAAGGTCGCCCCCTCCTCGCTGACTCTCGCCGGCAAGACGCTCTTCAACTACGTCCTCTTCCTGGCGATCACGGCCGTGACGGTCCCCGCCTTCGCCGTCCTGCTCGAGTGGCGCCTCGAATCCCCTGGCGCGCTCGCCACAGTTCTGGTCCTCGGGGGTTACGGCCTGTCGGTCGTCTCGACGTTCCTGGCGGCGCTGGTGGCCCGGGCCTCGCAGAAGAACGTCCTCTTCGTCGTCATCTCCTTCCCGCTCCTGTTGCCGCTTCTCCTGTCCGCCATCTCGGCGACAATCGAGGCGGCTGGGGGTGCGCTCCCGGCCACCGCGCTGCGCGTCATCGTTGCCTACGACGGCGCGGCGACCTGTGCCGCCTACCTCCTCGCCAGCGCGGCGTGGGAAGATTGATCCGCAATGCGCGATTGGCTGGCCTCGGTTTCTCCGCGGGGATTGAGATGAAGTTCCTCAAGTGGCTCCTCCTCCCCTACATGGCCGCGGTCATCGTGGGGGCGTTCCTCTGGCCGGCCCCGGCGCAGGGGTTCATCGGGGAGTCCTCGAGGATCGTGTTCTTCCATGTTCCGTGCGCCTGGACGGGGGCGCTCGCCTTTCTCGTCGCGGCGGGCTATTCGGTTGCGTACCTGGCGCGGCGCAGGCCCGAGCACGACGACGTCGCCGCCGCCGCCGTGCGTCTGGGCCTCCTTTTCGCGGTGCTGGCGCTCGTGACCGGCTCGCTCTTCGCCAAGATCATGTGGGGTTCCTACTGGAACTGGGACCCGCGGGAGTCCTCGTTCCTGCTCCTGATCTTCCTCTACGCCGCCTACCTCTTCCTGCGGGCGGCCGTGGAGGACCCGGAGCGGCGGGCGCGGATGTCCGCTGCCTACGCGCTCTTCGCGGCGGTCCTGATGCCCTTCCTCTTCTTCGTCGCGCCCCGGGTCACAGCGTCGCTCCATCCCCAGACAGTGATCAATCCCCAGGGCAAGATCCTGATGGATGCACCGACGAAGGCCGTCTTCTTCGGGGCGCTGATCGGATTCACGGCGCTCTTCTTCTGGATGCTCTCGCTGGAGTCCCGCGCCGCGCGCTTCGACCGGGCCGCGGCCTCCCGGCTCTCCGAGCGGTAGGGCCGGTCGGGACCTGGAGCGGTTGATCTCGAGTCGACAGGAGCGGAGACTTCAGACCCATCGCGGACATGCCTGAACTCGAGCGCTTCGACTTAGTCGTCGTCGGCTCCGGTCCGGCCGGGGAGAAGGGGGCGGCCCAGGCCGCGTATTTCGGCCGGAAGGTCGCTCTGATCGAGCGAGCGCCGGAGGTCGGTGGCGCCTGCGTTCACACGGGCACTCTCCCCTCCAAGACGCTCCGGGAGACGGCTCTCTACCTGACCGGGTTCCGCCGGCGCGAGCTCTACGGGATGAGCGTCCGGCTCGACCGCAAGAAGAGCCTGAGGCAGCTCGTCCACCGGCTCCGCGATGTCGTCGGCGAGCAGACGCGCCAGATCGGCCGCAACCTCGACCGCCATGCGATCGAGCTCATCCGGGGAAACGCCCGGTTCGACGGTCCCCACGAAGTCGCCGTGCTCGACGCGGGGGGAGAGACGACCCGCCGGCTCTCGGCCGACATCGTCTTGGTCGCGACTGGGTCCTCGCCAATCCCGCCCCGCGGTATCGAGATGAGCGATCCGGACGTTGTGGATAGCGACCGGATCTTCGAGCTCGACCGGGTCCCCCTGTCCATGACGGTGGTCGGAGGGGGCGTCATCGGAACCGAGTATGCCTGCCTCTTCGCCGCCCTGGGCACCCGCATCACGCTCGTCGAGGGGAGAAGCCGCCTGCTCGCGGGCGTGGACGAAGACCTTTCCGGAGCGTTGCGGCTGTCGCTCGAGCACATGGGCGCCGAGGTTCTCTTCGGCGACGCCGTCGTGTCCGTCGAGCGTCTTCCGGGACGGCGGTCCAACGCGCTCGCGTTGCGCTTGAAGTCAGGGCGGCAACTGCGCGCAGACAAGGTGCTCTTCTCCACCGGTCGCTCGGGCAACACGAAGGGACTGAACCTCGAACGCCTCGGCGTGGCTCTGACCGAGCGCGGACATCTCCTCGTCAACGAGCACTTCCAGACGAGTCTGCATCACGTCTACGCGGCGGGAGACGTCATCGGGTTTCCCGCCCTCGCGGCGACCTCGATGGAGCAGGCGCGCGTGGCAATGTGTCACGCGTTCCACCTCGCCTACAAGACGGCGGTCTCCTCGTTCCAGCCCTACGGGATCTATTCGATCCCCGAGATCTCCTCGATCGGCGCCTCCGAGCAAGAGCTCAAGGAGAAGGGAATCCCTTACGAGGTCGGGCGCGCGCGCTTCGAGAACAACGCCCGCGGCCAGATCACGGGAGACACCGACGGCTTCATCAAGCTCCTCTTCGATCCGAAGACACGCCGCCTGCTCGCGGCGCACATCCTCGGAGAAGACGCCACGGAGCTGATCCACATTCCGATGTTCGTGATGTCCACCGGAGGCGGTATCGACGCCTTCATCGACGCGGTCTTCAACTTCCCGACTCTCGCAGAAAGCTTCAAGTACGCCGCCTACGACGGCCTTCAGAGGCTCGCGCGGAGGACCGTTTCCTCCTGAGCCCCGGTCATTCAGCGCTCGGAAGAGACTTCAGATACTCGATGAGGTCACTCTTCTCCTGTCCTGTAAGGCCGAGACCGAAGAACGTGTTGTAGTGGTTGACCACGTCGAGAAGAGTCGCGAACCGTCCGTCGTGGTAGAAGCCCCCCTTCGTGTGGGTCCACAGGCCGCCCAGAGGCGACGTGCGGTAGCGGCGGTCGGGCGCGCGGTTGGCCTGGAAGTTGTCGATGCCGATCTCACTCGCCGTGTGCAGGTTCCAGCCCGGCTCTGTCCAGAGCGGCTCGACGTGGCAGCTGTTGCACTTCGCCTTCCCCGAGAAGAGACCGTCCCCGCGCTTCGCCGCCGCCTCGTCGAAACTGCCTTCGGGAGGCGTCGGGGCCGGAATGGCGAGCTGATAGAACTGGAGCGCGGCCAGCTTCGGGGTGATCTGATCGTCATCCGGATTGAGCGTGGGATTCAGATTCCCGAAGCCGTGGGCCGCCGCGATCGGGAACTGAGCCGCGTTGTTCAGGCGCGGATCCCAGAACCGGCCGACTCCATGCATTTCCAGGTTCGCGACGAAAGCATTCCAGTGCGGCACGGAGCCCCATCCGGTCCAGGTGTGGAGGTTCACGCCCGCCAACCCGAAGGCGGGCGGGATGAGCGTCGCCGCGGAGCCGTTGGGCCCGGAGGTCTTGCCGTCGAGGAGGAGCTCCGCGTCGAACTTGCCGACCCCCCAGCCGTTGAGAACGTTGCGCACATCCGGCTGAGTGGTCATGAGCAGGGTCGCGACCGACGAGAGGTCCGGCGCAAAGGCGATGATGGCTCCGACGTTCAAGTCGCGGTTGGGCCAGCCGTCCAGCCTGTGGCCGATTCCCGGAGCAAAGGAGTCATCCACGCGCGAATGGCAGAGGGCGCACTGGATCCCGACGGAGCTCAGAGTCCCACCGGAATTGAAGAATCCCGTGACGCCGAGGACCGCGTTCAACTTCAGCAGAGCCAGAGTCACGGCCGGGTCGTTCAAGTTGACCCGGCCTCTCCTCAGGTCTTCGATGAGGGGTTGGGGAAGGGCATCCACGTCCACCTTCAATCCGAGAGAGAGCGCCGCCGAGGGCGAGAGGCCGCCTCCGACTCCTCCGTTGGCCGCGCCCTCGATCGCCTGGTGGAGCTTCAGCGTGTCTCCCCAGAACACCTGGTCTCCGAAGGTCGCGAAACGGAAAGTCTGCCGACCTTCCTCGATCATCTGAGTGGCGTTCGAGACGATCACGTCATCGAACGAGCCCCTGGCGCGAACCGCAGGGACAATGCGAGGACGGCTGGCAGCCGTGACGAGGACGAATCCGCCGATGACCGAGAGCGGCACCACCAATCTCCGAATCCATTTCCTGACCATGATCTGCTCCTCCCCCATTTCACCCTCCCGAGCGATTTCTACGAGTTCACCTGTCGGCTGCCCTGCCAGCCTCCCCGAGGCCGTTGCCACGAGGCCGCGAAGCGGGTTGATCCGATGGGGCCGCGGCGCCCGCGGACGGGTGCACGTGACCCTGCTCAGTCGTCGCGCCCATCCGGGAGCTGAAGAACAGGAAGAAGTTGGAACCCACCTCGATCGCTCGATTGGCCGCTTCCACATCATCCATCACCCGGGACGAGGTGATGCCGCTGCTTCCGTCGGCCGCGGGCCAGTCGCTCTGAGACATGACCAGCACGGGCCGGACTTCCCACCAGATCGGTTGCGTGTTGACTCGACTGTCGTCCACGACGTGGCTGTGATTCGGCGTGGGCACGAAGATCGGAGCGGTCGGGGGACCGGTCTTCCCCAGAGCGAAAAGAGTCTTCGACAGATCGACCGTGGAAGAGTGCATGGTGCAGGTGCCGGCCACGGGATTGTTCGGGTCGGGACACTGTGTCGTGATGGCCGGATTGACCTTCGTCTTCCAGGCTTCGGGTATCGCGCCGAAAAGCGAGATCAAGGCGTTTCCCAGCGCGGGGCCGCAGAGCAGTCCGGGCCTTGGGTTGGCCGGGCACGGAATCGCGTCGTTGGCATTTGTGTCGTGGTCCACCGAGAACATCGGAACCAGCACGTACAGGTGAGCGGTGTGTTTGATGTCGCCGCCCGTCGGGTCGGCCGTGGGCTCGGTGATCGGCTGGCAAATCGGCAGCTGCATCTCATTGGGATCGGACTGAGCCAATTTCCCGTTGAAATCCAGGTCCAATGTCGGCTGGTCGACACAGTCGAAGTTCTGCAGGTAGCTGAAGGTGACGAGCCTTCCCCCGCCGAAGCCGTTCGTCTGATTGGGGGCCAGCTGCGCCGAGGCGCTGCCTGCGACAAATGTCAGACATGAGCAAATCGAGAGCGTTAGCCAAAGACTCTGAGCGGGGTTTTTGTGAGCCGTCAGCGATTGAGTCTGCAAACCTGACATCTCATCTCTCCTTTTCTAAGGAATCACGTTCGACGAACTACGAATCGTCAAGCCGGGACCCGAGCGTCCGCCGGCTGGTGCTCAGCCGACTCACTATCTAAAGAGTCGGCTGAGTGGAAGTCGTTACAAGGGTTTAGAAAGCATTAAGAAGCAATGCAACGTCTGCCTGCGGGTGAACTCTCTAGATGTGACGGATGATCTCAGCAGAGAAGGTCTGCAAGGAAGGCGGGAGGCGTCGGCCCTCTCAGACGAGCAGATCGTGCAAAGAGTCCGCGCGGGCGATACCGAAGTCTTCGCGGTTCTCCTGCGCCGGCACAACCAGCGAGTCTACCGGGCGGCGCGCTCCGTCCTGCGCGATGACGCCGAGGCCGAGGAGATTGCGCAGGAGGCATGGGTCCGCGCCTTCGAGCACCTCGATCAGTTTGCCGGGCGCGGCCGATTCGCGATGTGGGTCACCCGAATCGCGCTGTATGAAGCATGGGCGCATGCTCGCCGCGGTCGGAAAGGACTAGGCGTGCCGAAGAGCGGGGCGGACGAGATGGCTCCCGCGAAGGCGTGCTCCGATGATCCGGAACGAGCGGCTTCCGATCGCGAGGTCCACTGGTTCATCGAGGCGGCGATCGACTCTCTTCCGGAGAAGTATCGACTCGTCTTCATCTTGCGCGAGGTCGAAGGGCTCTCCACGGCCGAGGCGGCGGACTCTCTCAAGCTCTCACTGGTGACGGTCAAGACCCGGCTCCACCGTGCCCGAGCCCTGCTCCGCAGACAGTTGCTGGCGCTCGCCGGACCGGGCATCGCCGGGTCCTTTCGCTTCCTGGGACGCCGATGCGACCGTATGGTGGGGGTCGTCATGCGCCGCATCCGCCCGGCAGCTTCCTTCCTCGTCGTCTCGCCAGAGCCAGGCAGGGCTGGGGCCTGGGAGGAATTTCCGCAATGAAGTAATGCGTTTGCATCAGTCGCGGCGCCTTAGGAGTTGCTTTGCTAAGGGCGTGCGAGAAACAATCCGAACGTGAACAGCCTCGCCTTCCTGGCAATTGTCAACGTCGTGATCTGGGTCGGGCTGTTCTTCTACCTGTGGCGGCTGGATCGCCGGATCTCGGCGCGGGAGCGGGAACGATGAAGAAGGGGTACTGGATCGCCGTGGGCTTCGCGCTCGTCTTCATCGCGCTGGGCGTCACCGCCTTTCAGAAGACGCTGACCCCCTACCTGAGCTTCGACGAGGCTCGCAAGTCGCGGGGGGTCGTCCAGGTCATGGGGAGCCTCGACAAGCAGAGCGACCAGTACGACACGGGCCGGCAGGAGCTTCGGTTCGACCTTCTGGATACCGCGGGGAATCGCATGCCGGTCGCCTACCGCGGGATCAAGCCCGGAAACTTCAAGGACGCCATCTCGATCGTCGCGATCGGGTCTTACCGGGAGGGCCGCATCGAGGCCGAGAAGCTCCTGGTCAAGTGCCCCTCCAAGTATCAAGGCGCGGAGGTCGAGAAGTCCTATTCCTCGGCGCCCAGGGCGCCGGCCCGAAGCTAGGGACTCTGATGTACTTCTGGCCCGGCGTCGTAGCCCTCTGGGGGGCGCTCCTGGCGGGACTCGCCTCGATCTTCTTCTATTTCCGGGCCGACTTCGGGCGGCGGGATGCTCTGACTCTCGCCCGCAACGCCTACGCCGCGTTTGCGACCTGCCTGGTGGCCGCGGCCGGGACGTTGATGGCGCTCCTCCTTCAGCACCGCTTCGACGTCGCCTATGTCAACGCGTACTCGAGCCGGGACCTGCCGCTTCACTTCCTGATCTCGACCTTCTGGGCGGGCCAGGAGGGGTCCTTCCTCCTCTGGTGCTTCTGGGGCGCGATCATCGGGCTCTTCGTCTGGAGGTCTGCCCGCGAGCAGGAAGCCCCGGTCATGATCGTCTATATCTCGACCTTCATCGGGATCGTCGCGATTCTGTGCAAGCAGAGCCCGTTCAAGCTGCTCCCGCCGCCCGTCCCGCAGGACGGCGTCGGGTTGAATCCCTTGCTCCAGGACCCGTGGATGGTGATCCACCCGCCGGTCATGTTCTCTGGCTTCGCCTCCCTGTCGGTCCCGTTCGCCTTCGCGATCGCGGCGCTCTGGAAGAAGAGATGGGACGGCTGGGTCGTGCGGGCGATCCCGTGGGCTCTCTTCACCTTTCTCTCGCTCGGCACGGCGGTCCTGATGGGAGGCTACTGGGCCTACAAAACGCTCGGATGGGGCGGCTACTGGGGCTGGGATCCGGTCGAGAACACGAGTCTCGTGCCGTGGCTCGGCACCGTGGCCCTCGTCCACGGCATGTTCCTCCAGCGGGCCAGGAAGCGCCACCGCAAGGTCAACCTGATCCTCGCCTGCTTCGCCTACGCCACGATCCTCTACGGCACGTTCCTGACCCGCTCGGGGGTCCTGGCGGATTTCTCAGTCCACTCCTTCATCGACCTCGGGATCACCGGTTGGCTCGTGACGATTCTCCTCGGATCCATCCTCGTCTCGGCGGTCGGCCTGGCCTGGCGGTGGAGGCAGATCCCCGTCGCCGAAGAAGATGAGCCGCCGCTGCTTTCGCGCAGTGTCTTCTTCATCCTCGGCATCGCGGTTCTCTGCGCGCTCGGGTTCGTGATCCTGCTCGGGACCTCCGCGCCTTTGCTGACGCGACTGACGGGGAACCCTTCCCAGGTGCAGACACCGTTCTACACGAAGACGACGATTCCGGGAGCGCTCCTGATCGCGCTTCTCGCGGGACTCGTGCCATTCGTGTCCTGGAAGGGAGAGGCGTGGAAGAACCTCGCCAGGAACTCGCGCCGCTCGCTCCTCGTGGCCGCGGCCGGGATCGTCCTCGCCTTCGCCGTCGGGGCGCGGGAGCCGCAGAGCCTCGTCATCCTGTTCGGCGCCCTCTTCCTGGCCGACATGAACCTCCAGGCGGTCGTGCGCAAGGCAAAGGGGGGCAAGTGGGGCGGAGCGGGAGGCTACCTGGCCCACCTCGGGCTGGGCATCATGCTCGCCGGGATCGTCCTGTCCGGCGTTTACGCCCGCTCGAAGCGCCTCACGCTGCCGGTCAACCAGCCGGTCAAGGTCGAGGGCTCCACGCTGACGTTCCTGCGCGTCGTGCCGGGCTCGGCAACCCGCAAACAGGCGATGGAAGTCCGCGTCCAGACGCCCGGCGGGAAGACCTACTACGCGTACCCCAAGATGTACGTCAACACGAAGACGAACCAGCTGATGGCCAATCCCGCCATCCGCAACTCGACACTCTTCGACTTCTACATCGCCCCTCAGTCCTACGACCCGGGTCAGACGGAACAGATCGGGCGCGACGTCAAGCTGACGAAGGGCACGACGACCAACATCGATGGGACGGGGTTCACGTTCCGGGACTTCAACGCCGACCGCTCGGCGATGATGAGAGGGGAGAAGACGGTCCTCGTCCTGACCGACGTCACGGTGACGCCTCCGGACGGGAGCAAGCACGACGTCACGCTGCGTTTCCTCTACCACTTAGACGGCCAGGAGGCCGAATCCCAGGACGCAGACGTGCCCGGCGTTCCCGGCGGCAGGATGCGGGTCGTGGCGGTGTCCCCCAACGACGGCGCGGTCCTTCTGCGGATGCGGGGAGTCTCCAAGGACAGGGCCGCCGAGTATCAGGCCGCGACCACGGAGTCCCTGTCGGTCGACGTGACGCGCAAACCGATGATCGCGCTGGTGTGGGGCGGCTTCTACGTGATGATGGCCGGCGGCCTGCTGGCGTTCGTCAAACGCGCCAGGGAGGCGCGCCACGCGATGCTCGCCTCCGAGGCGCATCAGGCCATTCCCACTCGCGAATCGGTCGCTCCGACGGGTCCCGCGATCCCGGTCCACACTCGTTCCCGGCTGTAATCAGCCGAGGACACCGGGTCCGAGTCCGGGACGTTTCTTGCACTCTCTCTTGTTTTGCGAAACGAGAGGTGGTTGTGAGAATCCGCCGAATGCTTTCCGGAACGCTCTTCCTGGCCGGCGTCTTCTTCGCCGAGTCCGTTGGCGCCCAGTTCGTCAGTCTCTCCCGCTGCCATTCGGCCTACCCCTGCTCGATTCCGTTCGGCCTCCAGTACCGTCCGGATCCGCTGATCGCGGGTCCATACGGGCAGCCCGGACACACGCCCCTGTTCGGACACATCGAGCTCCGCCTCCCACTGAAGATCGAGATCGACAGGCCGTTGGACCAGAAGGCTCTCGACGAGGCGATGCGCAAGGGGGTCGAAGTGCAGCGGCCCGGGCCCGCCGCTCCGGCCGACGCGGCGCCGGCGATCGAGAAGACCCCGCCGGCCGGGAAG
>JBKPBH010000099.1:0-53356 GCA_046726795.1 Acidobacteriota bacterium
GCCAAGTTCAGCAACAGTGGGACCTTGCTTGCCGCAACGTTCGGAAGTTTCAACTCGAACCCGGAATCCTGCCTCATCGTTGGGGGACGGTCTTGTACGTAAGCGAGGTCCTCGGGCCGGGCGATATCCTGAAACTGGACCTCTCCGGCACGAAGCTCGCGAACTGCAACGTTTCGCGCTCCGACTGGATCGACCTCGCCGCGGACCAGTGCACGACGTTCTATTCCGACAAGGGGCCCGCGATCCATCGGTTCAACGTCTGCACGAACATGCCCCTGGCGGACTTCACCAGCGTCGGACCGAACTTCTACGCTCTGAGGATATTGCCTAACGGAGACGTCCTGGCCGCCGCCGGTCCCTCGGTCAGAGCTGGGCGGGATCAGGCGAGCGATCGAGGCCGCACCCGGCCGAGTCGCTCGCCGGTACGCCGTAAGGCGCTGATCCCGCGTTGGTGCGGAGCGACGGTGAGGGCGCGGCGCAGGAATTGCCCGGTATAGGAAGCGCGCACAGCGGCCACGTCCTCGGGAGTCCCCTCGGCCACGATCTGACCGCCGGCATCGCCCCCTTCGGGGCCAAGGTCGATCAGCCAGTCGGCCGTGCGAATGACGTCGAGGTTGTGCTCGATGACGACGACCGTATTCCCCTTGTCGGTCAGCGACCGCAGCACGCCCAGGAGCTTCTTGATGTCGTCGAAGTGGAGGCCCGTCGTGGGCTCGTCTAAGAGATAGAGGGTCCGCCCCGTCGAGCGTCGCGCGAGCTCCCGCGCGAGCTTGACCCGCTGCGCCTCGCCGCCGGACAGGGTCGTCGAGGACTGGCCGAGCTGAATGTAGCCGAGCCCGACGTCCACCAGTGTCCGGCAGATGTTGGCAATCGAGGGGATGTTCGCGAAGAGCTCGAGCGCCTGCTCGGCCGTCAGCGCCAGGATGTCGGCGATCGACTTCCCCTTGTAGTGGACCTGCAGCGTCTCCCGGTTGTAGCGCTTCCCGGCGCAGACGTCGCAGGTCACGTAGATATCGGGGAGGAAGTGCATCTCGATCTTGATCTGCCCGTCCCCCGCGCACGCCTCGCAGCGGCCCCCTTTGACGTTGAAGGAGAAACGGCCCGGCTCGTAGCCGCGGGCGCGCGCCTCGGGGGTCCGCGACATCAGCTCCCGGATCGGGTTGAAGACGTTCGTGTAGGTCGCCGGGTTCGACCTCGGCGTGCGGCCGATCGGCGACTGATCGATGTTGATGACCTTATCCACCTCGAAGAGCCCTTCGATCCGGTCGTGGCGGCCCGGCCTCTCTGAGGCGCCATGCAGCGCCCGGGCGAGCGCGCGGTACAGGATGTCGTTGACGAGGGTGGATTTGCCGGAGCCCGAGACGCCGGTCACGGCCGTCACGACGCCCAGGGGGAAGCGCACGTCGATGGCCTTCAGGTTGTGCTCGCGCGCGCCGATGACCGTCAGGGTCTTGCCGGAGCCCGCGCGGCGGGACTGGGGCGTCGGGATCTCCTCCTCGCCAGCCAGGTAGCGCGCGGTCAGCGACTCCGGGAAGTCGGAGAGCTCCTCGGGCTTTCCCTGCGCCACGATCCGACCGCCGTGGACGCCGGCGCCAGGCCCCAGGTCCAGGACCCAGTCGGCCGAGCGGATCGTCTCCTCGTCGTGCTCGACCACGATCACCGTATTGCCCAGGTCCCGCATCGAGAGGAGCGTGTCGATGAGCTTGCGGTTGTCGCACTGGTGGAGGCCGATGGACGGCTCGTCCAGGACGTAGAGGACTCCCATCAACTTGGAGCCGATCTGCGTCGCCAGGCGGATACGCTGTGATTCCCCGCCGGACAGCGACGCCGCACCGCGCGAGAGGTTCAGATACCCGATTCCGACGTTGGCGAGGAAGCCCAGCCGGTCGCGGATCTCCTTCAAAATCTTCCCCGCGATCTCCCGCTCCCTCGGGGTCAGCGAGAGGTCCTCGAAGAAGGCGATCGAGTCCGAGATCGTCTCGGAGGCGACTTCGTCGATCGCACGGCTCCCGACCTTGACGGCGAGGGCCTCGGGCTTCAGTCTCCGCCCGCCGCAGGCCGGGCACGGCTCGGCGGACATGTACGCCTCGAGCTCCGCCCGGTGCTCGGGATTCTCCATCTCCCGGTAGCGCCGCTCGAGCATCGGGATCAAGCCTTCGAAGGAGGAGCGCCAGTGGTATTCCCCGCGCTCGGCGACGTAGGAGAACTTGATCTCGTCTCCGCCCGAGCCGTAGAGGATCACCTGCCGCGCCGGCTTGGGCAGCTTCCCGAAAGGCTGATCCAGGCGGAACTTGTAGTGCTTGGCGAGAGTCGCCATCTGCCGGGTGCGCCAGTTCGTCGAGCCGGGTTTCAGGATCGCAATCGCGCCATCCGCGATGGACTTCTCCGGCGCGACGACGACCCGCTCCGGGTCCGCCTTCAGGATCGTCCCGAGGCCGGAGCACTGTGCGCAGGCCCCGTAGGGGGAGTTGAACGAGAAGAGACGGGGCGTGATCTCGGTCAGGGACGTGCCGCAGTCCGGGCAGGCGTAGTTGGCGGAGAGGACCTCCTCGGGCCCGTCCGCGACCGAGATCGTGACGAGGCCCCCCGAGACCCGCGTCGCGGTCTCGATCGAGTCGGCCAGGCGCTTCTTATATTCCTCGTCGGAGGCCGGGCGAGCCACGAGGCGGTCCACCACCAGCTCGATCGTGTGCTTCTTCTGCTTGTCCAGCTCAGGAGGATCCTCGAGATCGTAGAGCTTCCCGTCGATGCGCGCCCGGAGGAAGCCCTCCTTGAGCATCTCGGCCATCTGCTTCTTGTACTCCCCCTTCTTGCCAGAGACGTACGGGGCGAGAACCGCGAAGCGGCTCCCTTCCGGAAGGCGCAGGGCTTTGTCCACCATTTCCTGGATCGTCTGGGCCTGGATCGGCCGGCCGCAACTGGGGCAGTGGGGCTGGCCGATGGAGGCGTAGAGCAGGCGCAGATAGTCGTAGATCTCCGTGACCGTGCCGACGGTCGAACGCGGGTTCTTGGAGGTCGTGCGCTGCTCGATCGAGATGGCCGGGGAGAGCCCTTCGATCGAGTCCACGTCCGGCTTCTCCATCTGCTCGAGGAACTGCCGGGCGTAGGCCGAGAGAGACTCGACGTAGCGCCGCTGTCCCTCGGCGAAGATCGTGTCGAAGGCGAGCGACGACTTGCCCGAGCCGGAGACGCCCGTGATGACCACGAGCCGGTTGCGCGGGATGTCGCAGGAGAGGTTTCGCAGGTTGTGCTGCCGCGCTCCCCGAATCCGAAGAGAGTCCATGGGGAGACGCATTCTAGCCTTCTGCAACGATTGAAGTCATCGCGCTGGAAAGCCGCCCCGGAGCCGTCGGCATTTAGCGCCGGCGAACCCGGCGCTGCCTACTGTCAGGGTCTCCTTCGGCCTGGTTCTGGCACAGAAAGGAGTCGCTTGCCGGCGCACTTGCAATTCGAGTGTTACAGGCCGCCCCTGAGCCCGAAGGTCGATTCCGAACGCCTGCGGCCAATAGCCGATAATCGACGGCCGATGCTCACGCCCGCGGAAAAGCAGTTCGCGCTGCTCGCCTTCTCGTCGCTCTTCTCAGTCATCAACCCGATCTCGGCCGCGCCGATCTTCGTGGCGATGACGGCGGAATTCCCGGACGGTCGGCGCCGCGCGGCCCTGCGTGCCTGCCTGGCGGCGGCGACGGTCATGGCCGTGTTCGCGGCCGCGGGTGGAGCGATCTTCACGTTCTTCGGGATCACTGTGCCCGCCTTCCAGATCGCTGGAGGCGTGATCTTCGCGATTCTTTCTGTTCGGACACTCCAAGGCGGCGAGAAGGAGACTCCCGAAGGGGAAAAGGCGGATCCCTCCGTCGTGCCGCTCGGCATCCCGGTCATCGCCGGACCCGGCACGATCACGACGGTCATGGTCCTCGTCGGGCAGGCGCAGGACGGTGCTCGGCGTCTGGCGCTCGGGGGAGCGATCGCCGTCAACGTCGTCCTGACGTTCCTGATCCTGCTGGCCGCGCCGGCGATCGTGGCGTGGATCGGGACGACCGGACAGCGGATCGTCTCGACGATCATGGGGCTGATCACGGCCGTGATCGGCATCCAGTTCGTGATCAACGGGGTGACGACGGTCTTCATCAACATTCTCAGATCAGCCAGGAGTTAGGTGCTAGGGGGATAGGGAGAACGAAGCTTCGTCCCCAACCACCGACCACCCGCCCACGTCAACAGGCGCCCTGCTAGACTTGAGCATGTCCACGGCCGTCCGAGTGCTCATCCTCCACGACTCTCCCGAGATTGCGGGACTGCTCGTGCGGGAGCTCGAGCAGGGCGGGTTCGCGCCGGACTTCGAGCGTGCGAGCTCCCAGGAAGCCCTGCTGAAAGCCCTCTCGGCGAACCGTTGGGACGTCATCCTTTCGGACTGCCGGCTCGCGAACTTCGAGGCTCTGGATGCGCTGGCGACGCTCAAGAAACGCGGTGAGGACATACCCCTCATCATCGTTTCCGATTCGATCGGCGAGGAGACGGCCGTCCGAGCGCTCCAGGCCGGGGCGCGGGACTGCATTCCCAGGGAATCCCTGCGCCGCCTCGCTCTGATCGTCGAACGGGAGCTGAACGAGGCGCGGAT
This sequence comes from Acidobacteriota bacterium, assembly GCA_046726795.1. GTDB lineage: Bacteria > Acidobacteriota > Thermoanaerobaculia > UBA5066 > Gp7-AA6 > JAWOLE01. Next base: position 4,619 of record JBKPBH010000099.1, read on the forward strand.
CCGGAGCGAGAGGCGCCAGGCGCGGCGGGCCCTGCGGGAAAGCGAAGGTCGTTTCCGAACTCTGGTCGAAACGGCTTCCGACGCGATCCTGACGGTGGACAGCGAGGGCCGAATCGTCTTCGCCAACCGGGCGGCGGAGAGGATCTTTGGACATCCCGTCCCGGCGATGATCGGAGAGCCGTTCACGATGCTGGTCCCGGACTGCCCCTCGCTTTCTCAATTCGAGCGGTGCCCGGCGCTGGAGGGTGGGGGCGAGTCGTCCTCGCGGCCGGCAACCGCCGAACTCGTCGGGCGGCGCGCCGACGGACGTGAGGTGCTGCTCGATGTTTCCGTCGGCCTCTTTCCGGGGGGGGATCGCCCGATGCGCACGGTCATCGCCCGCGACGCGACCGAGCGAAGGAAGGCGGAGGGGGCGCTTCGCGAGTCCGAGGAGCGCCTTCGCGCGCTCGTCGACAAGGCCCCGATTGTCCTCTTCGCCCTCGACCCGGACGGCATCGTCACGCACCTGGAGGGAAGCGGGCTCGAGGCGGTTGGTCTGAGCGCGCGGGAGGCTTTGGGCCGGAGCGCCCTCGAGCTCTACGGCCGATATCCGAAGGCCCTGGCGTTCCTACGCCGCGCCCTGTCCGGCGAAGGGTTCCAGGAGACCATCGAAGTCGGGGCCCTGACGTTCGAGGTCGAGTTCTTCCCTCGCCGCGATTCCCAGGGAGCCGTGACGGGCATCATCGGCGTCGCCACGAACGTCACCGAGCAGCGTCGGACCAAACGGGCGGCGGACCAGTCCGAGATGCGCTACCGGATGCTCTTCGAGGGGAACCTGGCCGGCGTCTACCGGACCACGCTCGACGGAAAGATCCTCGACTGCAACGAGTCCTTCGCCCAGATCTTGGGATACGGCTCGCGCGAAGAGGTCCTGAGCCTCCCCGCCTGGGACTTCTATCTGACGCCGGAGGATCGAAAGAGCTCGCTCGCGCGCCTGAAGGAGCGCAAGGCACTGACCAACTACGAGCAATGCCTGCGCCGCAAGGATGGAAGCCATGTCTGGGTCCTCGAGAACGGGAACCTGATCGAGGGCCTCGATGGGAAGCCGGCGGTGATCGAGGGGACGGTCATCGACATCACCGAGAGGAAGCGGGCCGAGGAGCAGGTCAAGCACCTCGCCTTCCACGACTCTCTGACGGGACTGCCCAATCGCCTTCTCTTCAACGACCGCCTCCGGGTCGCCATGGTCCATGCGCACCGTTACCGCGAGAAGCTCTCGGTCCTCTTCCTCGACATCGACCGGTTCAAGGTCATCAACGACTCTCTGGGCCACTCGATCGGAGACGAGCTGCTCCGGCGCATCGCGGAGCGGGTCGGGGGATGCATCCGCCAGGAAGACACGATCGCGCGCCTCGGGGGGGATGAGTTCACCGTCCTGCTCCCCGGGATCGCGCGGGAAGAGGACGCGGCCACGATCGCCAACAAGATCCTGGAGGCCGTGCGTCTCCCCTTCTTCATCGAGCACCGCGAGCTCTTCATCACGACCTCCATCGGCGCCACGGTCTACCCCACCGACGGCTCCGACGCCGAGGCCCTCGTGCGCAACGCCGACACCGCGATGTACCGGGCCAAGGAGCAGGGGCGCGACAACTATCAGCTCTACGCGCCCGCGATGAACTCCCGCGCGCTCGAGCGGTTGTCCTTCGAGAGCCGGCTGCGGCAGGCCCTGCAGAACCAGGAGCTCGTCGTGTACTACCAGCCGTTGATCGACCTCTCCAACGGGCAGATCCGGGGTGCCGAGGCGCTCCTGCGCTGGCAGCACCCCGAGCAGGGGTTGGTCTCGCCCGCTGATTTCATCTCGATCGCGGAGGTCTCCGGCCTGATCGTCCCGATCGGCCAATGGGTCCTTCGGACGGCCTGCGCGCAGGCGCGCGCGTGGCACCGGAGCGGATATCCGCACATGTCGGTGGCCGTGAATCTTTCCTCCCGCCAGTTCCAGCAGGCCGACCTCGTTTTCCAGGTGACCGAGGCCCTCGAGCTGGCGAAGCTGCCGCCGGAGGCACTCGACCTCGAGATCACGGAGTCCAACGCCATGCAGAACGCCGAGCTCTCCATCTCCGCTCTCTGGGACTTGAAGAACCTCGGCGTGCGTCTCTCGATGGACGACTTCGGCACCGGGTACTCCTCCCTCAACTACCTGAAGCGCTTCCCGATCGACCGGATCAAGATCGATCAGTCCTTCGTCCGCGACGTCACCTCCAACCCAGACGATGCAGCGATCACGGCGGCTATCATCGCGATGGCGCACAGCCTGAAGCTGACAGCGGTGGCCGAAGGGGTCGAAACCGAGGCGCAGCTGGAATTCCTGCGAGAGCAGCACTGCGACGAGATGCAGGGCTATCTCTTCAGCCGGCCGGTTCCCTCCGAAAGATTCGAGGAGTTCCTGGAATCGGGCAAGACGCTCGCCGTCGAGCGGCGACGGGCGACGCGGTAACCGAGCTTCTTACCCATTTCATAGGCGTGGAGGCCGGGGCCGTAATAGTGGCGTAGCTCGCGACGGCGGCGTCGGAACCCCAGCGCTTCATAGAACGCAACCGCCGCTGCATTCTCGACCGAGACCTCGAGGCGCGCCTCGCGGGCTCCGGCTCTCGCAAAACGGGCGAGCAGCTCTTGGAGGAGCTCCCGCCCAAGCCCCCTCCGGCGCTGCTCCGGATGCACGTCGAGGGTCACGACGTGCGCGACTCGCCGCCCCGCCAGGTATCCGATCGCGAAGCCGGCAATCGTTCGGGCCTGCTCGGCGACGACGCCCTGCGCCGTCGGGATGTCGAGGAATCGCGCGAGCTCCTTCCGCGAGTACGCGATTCCGGGCTCGAAGCACACCTGATCGAGTCGGTAAAGCTCTTCGAAGTCTGATGGAAGGATGTCCCGGAGAACAACGGAACCGGTGTGCGGTGCTCGGTCTTCGGTGCTCGGGGGAGCCATTTCTCAGAGCCTACCCGAACACCCAGCTCCGAACACCAAACACCGGCTTCACCGACTCCGCATTGCGCGGTCGGCTTCCCGCCTCAAGTCCCGGTCGCGGATGGCATCGCGCTTGTCGTGCAGCTTCTTCCCCTTGACCAGAGCGATCTCCGCCTTGGCCTTCGAGCCCTTGAAGTAAAGGGAGAGCGGGACACACGAGACGCCCCGCGTCGCAACGGCGCCGGCCCAACGGTCGAGCTCCCGGCGATGGAGAAGGAGTTTGCGATCTCGCTCCGGAAGGTGGTTGGTCCAGGAGCCGGCCCCGTATGGCGAGATGTGCGCGCCCACGAGGAACGCCTCGCCTCCGCGGAAGCTCACGTAGGAGTCCTTCAGCTGAGCGCGTCCCTCCCGCAGCGATTTGACTTCGGTGCCCGTCAACACGAGGCCCGCTTCCGCGCGGTCCTCGACGAAGAACTCGTGAAACGCCTTCCGGTTCGTCGCGACCGTTTTGACCGCCGCCGCTCCGGCCGGCTGAGGATTCTTCCTGGACATGACGGAGGCAGTCTACCGAGGCGGGCGCGGAGAGCCCGCGGGCGTGGCTCGGAAACCACGCCATTGTTGCGTTCGCGCCACAAGGCAGGATGATCCGACTGGTGGAAAGACCATCCCAACCCTCTGAAACCAAAGGGCCTGATCGGATCAGCGGCCGGCGCGCGCGGCTGGCACCGAAGCTGCGGAAGAAGGCTCCGGCTTGAGAGCGCAAACAACCCTCCGGACCAGCGTCTCGATCGAGGGTGTCGGACTTCATTCCGGCCATCCCGCGCGCGCGCATTTCCGACCGGCACCGCAGGAACACGGCCTCGTGTTCGTCCGTCGCGATCATCCCGGTTCCTCGATCCCCGCCCTTCTCACATCCGCCGCGACCTTCGACTACGCCACGACCTTGACGTCGGGAGGCGTTTCGATCGGGACGGTGGAGCATGTGCTCTCGGCGGCGGCCGGCGAGGGCCTGGACAACTGCCTGATCGAGATCGACGGGCCGGAGGTTCCGATCCTGGATGGCTCCGCCCTCCCATACGTGCGTCTCTTCCACGCGGCCGGATTCGAGAGGCAGGCCGCGCGTGTCCGACCGCTCCGTCTCGAGCGCCCGGTGGAAGTCTTCCGCGGCGACCGGAGCATCCTTTACGAGCCAGACGGCCCCGGTTTGACGATCACGTACGAGATCGATTTTCCGCATCCCGTCGTCGGCCGGCAGAGCCTGACGCTGACGGTCCGGCCAGAGGAGTACTCCGCTCGCATCGCGCCCGCGCGCACCTTCGGCTTCGCCCGGGACGTCGAGGCCCTGCGCTCCCGCGGGCTGGCGCGCGGCGGAAGCCTGCACAACGCCGTCGTACTCGACGACACGGGCGTCGTTTCCGGCCCGCTACGGTTCCGCGACGAGTTCGTCCGGCACAAGATCCTGGACCTGGTCGGGGACCTGGCTCTCCTCGGTCAACCCCTCGCGGGGCACATCCGCGCGCGCAAGGCCGGGCACGCGCTCCATATCGAGTTCGCCCGGGCGCTGGACGCGGCGCGGCGCGCGCCCGGCGAGAACCTGGACCTTCCGCGGGCCGAGAGCCTCGGCGGCATCAGCTAACTCCGCGGGACTGCTGAGACCCTGGGTCGCACCTCCCTGCCGTAGGAAGAGGCCTGGGCCGCCCGCCCTTCCCTCTCGCCCACCGCAAACCCCCTCCCCTACGGCTCGAGGCGCCACGGGTCTGAGGACGTGCGGTTCACAGGCGGCTAGAATGAACGCGTGTCCTTTTTCCGCATGGTGCCCCGCTTTTTTGCCGCAGCGGCTGTGGCCGGCCTCCTGCCCCCCGGAATCGCGGCCGAGCAGGAGAAACCCAGGATCGAGGCTCTCCGGGCCGAAGCGCGCGGGCCCGACGTCTTCGTCGGATTCCGGGTGGCGGGGGCCTTGAACCCCGAGCTGGCCACGAAAATCGAGTCGGGCCTCGAGACGGTCGTGCGGTACGAGATCCGTCTCTACCGCCACAACGCGCACTGGCTCTGGGACGACCACATGGACAGTCGAAAATACAGGGTCGCCGTGACCTACGATCCGATTACGCGCGAGTACGTCGTCGTCGAGACCCTGGACGGCCGGCCGCTCCTGCGCTCGACGACCCACAATTTCACCGAGGTCGCCCGCCGGCTTCTGTCGCGCGAGAACCTTCTCGTCTTCCGGGTCCGCCCCGACGACTGGAGGACGAATCTGTACGTCCGGATGCGCGTGGCCTTCGACTCCGGCTACCTCTTTACGATCATTCCCTTAGACGACCGGACGGCGTGGAAGGACTCGAACCGTTTCGAGGTCAAGACCTCGTCATGAAGCTCCGAGCCGACTTCGCGAGACTCCGGCGCGACAACCGCTTGATCGTCGGCCTCCTTCTGGCGGTCCTGGTCGTCTGGTCCGCCGTCTCGGCGCTCGAGCAGAGGGCCAACGCAATCGACCCGGCCACGATCACGGGCGGGCTGCTCCTCTTCGTCCTGTCCTACGTGAACATCACGCTCATCGCCGCGGTGCTCTTCGTGCTCTGCCGGATCCTGTTGAAGACGTGGCTCGAACGCCGGAGACGGATTCTGGGCTCGCGGTTCCAGACGAAGCTGCTCGTCACCTACCTCGGGTTGACCGCTATCCCGATCGGACTCCTCTTCTTCACGGCGACAGGGCTGCTTCAGCGGTCGATCGACCGCTGGTTCTCGACTCCGGTGCGGGAGGTCGTGGGCCGCGCGCGTGCCGTGCAGGACATGGCGGAGAAGCGCGTCGTGGACGAGACAATGGAGAAGGCCCGCAGCCTGGGCCAATCGGCACCGGACCCGGCGGCGTCGGGACGCCTCGAGGAGCTGCGCCGGCAGGAACGGCTCGACTCGATCGAGGCCTACCGAGGCATGCAGCGCATCGCGCTCGCCGCCGAGACGCCGGCGTCCGTAGACCCCCTGCCCGCGGAGGTCCTCCGGAAGGCGGCGGCCAGCGGCCAGGAAGTCAAGATCGAGGTTCTGCCGGATCAGTCGCACCGCTACCGCGCGCTGGTCAAGGCCGGAGGCCTGGTCTGGGCCGCCGCGACCCGCGTCGGGCCGTCGGAGGCCCGGGCCCTGGACGCGATCGCCGCGGCCTGGAGCGACTACAAGAAGCTCGAGGCGCAGAAACCCGCCATCAAGGCCGCCAACATCTCGACGTTCTTGCTCATCACGCTGGCGATTCTTTTCGCCGCGATCTGGGTCGGCTCGACGCTCGCGCGGCGCATCACGGGCCCGATCGCGGCCCTGGCCGAGTCCACGCGCCGGCTCCATTCCGGCGACCTGACCGCGCGCGTGGACGTGCCGGCTGCCGACGAGATCGGCGCTCTTGTCTCCTCGTTCAACCGAATGGCGGACGGGCTCCAGGAGGCGCGTGATGCGCAGCTCTCCTCGAACGAGGAGCTGCAGGCCTCCAACCGGCGCCTGGACCTGGAGCGCCGGCTGCTGTCCACGGTCCTCGAGTCGGTGACGACCGGCGTCCTGGCCTTCGACTCGGAAGGGAGGGTCACCGTCTGCAACCCGGCCGCCCGGTCGCTCCTCTCGCTCGAGGGGGACGTGACGGTCGAGTCTCTCCGCCGGCGTCCGGAGCTCGCTCCGCTCGTCACGCTCGTCGAGCAGGCGCGGACACCGGCCTCGGCGCCCCTCTCCCGGGAGATCACTCTCCACTCGCAGGAGGGGGAGCGGAGGCTCGAGATCGCGATGCGCCCCTTGTCCCCGGCCTCGGCGGGCGAACGCGGCGGATGGGTGCTCGCCATCGAGGACACGACGCACGTGGCGCGCGAGCAGAAGCTCGCCGCCTGGAGTGACGTGGCGCGGCGCGTCGCGCATGAGATCAAGAACCCGCTGACCCCGATCCGTCTCTCCGCGGAACGGATCGCGAAGCGGCTCCGGGCCGGAGGACCCGACCTGCCGGAGGCGATCGCCCGCGGCACGAAAGTCATCGTCGAGGAGGTGGACTTCCTGAAGTCCCTGGTGGACGAGTTCTCCCGGTTCGCGCGGTTGCCGGAGATGAGGCCCGAGCCGACGGACCTGCCCGCTCTGGCACGGGGGGCCGTGCGCCTCTTCGAGGGGGCCCGCGAAGGGATCGCGCTCCGCGTCGAGAACCGGTTGTTCCGGCAGACCGTCCTGGTCGATCCCGAGCAGATCAAGCGGGCCCTGATCAACCTCCTCGACAATGCGCTCGAAGCCTGCGGCGCCTCCGGGGAGATCACGGTGCGCCTCTCGGAGGACGTGCGCGGCATCGCAATCGAGGTCGCGGACACGGGGCGCGGAGTCCCTCCGCGCGACCGCGACAAGCTCTTCCTGCCCGACTTCACGACGAAGGGGCGCGGCACCGGGCTCGGGCTCGCGATCGTGTCGCGCATCGTGGCCGACCACAACGGGACGATCCGCGTCGAGGACAACCGTCCCCGCGGTGCGCGGTTCATCATCGAGCTGCCGGCGGCATGAAGAAGCGGCGAATCCTCGTCATCGACGACGAGAAGGCCATCCGGGAGACCCTCGCCGAGGTGCTCGCCGACGAAGGGTACGCTGTCACCGCGACCGAGTCGGGAGAGGAGGGCTTGAAGCGTCTGCGGGAGGAGGCCTTCGATCTGGCGTTCCTCGACGTCTGGCTGCGCGACCGCGACGGTCTGTCGGTCCTGGAGGCGGCGGACGGACGGCTCTCCGAGATCCCCGTCGTCATGATCTCGGGGCACGCCAACGTCGAGACGGCGGTCAAGGCAGTCCGACTGGGCGCCTATGACTTCCTGGAGAAGCCCCTTTCGCTCGAGCGCGTGGTCCTGACGGCACAGAAGGCGATCGAGCGGCGAGACTTGCTCGCGGAGGTCGCCTCCTTCCGGGGTCGGAGCGAATCCGAGGCGACCCTGCTCGGTGAGTCGCCGGCCATGGAGCAGCTGCGCCGCGAGATCGCGCGCGTCGCGCCGACGGACGCCCGGGTCCTGATCACCGGCGAGAACGGCACGGGTAAGGAGCTCGTCGCGCGCTCCATCCACCGACACTCGGAGCGGTCTGACTCGCTCCTGGTCGAGGTCAACTGCGCCGCGATCCCCGAGGAGCTGATCGAGTCGGAGCTCTTCGGCCACGTCCGCGGCTCCTTCACCGGAGCGACCGAGGACCGCCGGGGCAAGTTCGAGGAGGCCGACGGCGCGACGCTTTTCCTGGACGAAGTGGGCGACATGTCCGCCCGAACGCAGTCGAAGGTCCTCCGCGCGCTCCAGGAAGGGCGCTTCACGCGAGTCGGAGGGAGCAAAGCCATCTCCTCGGACGCTCGGGTCCTATCGGCCACCAACAAGAACCTGGCTGAGGAGATCCGCCGGGGGACGTTCCGCGAAGACCTCTTCTTCCGGCTGGCGGTCGTGCCAGTCTCCGTCCCGCCGCTGCGCGAGAGGCGCGAGGACATCGCGCTCCTAGCTCGCCACTTCCTGCGGCAGGCCTCCCTCCGGTTCGGGCGCAAGCCCAAGTCCCTTTCCGCAGCCGCCGTCGAGGCCCTGGTCGGCTACCGCTGGCCGGGCAACGTGCGGGAGCTGAAGAACCTGGTCGAGCGTCTGATGATCCTGTGCCCCTCCGAGGAGATCCGTCGGGAAGATCTGCCTGCCGAGATCGCCGAGGGCGAGCCCTCCGCGGTGTTGCCCGCCGACGCGCCTCTGCGGGACGCCCGGGACGACTTCGAGCGCCGTTACATCCTCGCTTCGCTCCGCCGCCACCGCGGCAATGTCAGCCGCACCGCCGACGCGCTCCAGATCGAGCGATCGAACCTGTACCGAAAGCTTCGCAGCTACGGCATCGAGGTGGAAAGGGAGTAAATAGCAATTCACTCAGTCGCCCTCCTCAAGGAGACGCATCTCGAGAACTTGATCGGGTGAGAAGTTCTCGAGCCGCAGGAAGTGTTCTGCGGTGAGGAACATGGCCTCGGCGGGAGTCAGCCCGACGATCTCCGATCCCACGACGTTGACTCCGTAGCGCCGCGCTTCGGAGCAGACGCATTCGAAAACGCGGTGCAGCGGGGTCTTCCTGTAGTTGGTCATGTTGATCGAGACCTGGACTTGAGCGCGCTCGGCGAGCTCGACCCCCATCGCCTTGACGTAACGGAAACCGCCGCCGATGTGGCGGATCGAGCGGGCGATCGAATCGGCGACGCGCAGATCGCGGGTCCCCAGGTTGATGTTGTAGGCGATCAGCGGTGGCCTCGCGCCGACGGCGACAGCGCCGGCCGTCGGATGCGGCCTCGTGGGGCCGAAGTCGGGGCTCCATTTCGGGTCCTTCATCTTTTCCGCGAAGCCTTCGAACTCCCCCTTCCGAACCTCGGCCAGGTTGCGCCGCGCCTCCGACACCGCGGAGTCCTCGTAGAGATAGACCGGGATTCCGTAGCGCGTCGCGATCTCGGCCCCCACGTCGCGGGAGAGCGCGATACAGTCCTCGACGCTGGCGCCGCGGATCGGGATGAACGGAACGACGTCCACCGCTCCCATGCGCGGGTGCTCCCCCTCGTGCCGGGTCAGGTCGATCCGCGGCACGGCCGCGTCGAACAGCGCGAGGACGCCCGCCCGGACCGCGGCGGCGTCGCCCACGAAGGTCAACACGCTGCGGTTGTGCGCGGAGTCCGACGAGACGTCCAGGAGCCGGACACCGGGCACCGCTCGGACGGCATCGGCGATCTCCCGCACGCGCTCTCGATCGCGCCCCTCGGACACGTTGGGAACGCACTCGATGACCGTCCGCATCGGGCAACAGTTTATAATCGTGCGGATAGTGCACATCCCGACGGAGCCCAGACGGAAGACGGAAGACGAGGAGTACGCGGCCGGGCCTCTTCGTCTGCCCCCTCCCCTTTCGTGTCTCACGGCCCAGGGATTCCTCCGATGAGCTCCCCGGGCGCGGCCGGCTCCTACCCCGGCAACCCGTCTCTACCGGTGGAGGTCCGCGAGAAAATCCTCATGACCTTTCGCCATGCCCTAGGCCTCTTTTCTTCGGGCCACGTCGACGATTGCCTGATCGGCTGCGAGTTCATCCTCAAGATGGATCCCCGCTTCACGCCGGCCAAGCGTCTGCAGGAAAAAGTGCGAAACCGGGACTCCGACGTGGACATCAGCGAGCTGCAGGCGATGGTCGATCCGGGAACCGCCGGGGTCGGTCCGGCGCCGGCCCCGCCCGCGCGGCCCGCCCCCACCGAGGCGCGCCCGACGCCTGCGCGGGAAGACAAACCGGACGTGGAGAGCCTCCTGGCCGAAGCCGGACAGAAGTTCGATGCGCGCGATTTCGACGGCGCCATCGCCCTCGCCAGCCGCGCGCTCACTCTCGACCACGGCAACCGAGAGGCGCTCGCGATCGTGGAGAAGGCCGCCGGAAAGAAAGCCACGCAGCCACTCGTCGAGACGAGCAGAGCGCGCGCCGAGCAGGGGATCGCGGCGGGCCGGCTCGCCGAGGCGCGGCAGGAGCTCGAGCGCATCCGCTCTCTGGACCCGTACAATCCCGCGACCGGCGAGCTCGAGCGCCGGATCGCCTCGGCCACCTCCGCGACGGCGGGACTCCCCCCGGCGCCGGCGGATTTCAGTCTCGAGCCCGGGGAGACCCCGGCCCGGCCCACCGGCGGATTGCGGGGCGAATCCGGTCCCGACCTGGCCGGACTCCCGAGCGAGCCGTTCGGCCTCGATCCTCTCTCACATCCCGCTTCCTTCGCCGAGATCGAGCCTCCGGAAGCAGACGACGCGGAGGCCTCTTCCCTCGACTCCCTGTCGCCGGGAGAAGAAGCCCTGGTGCCTCCCCCGCCGCCGAGCGCGGACCTCTTCCTCCCTGCGGACGAGGCCGGAAATGCGTCCTCCATCTCCGATGCTTCGCTCGACGAAGAGGAGACGGGTGCCGCCCTGCAAGAAATCGCCTCGCTCCTGAAGCAAGGGGACGACATCTCCCGCAAGGGGGACCGCCAGCAGGCGATCGAGATCTGGTCCCGCGTCTTCCTGATCGACATCAACAACGCCGAGGCGGTGACGCGGATCGAGAAGGCCCGGCAGGAGATGGCTGAGGGGGCCAAGCTGGTTGCGGAGCTCCTGCGGAATGGCCGCGAGAGCTTCGAGGCGGGAGACCGCGACTCGGCGCAGAAGTTCTTCCTCCAGGTTCAGACGCTCGATCCGGACGAGGCGACCGCGCGGGTCTATCTCGAGCGCCTGGAACGGGGGCAGGTCGAGCCGGCACGGGCCGCCGGCGGCGCGCCCACCGCGTCGAGAGCGGCCGGACCGCCCTCGAAGGAAGCGCTGGACCTCGTGCCCGCGCCCGCCCCGGAGGCGCCGACCGGACGAAGGGTGGCGCTCCCGATCCAGCGGCGCGTGTTCGCGGTGGTCGGGACGTTCGTAGTGCTCATCCTCGTCGGCGTTTTCCTGGTGCTCAAAGGGGGCCGTTCGCAGGAACCCCCGACCCAGGTGGTTTCGAAGGCGTCGCTCGCGCACGCTCGCGACCTGCTCGGAAAAGGAGAGATCGAGGAAGCGCGGGCGGAGTTGAAGCGAATCCCGCCGGGGGACACCGACGCGTCAGAAGCGCGGAAAATGCTGGTCGAGCTGGGCCGTCGCGGTGTCTCCGAGGTCTCCGGCGCGTCTCCGGCCAGACCAGCGGGCGCCGGCGAGCGCGAGGGGCGCGGCGAAGGCGACCCCGCGCGCCTTCGGGTCAACGCCGAGAAGGCGCTCGGTGAGAAGCGGTACATCGAGGCCCTGAAGAATTTCAACCTCGCCGCCCCCGCCTTCCGCAACGATCCGGACTTCGCCCAGAAGCAGGGGCTCGCAGCCGAGAAAGTCACGGCCCTGACTCCGGCGGTCAAGTTCTACAACGAGGGGGAATACGAAACGGCGATCCCCATCCTCTGGCGCATCGTTCAGGAGGACCGCGACAACCAGGACGCGCGCTCCTACCTGCTGCGCTCCTACTACAACGAGGGAATCACGCAGCTCCAGAACGGCCTCTACCAGAAGGCGATGCAGGCTTTCCAGGAAGCGCTCGCGCTCGATCCCAACGACGCCGAGGCGGTGCGGCACCGGAAGTTCGCCGAGCGCTATCAGAAGGCGGACCTGGACCTGATGGGCCGCATCTACGTCCGCCACCTGAACCACCGGCCTTAGAGAATCGTGATCGGTGACTCGTGATCGGTGATCGGAAGGCGGCATGAGCCGGCTCGACGAGCTCGATCTGGCGCCGAGCTCGGCCACGGCGGCGTCCGAGTCCTCCGGAGCGGATCTTCTCTTCGACGGGACACGCGAAGCCGCTCCGGCCGAGGTCGCCGTCTCCGACGGCAGTCCGCTCTTTGACCTGCCGCTGTCCGACGGCGCCGGGAAGTCTCCGACCGCCGCGCCCGGGCAGGGCACCAGGGCGGGTCGCGAAGGAGTGGCACCGCTTTCTGCTCGGGGCGCGGCTCTCGCAGCCGACGCGGCGCTCGTGCTCCTGCTCACCGCAGCTCCGCTGCTCGGGGCGACGGCCGGGCCCGGGCACGTCCTGGCGTCCCGCGGTCTCTGGTGGAGCGCCGTGTTCACCCTCTATCTCTTCTTCTTCGCCACGGTCGTCCCCCTCATGCTCTTCGGCAAGACTGTGGGGATGGCCCTGACGGGATTGACCGCGCGCGGCGGGCCGGGGCGGACGCCTCTGACCGCGGCCGAGGCCTCACGGCGATGGATCGGCACCGCACTCACGCTCGCCGGGCTCGGCATTCCGTTGCTCGCGACCCGCCGCAACGCCGACGCTCCGAGCCTGGCCGACCGATTCTCGAGGCGGTCGCTCATGTTGGAAGAAGTCGATCGTTGATCGTCGATAGTTAAGATGACACCGGGCGCCACAGAACTATCGACTATTGACTATCGACTATGAAGTCTCCTCTCAAGATCGCCGTCGCGCAGATCGACACAACCGTCGGGGATTTCTCCGGAAACGCGGAGAAGATCCTGGAGCTCGGGCGGCGCGCGGAGCGGGAGGGGTCCGACCTCGTGCTCTTTCCGGAGCTGGCCGTGTGCGGTTATCCTCCCCGGGACCTCGTCGAGCGTCGGGCCTTCATCACCGAGTCCGAGCGCACTGCGGCGCGGATCGCGAAGGCGAGCACCCGCGCCCTCTGGCTCTACGGCTCTCTCGAGCGTAACCGGGCGAGGCGTGGCCGCCGCGTCTTCAACGCCGCGGTCGCAGCCCGCGGCGGGAGGGTCGTCGCGCGGTACCACAAGAGGCTCCTGCCGACCTACGACGTCTTCGACGAAGGGCGCTACATCGAGCCGGGGAACCGCCCGCTCGTCCTGCGCCTGGCGGGCGGGCGGATCGGCGTGACGATCTGCGAGGACATCTGGAACGACAAGACCTTCTGGAGACACCCGCTTTATCCAACCGATCCGGTCCGGGACATGAAGCCGCTCCGCCTCGACCTGCACGTCAACATCTCGGCGTCCCCCTGGACACGCGGCAAGGCGCGTCTGCGCGAGCGCATGATGCGCCAGATCGCGCGGCATACGGGAGTGCCCCTCGTCTCCTGCAACCTCGTCGGAGGCAACGACAGCCTGGTGTTCGATGGCGAGTCCTCGGCCTTCGACACCCGGGGACGGGTCGTCGCGCGGGGCGAATCCTTCCGCGAGGACTTCTGGATGATCGAATTGCCGGGCGGCTCGGGGCCCGTCCGCAAGCGGGAGCCGGATGTCGCGAGACTCGCGCGGGCGCTCCGGCTGGCCCTGGCGGACTACGCGGGCAAGTGCGGGTTCTCGAGCGCCGTCCTGGGCCTCTCGGGGGGAATCGACTCCGCCGTAACCGCGACCCTCGCCGCGGAGGCTCTCGGGCCGGACCGGGTCCTGGGGGTTGCGATGCCCGGCCCTTACTCGTCGGAGGGGAGCCTGCGCGACGCACGGGAGCTCGCGAGTCGGCTTGGCCTCCGGCTGCTGGAGATTCCGATCGTTCCGGTCTTCGAGGCCTACCGCGCGGTCCTCGCCCCGGCGTTCGGGGTGGGCGACTGCGTGGCCGCCGAAGAGAACCTGCAGGCACGCATCCGCGGAGCGATCCTGATGGCCCTGTCCAATCGGTTCGGGCACCTCGTGCTCTCCACCGGAAACAAGTCGGAGCTCGCGGCCGGCTACTGCACCCTCTACGGAGATATGGCGGGGGGTTACGCGCTCCTCTCCGACGTCCCCAAGACGCTCGTGTATGAGCTGGCCCGGGAACTCAACCGGGAGGGGGAAAGGATCCCCGCCTCTTCGATCTCCAAGGAGCCCTCGGCGGAGCTGCGCCCCAACCAGAAGGACAGCGACACGATCCCCCCGTACGTCGTCCTCGATTCTCTGATCGAGGCGCTCGTCGACCGTTCCCTCCCGGCGGCCTCGGCCGCGGCCAGCGCGCGTGTCCCTGTCGATCTCGCGCGGGACATCGCGCGGCGCATCGACCGCAACGAGTACAAGCGCCGGCAGATGCCGCCCGGACCGAAGGTCACCGCGCGGGCGTTCGGCGATGGCCGCCGCTATCCGATCGCGCAGAAGTTCCGCGTGTGACCGGACTCTCCCCATGAGCGAGAAATACGTCTGGAAGGAGATCCCGGGCTCGTCGCACGACGTGCTGCGCCGGCGCATCCGCGCGTTGCCGCCCGGCCTCCGGTTGCTCGACCTCGGAGCCGCCGGCGGCCACCTGGGCCGCGCCGTAAGGGATCGATGCGCCTTCATCGCGGGGGTCGAGCCCCACCCGCCGTCCGGCTCGGCGAAGGCGGGCTACGACGACTGGCGCGAGGTGGACGCCCTGCACGCTGGAGAGTGGAGCGAGTATTTCGACGTCGTCGTCTGTGCGGATGTGCTCGAGCACGTGCTGAACCCCCTTCGACTGCTGGAGTCGATCCGCGTGTGGCTGAAGCCGAGCGGTGTGCTGCTGATCTCGATCCCGAACGTGGCGAACATCTCCGTGCGCCTCGCGCTCCTCTTCGGTCAGTTCCGCTATGCCGAGCGCGGAATCCTCGACGACAGCCACGTCGCCTTCTACACGCGAGCGAGCGCGATGGCCCTCCTGGAAGAAGGAGGGTTGCGGATCCGAGCGATCGAGCCGACGACGATGCCCTATGAACTCGCGTCGCCGATTCTCGCGCGCGCCCCCTGGACCCTGCCGGCGAGGGCCTTCGCGAGGGTCAGCGCGAAGGCGTGGCCGACGCTGTTCGGGTACCAGTTCGTCTTCGAAGCGGTCAAGAAAGAATTCTAGATTTCGATTTTGGATTCTCGATTGACGACGAACCGAGAGCTCCCGGAATCCGGAATCCAGAATCCAGAATCCAAGATGGAAGGCGCGAGCCTCGTGATCCCCGCGTACGACGAGCGCAAGCGCATCGAGGCCTGCCTGCGATCGGTTGCCAATTGGATCCGGACTCGCCCCGGCGGCTGGGACTGGGAGGTCATCCTCGTAGACGACGGCTCCTCCGACGGGACCAGGGGGGCGGCGCGCCAGATCGCGGGCGAGATCGGCCTCCCGCTCGAGATCCTTCGCCACGAGAAGAACCGCGGTAAGGGCGCGGCACTCCGCACGGGTGTTCTGGCTTCCCTCGGGGACCCCGTGCTGCTCGCTGACACGGACCTCTCGACACCGCTGACGGAATGGGTCAAGCTCGCCGAGCGCCTCCCCACGCACCCGGTGGCGATCGGATCCCGCGCGATCGAGGCAGGGCTCGTGCGCCGCAAGCAGCCCCTCTACCGCCGCCTGGTCGGCAAGACCGGCAACGTGCTCGTGCGTCTGCTCGTCGTCCCCGGCATCCGCGACACGCAGTGCGGCTTCAAGCTCTTCCGGGGCGACGTGGCCCGCGAGCTCTTCGGGAAGGCCCGGGTCGACGGCTTCGCGTACGACATGGAGATCCTCTACCTGGCGCGCCGCCGGGGCTACGCGATCGCTGAGGTGCCCGTCCTCTGGTTCAACTCTCCCGAATCGAAGGTCTCGCTCCTGCGCGACGCGATCCCCACGCTCTGGGATCTCCTGCGCCTGCGCTGGCTCCACCGAAAGGAATAGCCGTCAGCCGCCCTCTGTCTGCTCTGGATCCCTGCCTTTCGCTCCCGCTTTCAGAGATCGGAGTCGGAGGGCGATTCCGGCGGCAGCCAGTGGCGCGAGAGCCGAAACCGTGCGGGCGAACGAGGCGCGGATCAACCAGTCGGGGCCGAGCACCGCGATCGCCGGAGCGAGGAGATAGGCCAGGGCACAGAGAAGCGCCAGCAACAGGAGCCGATCTCCGGCCGGCGTCGGCCGGCCGGCGGCCAGGAGCACCATCACGCAGAGCAGACCGGGCCAGGACGGGAGAATCACCTCGCGAAAGGCGACGTGGATCGCCTCCGCGACGCGCGGGAGGAGCTCCAGGACGAGTGTGGGGCCGAGAAGGCCGAAATCGAAGTCGCGCAGCGGCAGGTTCCCCTTCCAGAGGCGCCCCACCAGCAGAAGCAAGACGGCCGGCGCCGCAACGGCCGCGGCCGCTCTCCGGGAGGCCGCGCGGGCCCAGCCGCGGGGCACGAGACAGAGAAGGAACCCCGCCGCCGCGAGCAGGGCCCCGTCGTTCTTGGTCGAGACGGCGAGGGCCGCAGCCAGGGCAAGACGTCGAACCGCGAAGGCGTCCAACTCGTCCAGCGCGTCGACGAGAGCCGTCCCGAAGAGGAGCGTCACGAAGGCCTGCGGAATGTCCGCCATGCCGGTGAGGAAGGCGGAGTAGAGCGGGCCGAAATTCGCGAGAAGCGCCGCGGCGGAGAGCGCGACCGTCCGCGCCACTCCACGCCGGCGAAGCCAGCCGAACAGCGCGAAGAGCGTGGCCACCTGAAGAAAGGGAAAGAGCAGCGCCATGGCGTGATCGTCCCAGCGGCCGAGGAGGAAGGAGAGCGCGGCGAAGAGAAATGGGAGGCCGAGAGGGTACTCGGGGTGTGAGAAACCGATGGCGGGGTCGGTGAAGAGTCGGCGCGGAACGCCGCCGGCGCCGAAGAGGGTCTTGCCTTTGAAGCCCCATATGGCGAGGTAGTCGTTCGACCACATCGGCTCGGTCAGGGCGCGCAGCGCGAAGACGGCCGCACCGAAGGCGATGAGAAGCAGGAGAAGGGTGCCGGAGCGGGTCAACAGTGCCTTGATTCCTCCCCTGTCTCGGCCCCGCATCGAGTCCTTTCCGCGATGGCGGTGAAGGAACCAGGCGGCGGCGACCGCCAGCGCGGAGAGGAGAACAACAACCCCACGCGGCGGCAGATCGACGGCGAAAGCCAGCGGCACGGAGGCGGCCAGGAGGGCGAGCCCGATCGCGAAGCCCCAGCCGGCGCGTTCGGTGCGGCCGGCGGCTGCGCTGAAGAAGGCGCCGGCAAGCCCGTACCCGATGGCGCCGACCGCGAGCAGGATCGCGGCGACGATGGCTAGAGGAAGCCACAGGCCGCTCACGAGGCCGGCTCCATCAACGCGCCTTTCCAGACCCGGGCGATCACTTTCCAACCGGGCGGGCGACCCGGACCATAGACCGCAAGAACCCATCCGGGAGGAACCCGCGCCGGAGCGACGAGAACCGGGATCGGAGCGAGGTGGTACGTCGCCAGATAGACGACGGGGTTGGAAGCCGGCGCGCCGACCAGCGCCACGCCGGCGGTTCCCGGCGGCAGCTTGTGGCGCGCGGATTCGAGAAAGACGTAGAACTGCCTGTCGAAAGCCGCTGCGGCGCCGTTCAGGCGCCGCACGTTCAAATCGAGCGGAGCCAGGTGGACGATGAACTCGGCCCGGCGGCGCAGCCCGGCCGGGCTGGCAGCGCGGAGAAGGAGCAGTAGAAGAACGCCGGCGACCCCGAAAACTGCTCGGCGACGACTCACGCGATGAGCGGAAAGCCGGCGCAGAGCTCGCCGACCGTCCGCCGCACGGACTCCTCCACGCCCGCGTCGCCGATCGCCTGGAGCGCGCGGGCGATGCAATCGGCGATCGTGTCCATCTCGGCCGGGCCCATGCCCCGCGTCGTGACCGCCGGCGTTCCGATACGGACCCCCGAGGCGACCAGCGGCGGCCGCGTGTCGAACGGGATCGTGTTCTTGTTGACCGTGATCCGCACGCGGTCGAGGGCCTTCTCGGCGTCCTTTCCGGAGATGCCCCGGGCGCCGACGTCGATGAGCATCATGTGGTTGTCGGTGCCGCCCGAGACCAGGCGGAAGCCGCGGCCGGACAAACCCGCGGCCAGCGCCTTCGCGTTGGCGACGATGCGATGCTGGTAGTCGGCGAACTCCGGCGTGGCCGCTTCCGCGAAGGCGACCGCCTTGGCGGCGATGACGTGCTCGAGGGGTCCTCCCTGCACGCCC
Organism: Acidobacteriota bacterium; assembly: GCA_046726795.1. Lineage (GTDB taxonomy): Bacteria > Acidobacteriota > Thermoanaerobaculia > UBA5066 > Gp7-AA6 > JAWOLE01. The sequence continues at coordinate 22,882 of JBKPBH010000099.1, forward strand.
GGGAAGACGTTGCGATCCAGGTCCTTGGCGCGGTCGGCGCGGCAGAGGACCAGCCCGCCGCGCGGCCCGCGCAGCGTCTTGTGGGTCGTCGAAGTCACGAAGGGAGCGTGCGGGACCGGCGAGCCGTGCAGCCCGGCGATGACGAGACCCGCGATGTGCGCGATGTCGGCCACCAGCGCCGCCCCGACCTCTTCGGCGACCTCCCCGAAGCGGCGGAAGTCGATCTCGCGCACGTAGGCCGAGGCTCCGGCGATGATGATCCTGGGCCGGTGCTCCCGCGCCAGTCGGGCGAGCTCCTCGTAGTCGATGCGCTCGTCCTCCCGGCGCACGCCGTACGCCACCACCTGGTAGTCCTTTCCGGAAAAGGAGAGCGGATGGCCATGAGTCAGGTGCCCGCCGTGGGAGAGGTTCATTCCGAGGATCGTCTCGCCCGGCTTCGCGGCCGTCAGGTAGGCCGCCATGTTGGCCTGCGAGCCGGAGTGCGGCTGCACGTTGGCGTGCTCGGCGGAGAAGAGGGACTTCGCACGCTCGATCGCCAGCGTCTCGACCTTGTCGATGAACTCGCAGCCGCCGTAGTAGCGCCTTCCCGGATACCCCTCGGCGTACTTGTTGGTCAGGACGGAGCCCTGGGCCTCCCGTACGGCGCGCGACACCCAGTTCTCCGAGGCGATCAGCTCGAGGTTTCCGTCCTGCCGCTTCTCTTCCTCCCGGATCCAGCGCGCGATGTCGGGATCCGCCGCCGCGAGGTCGCGGTCGAGGAAGGCCAGAATGGATTGGAGCGCCTCTGCTTTGCTCATGAGTACCCCCAGTGCGTCGAGGGTCGAGAGTTCAGGGGCGAGAGTAGCAAAGCCACTCTCGATTTACCGTCAACTCTCGACTTCATTTCATCCGGCGAGGTCTTTGAATTCGGCGTTGCAGTAACTGTCGGTCATGCCGGCGATATGGTCGGCGATGGCCCGGTAGTACGCGGCGCGCGGCCTGTAGTTCTCCGCGACCTCGCGGTCCACGTCCTTCAGCGGCACCTCGCGCAGGAAGCGCACGCCGATCTCCTCGCGCAAGCCCAGCAGAACGTAGTCCGGAAGGAGGCGCGGGTTCTCGGCGTAGGCGTGGTAGATCGCCGCGAGCGCGCGGCGCGCATGGCCGTCGTTGCGGGAAACGGGGAAGGAGTGGATGATGTGGCGGTAGACAAAGTCCTTCAGCTCCCGGTAGAAGCCCCTCCCCCGCTCGGAGAAGGCGACCAGATCTCCCGGAAGCCGGTCCCGCCGCCGGTGAAACTCCTCGGGCGTCGCGACGCCGTTGGTTTCGAGCCAGGCTTCGATGCGGGCGCGCGAACTCTCGACGAGGTCGCTCGTCAGGACGCCGATCATTCCGCGGATCAGCGAAGCGCGACGGGCGGCCCGGTCGCGGCTGCCGGGACGCGCCTGCCGGACCAGCCGGGAGATCTCGAGGGCCTCGATCGCGTCCTCCTCGGCCAGGGGAAGCCCGTCCTCGAGGTCATGGGTCTGCTGCGCGATCTCGTCGGACCAGTTGACGATCTGCGCTTCGAGCGTCCCTCCCGAGTCGAAGCGAAGCCCCTCCGGGAAGTCGAGCGGGAAAGGAAAGGCGGCCTTCCAGGCAGTGTGCTTCAGGATTCCCTCGCGGACGTCGTGCGTCAGATTCAAACCCGGTTCGTCGTAGCGCTTCTCCAGGCGGTCCACCACGCGGACCGACTGGTAGTTGTGCTTGAAACCGCCGGCGTCGGGGTGGCTCTCGCGCAGCAGCCGGTCGAGCACCCGTTCGCCGGAATGCCCGAACGGCGTATGGCCGAGGTCGTGGCCGAGCGCGATGGCCTCGGCCAGGTCCTCGTTCAACCCGAGGGCGCGGGCGGAGCTGCGGGCGATCTGCGAGACCTCGATCGTGTGTGTCAGGCGCGTCCGGAAGTGGTCGCCTTCGTAGGGGATGAAGACCTGCGTCTTGTGCTTCAACCGCCGGAAAGCGCGCGAGTGAATGATGCGGTCGCGGTCACGCGCGTATTCGGTCCGGACGTCCCCGTCCATCGGCTTCGCCGGGCCGCGGGGCCGCGTCGCGCGGGCGCTCTTGGAGGCGAAGATCGCGAGGCGCTCTTCCTCGAGCCGCTCGAAACGTTCCCTGGTGAACTGCGCGGTCGCGGTCGTCATGGGTGTCCTACTCCCGCCGTTTTTCGGCGCCCGCCAGCAGCCAGGCGCGCGCCTCGCCGACGAGATAAAGAGAACCGGCCACGATTATAGGGGCGCTCTCCTCCTGCGCGAGGAGATCCTGGAGGGCTTCCGCGACGGTTCTCCGCGAGCCGAACGCCCCCGGCGCGGGCGCAGTGCGCCGGGCCAGATCCTCGACCGTCGCTGCTCGCGACGTCGGCGCCTGGACGAGCGTCACCCCGGCGGCCAGCGGGAACAGGAGCCGGGAGATGCCCTCGACGTCCTTGTCCGACATCGCGCCGAAGACGAGGAGACAGCGCCCTTCCAGCCCCGCGTCCGCGAGGAAGCGGGCGAGGGCCGCGGCGCCCTCCAGGTTGTGGCAGCCGTCGAGGAGCACCGGCCGGCCGGCGACGTCGAATCGCTCCAACCGCCCCGGCCAGCGGACCCCGCGGACGGCTGCGACGATCGAGCCGGGAGTCAGGACGAGCGGCGGGTCGGGCAGCAATTCCGCGGCGCGCAGAGCGAGCGCGACGTTCCAGGCCTGGTGGGCGCCGGGCAGCGGAGTTTCGAGGTCGATCCGGCGCTCCGGCGTCGTCACGGTGAAACGGGTCCCCCCGAGCCCGACTTCGCCGATCCGGACGTCGATCTCCTCGGCTCCGTCGTGCCAGAGGGCTCCGGCCTCGCGGGCGGCGAGGAGCAGGGATTCGAGGGCCTCCGGCGCCAGCGCCCGGACGAGAGCCGGACGGCCGCGGCGGAAGATGCCCGCCTTTTCGCGGGCAATTCGGGACAGGGTGTCTCCGAGCTCGCGGGTGTGATCGAGCCCGATCGACGTGATGGCGGAGAGGACCGCCGGGGCGACGTTGGTCGCGTCGAACCGCCCCCCCAGGCCGACTTCCAGGATCGCCAGATCGAGCCGGCGGTCGGCGAAGAGGAGCAGCGCCGCCGCGGTGGCGGCCTCGAAGTAGGTCGCCGCGATCTCGGGTGCGCGATTGGCGGCGGCGAACACCCGCCCAAGCGCCGCCTCGAGTTCTTCTTCCGGGACGTCCTTCTCCTGGATCCGGATCCGCTCCGTGACCTCGATGAGATGGGGAGAAGTGTAAAGCCCCGTCCGGACCCCATGGGCGGCGGCGATGGCCGAGAGCGTCACGGCCGTGGAGCCCTTCCCGTTGGTTCCTCCGACGAGCACCGAGGAGAACCTCGTCTCCGGCCGGCCGAGTCTCTCGCACAGGGCGTCGATCGCCGCGAGGCCGAGCTTCATCCCCCGGGGCTCGAGGGACTCCAGGCGCCGAAGAGACGGGAGGCGGGAGGCGCGAGGCGGGAGGCGGAGAGCGCCAGCCAAGACCGGTCCGCCTACCCCCTGCCGCCTGCCGCCTGCCGGCCCTGGTCGTCCCACAGGAGCTTCAAACAGCGCACGAGCGTCTCCTTCATCTCCTGGCGCTCGACGACGAAGTCGAGCATCCCGTGATCGAGAAGGAACTCGGAGCGCTGAAAGCCCTCGGGAAGCGTCTGCCGGATCGTCTGCTCGATCACCCGCGGGCCGGCAAATCCGATCAGGGCTCCGGGCTCGGCGATGTTGAGATTACCCAGCATGGCATAGGACGCGGTCACGCCCCCGGTCGTCGGATCCGCCATGACCGACAGGTAGGGAACCGCCCCGTCCGAAAGGCGTGCAAGCGTCGCGCAGATCTTCCCCATCTGCATGAGCGACAGGATCCCTTCCTGCATCCGCGCGCCGCCCGAGGTGGAGACGATGATCAGGGGACGTCTCTCACGGAGGGCTCTCTCGGCGGCCCGCGCGACTTTCTCGCCGACGACAGAGCCCATCGAGCCCCCGAGGAAGAAGAACTCCATTGCCCCGATCAGCACGGGGATCCCGCCCATGGTCCCCGAGCCGATGACGATCGCGTCGGAGAGCCCGACCGAATCCTGGTTCTGCTTCAAGCGGTCCCGGTAGCGCTTGGTGTCGCGGAACTTCAGGGGGTCTGCCGACCGCAGATCGGTGTCCAGCTCCGAGTATGTCTCGTCGTCGAAGAGCATCCGCAGGCGCTCAGGGGCCGAGAGGCGGAAGTGGTAGTTGCACTTGGGGCAGATCTTGAAGTTGCGCGCCAGCTCCTTGTTGTAGAGGATCTGCCGGCAATTCTCACACTTGACCCAGATCCCTTCCGGGACCTTGCTCTGCCGCCGCTCCCGAGGCTCTTTGGGAGCCCGATCCTTCTTGAACCACATGGGAAACTGCGGATTCTAACAGGCCGGCGTTCCCGATGCGGGGCGGGCCCGGACCTTCCACGCGAGGAGCCCGCTCCCCACGGGACGAACCTGCGCTTTCCCTATCTCTGGGGCTCGGTGTCTTCCAGGTCGTTGGGAATGCCCAAGCGCATGCAGGCCGCGTCGTACATCTGGCGCGCCGCCTTCTGCGCGTTCTGCAGCTCCGCCAGGCGGTCCTTGACCTTCGCGAGCTCCTCTTGGATCTGTTCCTCGAGTTCCGAGATCTCGTGCTTGGTGACGGAGAGGGTGTTCTCGTAGAACTTTTTCTGATCCGCAGAAAGACTCATCGAACCTCCTCAAAGAAGCCGTGACCTGTGCGTTGCGGGTTGTGAGTTGACTTGGACAACTCGGAACCCCGAACCCTCAACTCATAACTCATGACTCATGATTCACAACTGTTTTCACGGTCGGACGTCCACCACGATGGTTCGCCACATCTTGACCGGGATACCGTTTTTGGTGGCCGGCCGGAATTTCGCGGCTCGAACGGCCTCGACGACCGCGTCGTTGACCAGCTTCGAGACCACGCCCTGTTGCAGCTTCGCGCTTGTGATGGCGCCGTCCTCATCCACGAGGACGAGGACGACCACCTTCCCCGCTATGGCTTGCTGCCGCACCGCCGGCGGATACGAAACCCTGGGGGCCGACACGAGCGCGGGCTCGACCACTCCCAGTCCCGGCCCGACGAGGTCCCCGCGCGAGACTTCCGTGGCCTCGGCCCGCGGCGATTGTGCCGGCGGAGCTGTCGGAGGCGGCGGCTCAGCCGCCGGCACGGCTGTGGGCTCGGGTGTGGCCGGTCGGACCTCGGCGACCTTCACTTCCGGTGAGGGCGCCGGCGGCGGCGCGGTGGACACGACCGGCGCGGGCGAAGGCACTCCGGCGGCCTGCCCGCGAGCGGAGGTCGCCCCCGCCCCCGGCGTCTTCTGCATCTCCTTGCGGCGCGCGGCCAGTTGTCGCTGCGCCTCTTCCTGGATCGCCTTCGGATCCAGGACCGGGGCCGCGGCCGCGGTGGGAACCGGCGTGATCAGGCTCGCGACCGCCGCGGGGGGGGACGGCGCCGGCGCCACCGGGGCGGCTACCTGTTTCGGGGCGGGTTTTCGGACGACCAGGAAGACGGCGGCGGCCAGGAGAACGCCGGCCACGGCGATCATGCCGTAGAGCCGGGCGCGTCTTTTTCCTTCGGCTTCGGCCGCCCCTTCGGGGAACGAAGCGGCAAAGATCCCGGCGCCGGCGCCGGCCGAGGCGGCATCGGGCGCCGCGGGCTCACCCGGGAGAGGCGGAGGCAGGGCGGAAGGAGTCGGTCTCGGCTTCGAAGGCTCCTGCGGAAGCGGGATTCGCACTTCCTTCGCCGGGGCCGGAGGCGGCGGCGGAGGTGGCGCGGCCGCCTCTCGGGCTCGCGCCTCGCGCCGCGCGGCGTCTTCCGCCTCAAGATGACGGACATATACCGCGAGGTCGGCGCTCGAGGGGGGGGGCTCGTAGGTTCGCAGGACGGCCTCGAGGTCCCGCAGCAGGTCCGAGGCGGTCGCGTAGCGCCTGTCGGGCTCCCGGGCCAGGGACTTCAGGACCGCCGCATCCAGCGCCGGCGGCACCTCGGGATTCAGGCCCGAGGGCGCGACGACGTCGCCGGCGCGCACCTTCTCGAGGACGTTCAGGTCCGAGTCTCCGGTGAAGAGCTTGCGCCCTGTGAGCATCTCGAAGAGAACGGAGCCCAGGGAGTAGATGTCGCTCCTCTGGTCCACGGATTTGCCCCAGGCCTGCTCCGGGGACATGTACGGGACCTTCCCCTTGAGTGCCCCCGATTCGGTGCGCGAGACTTTCGAGGCGGCCTTGGCGATCCCGAAGTCGCAGAGCTTGACGTCGCCGTTGGTCGAAACCAGGATGTTCGGCGGCGAGACGTCGCGGTGGACGATGTGGAGGTGCCTTTCGTCGTCGCCGCGCCGGCGGTGCGCGTAGTCGAGCGCCGCGGCGACCTTCGAGCCGATCGAGACCGCGAGGGGGATCGGCATGGCGAGCCCGGTCTCCCGCGCCAGATGGAGGATCGCGCGCAGGTCCCGCCCCTCGACGTGCTCCATCGCGATGAAGTAGCCGCCCGTCTCGATCTTGCCGAGATCGAAGATATGGACGATGTTGGGATGGGACAGCTGGGCCGCCAGCTTCGCCTCGTCGGCGAACATCGTCAGAAACTCCTCGTCGCCCGCGATGTTGGGCAGGATCTTCTTGATCGCGACGATCTTCTGGAAGCCCTCGACTCCGGACAGGCGCGCACGAAAGAGCTCCGCCATGCCGCCGCTCGCGATCCGATCCAGGATCTCGTACTGCCCGAAACGGTCGGCCGTCCGGGATGCCGTTGGGGAAGCCGGCGGCGGCGCCTCGAGGGGCGCTGGACCGGCCGGGGAGACCGGACGCGGGCGAGGCCGTGTGCGGATTCCCGACAGGGTCTGGGAGATGAGTCTGTCGACGTCGTCGCTCGTCGAGGGACGCGGCCGGGCGGACGTCACGGGGCCCTTGGGGAGAACGCCGGAGAGCGTGTCGCGCAGCCGTCGCTCGACCACCTCCTCCGTGTCGGCCGCGGCATGGACCGGCGCGGGCATCGCGGCCGAAGCCTCTCTGGCCTCCTTCGCCACCTCTTCGAGGATGTCGGAGAAGATGTCCGAGGAAGTCAGCGAGGCCGCGCCGCGAACCGCCGGCGCCGCGGCTCTCGCGGTGGCCTCGGTCGCCGCGAGGGCTCCGGTGGCCGCCTGCCTCAGAGATTCGTCCGAGAAGGGGCGGGGCAGGAGATCGAACGCCCCGACCCGTTGCGCGTCCGCTTTCAGATTGGAGCCCTTGTAGCCCGACACCATCAACAGGATCGGCGGGGCCGTGGGGCCGCCGCGCCGTCGGATCTCCCGGATGACCTCGGCGCTCGGCAGGCGCGGGAGCATCCCCGAAAGAAGCACCAGGTCGAATCGCGACGAGGAGAAGGTGTTCAGAGCCTCTTCGCCGTCGTGCGCCGCGACGACTTCGTAGTCGGGCTCGCGCAGGACCCCCCGCACACGCTCGACGGAGTGTGACTCGTAATCGATCAGGAGGACTCTCTTTGCCATAACAGGAACCGCCGTCTCGGCACGGGACTCGGGACTTGGAATGTCCTGGAAATGATAAGGCATCCGGGCATCCGGCCCCACATATAATCGGGCCGAGATGTCCGGACACAGCAAATGGGCAACGATCAAGCACAAGAAGGGCGCGGCCGACGCCAAGCGCGGACGTCTCTTCACGAAGTTGATCAAGGAGATCACGATGTCCGCCCGGTTGGGCGGCGGCGCGCCCGAGGGAAATCCGCGCCTGCGCAAGGCCATCGACGAAGCCAAGGCCGTCAACATGCCCGCCGACAACATCAAGAGGGCGATCCAGCGCGGCACCGGGGAATTGCCCGGAGTGTCCTACGAGGAAGTCGCCTACGAAGGATACGGGCCCGGAGGGGTGGCGGTCTACGTCGAGGCCATGACCGACAACCGCAACCGCACGCTTCCCGAGATCCGCACGATCTTCTCCAAGCACGGAGGAAATCTCGGCGAAGCCGGATCGGTCCGATTTCTCTTTCAGAAGAAGGGGTACATCGCGATCGAGAAGGACAAGGCGAGCGAAGACGCCGTGGTGGAAGCGGCCATCGAGTCGGGCGCCGAGGACGTGCGCTCGACGGACCAGTACCACGAGGTCGTCACCGAGCCGGAGGCCTTCGGCTCGGTTCGCACGAGCCTCGAGGAGAAGAAGCTCCCGATCGCCGTAGCCGAGATCTCGATGCTCCCCACGACCGAGGTCGTCCTCGATCAGCGCAGAGCCGATCAGATGATGAAGCTCATGGAAGCCCTGGAGGACCACGACGACGTCCAGCACGTCTGGGCCAATTTCGACTTCGAAGAAACCGCCTGAGCCGTGAAACGTAAAAGGTAAAAGGGTAAAACGAGGCACGGATGCCGCCTTTCCGTTTCACGTTTTACGTTTAACGTTTTACGGCCTTGAGGGTCGTCGGCTTCGATCCAGGCACAGCGGCCACGGGGTACGGTGTGGTCTTTTTCGAGGAGGGACGCCTTCGCCTGGACGGATGCGGCGTCTGGCGTCCCCCCGCGGCCCTTTCGTTCGCCGAGAAACTGGAATTCCTTTTCGCCGGCGCGCTCGGCCTGCTCGAGGAGTGCCGGCCCGCGGCGGTGTCCGTCGAAACGGTCTTCGCGGCCAGGAACTTCTCCTCCGCCATCAAGCTCTCGCACGCCCGCGGCGCCCTGCTGGCGGCCTCGGCGCGCAACGGCGTTCCGGTCTTCGAGTATGAGCCACGGCTGGTCAAGAAGGCGCTGGTGGGTTACGGGAATGCCGAGAAACCCCAGGTCCGGGCTATGGTCCTCTCGTTGCTCGCCCGCCAGCGCGCCCGGGTCCCGCTCGACGCCGCCGACGCCCTGGCCGTGGCTATCTGCCACATCCATGCCGGGGGGCGTTGAGCGGTAGGCGGCAGGCGAAAAAGAGCGCAAGACGACAAATCTGACCGGCGGACGGGTGGCCTATCGCCCTGCCGCCTTCCCTTTGGCGCGTGCCGCGGAGCTAAGTTGTTTGGCAAACGCGCTTTTTTGGCTTATTCTATTCGGCATCCTTGGTTCCCGGACCCTTCTGAAAGGAGATTGCATGAAGGCTAAGCGTGCCGCGCTCCTGGGCTTGCTCGTCTGCCTGATTGGAGCGACCGCTTCCGCCCAGATAGCCCCGAACAACCAGGGCGATATCGGGCTCTTCACGATGCCTACCGCGGACACCCCCCGGGCGGGGTACTGGACCTTCGCAGTCTACGGCTGGAAGGAGCAGCTCATCGCCGGCAATCTGGCGTTCGAGAACACCGAGGCGCGCAGCCGGCTCTTTAGCCACTGGGCCGCAGAGGGGTCGCTCGGGATCGGCCTGACCGATCACTGGTCCCTCTTCGCGAGCGCGGGGGAGGAGCGGTTCGAGAGCCGCGGCGGCTGGCGGGGCGGCTCGATCAACAGCATCCAGATCCGCGACCATTTCGTGGCAGACGAGGCGCGGAAGATCCGGATCGGAAGCAAGTACAACTTCTTCTCCGAGTCGGATCCCGACTTCCGGGTGGCGCTCTGGGGCGCAGGGCATATTCCCATCTCTCAGTCCTCCCTGAACAGGGACGACGTCGACGCGGATCTCGACCACATCAAGTCCCGGCGGACGGACTGGGAGTGGGGGTTCGCGGCAACCAAGGGGATCCTGACCGGAATCGTCTCCTATCAGCTCTCCGGCCGCCACGACAACGACGTGCGCGTGGCCAACCGCCTGCGGTTCGGAGCCGGCGTGGACGTCCCGGTCGCGCCGTTCCTCCACGTCATCGGCGAGCTGGACCGAACGATCTTCGACGGCGGCGACTTCCCCGATGAAAACTATTCGATGCTCCTCGCCGGGGCGCGTTTCTACATCGGCCGCTCGGGATGGGCCGTGTCGGCCGGCTTGAACGCGAACGTGGACCTGCTCATCAAGCACGGGTTCTCCCCCTCCCCCGTCGGCGGGATCGTCGGCGTGTCGTACGCAGCCTGGCCGCCGCCTCCGCCGCCGCCCGTGGTTGTGCCGGCGCCGCCTCCGGCACCGGTCGTCGAACAGAAGACCGAGGTCGTCGTCCAGACGCCGCCCCCCGCGCCGCCGGCGCCGACGCCCAGGTCCACGCGAGACGAGATCTTTTTCGACGCCGGGAGCGCCCGGCTGACCAACATCGCCAAGGCGATCCTGGACGGCGTTGCCCTGCGGATGAAGAATGACCTGAACGCGACGGCGGTCATCACGGGCTATTCCGACAACGCCGGTTCCGCGGAGTCCAACCTGGCGATCTCGGCCAAGCGCGCCGCGGCGGCCAAGGAGTATCTCGTCACACGCCACGGGATCGACCCCGCCCGGATCTCGACCGCGGCGAAGGGTTCCGCCGAGCCGGCCTACGACAACGCCACCGCGGAAGGGCGCGCCAAGAATCGGCGAGCGCTCATCGTCGTCACCCTCGTCCCGGGGTCGTGAGCTCCGATCCGTCCGGGACCGAGACCGAGCCCCCTCCTGCCGAGGGGGCTTTTTTCGCGCCCCCGGGCAGGCCAGCCGCCGCCGTCGCGGCCCCGGCCGGCTCACCGCGCGCCGTCGGCTTCACGATCGTTTCGCTCGCTTCGGCCGTTGCCCTCCTCTACTACGGGCGGCTCTTCTTCATCACGGTCATCTTCGCCCTTTTCCTCGCGTTCGCGATGCGCCCGTTCGTCTCGCTCCTCGAGCGCGCCCGCGTGCCGCGGGTGCTCGCCATCCTGCTCCTCCTCTTCGTCCTGATCGGGGCTCTCGTCCTCCTGTTCATCAACGTCACGGCGCAGTTGAACGAGTTCTACGGCGATCTGCCCCGCTACCAGACGCGCATCAAGGAGCTGCTCTCTCAGCTGACGGAATTCGTCAACACACTCCGGCAGAGGATGGGGAACATCCTGCCGGAGGAGTCCCGAGGAGTGCGCGAGGTCAAGATCGCGGAGTCGCCGATCGAGATGACGCGCATGCTCGTGTCGCAGCTCGGAGGCGTTCTCCACCTCGTTCTCTACGCAGCGGCCGTGCCGTTTCTGACCTTCTTCATGCTCAAAGACCGGGAGAAGTTCGGGCGGGTCATCTCCGGCATCCTGGCGCGCAACCCGCGGATGGCGGGGACCGAGGTCACCGGCGCGATCTCGCACACGATGACCTCCTACGCGCTCGGGCTGGTGTTCGTCATGCTCATCATGGCGGGCGCGACCACGATCACCCTGATGTTTCTGGGCATCCGGTATTACTACGTGCTCGGTCCAGTGGCGGGGCTTGCGATCATGCTCCCCTACGTCGGCGTCATCCTCTCGACCCTCCCGGCGGTCGCCGTAGCCTACTTCCAGTACGACGGACGCAAGGCGCTGATCGTCCTCGCCGTCTATTCCGTCCTCCAGTTCCTGGAAGGCAACGTCCTGACGCCCTTCATCGTCGGCGGAAGGGTCCGGCTCTTTCCGCTGACGGTGATGGTCGCCTTCATCTCCTGGGGACTCCTCTGGGGAGTGCCCGGCGCGGTCCTCGCGGTGCCCCTGACCTCGGCGATCAAGGTCGTCTGCGAGCACATCAAGGGCTGGGAGGGCCTTGCCCGCCTTTTGGGAGACCCGGATCCGCCACCCGTATCCTGAGAGTCCTTAGTCCTTAGTCCTTAGTCCTTAGTCCGGGGTCCGGAGTCTGCCGTCCCAACCAAGGACTAAGACCAGGGACCAAGGACTTTTTCTACACTCGCGCCTTCTTGCCGAGGGACAGAACGCTGCCCAAGAACCCGGCCAGCGTTCCAGCTACCGGGAGAGCCAGCGCGGTCGGCCAGTCCAGGAAGCTCGTCCAGAAAATCGACAGGACCGGATGCGGATGGCGGGCGAGCAGCCGCGTCGCCGCCAGGAAAGTCGCCGCCAGCAGACCGAGCGCAGCCGCGCCCCCCGCTAACCCTTCGAAGGCGCCGTAGAGCCAGAAGGGCGCCCGGACCGCGCCCTCGGTCGCCCCCATCAGGCGCATGATCTCGATCTCGTCGCGGTGCAGGTCCAGGGCCAGCCGGATCGCGGAGGCCACCGAAAGGACCGCCGCGACGGTCAGCAGGCCTCCCAGGAAGAGACCCGCGCCGCGCAGGAGGCGGATCGCTTCCCGGAAGCGCCGGTCGAAGTCCTCTTCCGACTCCGCCGTCTCGACCCCCGGGAGACGCCCCGCAGCTTGTGCGATCGAGCCCGCGCTCGCCGCGAACCCCGGCTTGACGAAGATCTCGAGTGTCGGGGGAACGGGCGCCTCTTTCAACTCCGCGAGCGCCGCCCCGAGGTCCGGGTATGCCCTGCGAAACCGATTGAGGGCCTCCGTGCTCGAAACGACGCGGACCCTGGCCACGCGGGCATCCGCGGCGATGCGTCCGGCCAGCTCGCGGCCGTCCGCCGAGGCCTCGAGCGTCACGACAGCGGCCGGCGTTTCCCCCCCGGCGGCGGCGAGGCGGCCGAGGTTCTTCGAAAGCAGGACGAGCAGGCCCGGCACGTACAGCCCGAGGGTGATCAGCGCGCCCGCCATCACCGTCTGCCGGAAGCCGCTCCTCGCGATGGACCAGGCCTCGCCGAAGACGTAGCGGGAGCTAATCCCCATAGCTGACCCGGAGCCGTGAAACGTAAGACGTCAAACGTAAAACGAAGTCGAGCAATGCCTTGCCACGTTTTACGTTTTCCGTTTTACCGTTTACGATTCTCGCTACCCACGAGGGAGGAAAGGCGCTTCGCGGATCAAGGGAGCCGGCGGAGCGCCTTCGCGCAGGCGTCCTCGCTCGAGCGTCAGCACGCGTTTTCCCATCCGGCGGATCAGGTCCAGGTCGTGCGTCGCGACGAGGACGGTCGTCCCACGGATATTGATGTCGGCGAAGAGACGCATGATCTCCTCCGACAGAACGGGATCGAGGTTACCCGTCGGCTCGTCGGCGAGAAGCAGCGCGGGCTCGTTGACGATCGCGCGGGCGATCGCGACGCGCTGCTGCTCGCCCCCGGAGAGGTCGTGCGGGTAGGAGTTCATCTGATGGTGGAGGCCGACGCGCTTCAAGACCTGGTAGGCCCGGCGGCGCTGTTCGGCCCGCGGCAGGCCCAGCACGCTCTGGACGAAAGCGATGTTCTCGAAGACCGTCTTGCGCGTGATCAGGCGGAAGTCCTGGAACACCACGCCGATCGTGCGACGGAAATAGGGGACCTGCGAAGACGGGAGCACCCAGATGTTGCGCCCGTTGACGACAATCTGCCCGGACGTCGGCTCTTCCTCCCGGAAGAGCAGCTTCAGGAAGGTCGTCTTGCCCGCTCCCGAGGGGCCGGTCAGGAAAACGAACTCGCCGCGCTCGATGCGGCAGGTCACTTCCGTCAGGGCGTGCCGGAACCGCCCGTATTCCTTCGAGACGTTGTAGAGCTGGATCACGGCTGCTCTCGTCGCTTCTTTTCGCGGAGCAACTCCTTCTGAAGGGCCGCGCGTACAGCCGCCGGATCGGCGCCGCCACCGATTGACTTGATGACCTGGCCCATAAACCAACCAAACGTTTGTGTCCTGCCGGCGAGGTACTGATTGACCTGTTCGGCATTGTTCCCAAGCGTTTCCGCGACTGCCTTGTAAATGGCATCACTGTCGTCGAGAACACCCAGACCCATTCGCTTCACGATCGTTGCGGCATTCTCCGTCGACGTGAGCATCTCGGGCAGAACTCGATCCTTGGCTCGGGCCACATCAATCTGCTTCTTCTCGACGAGCCGGAGGAGGCCTGCCAGGCGCTCGGGCGAGACGGGAAACGAGAGCGCGTCTTCCGAAGAGATCTTTCGTTCCTTCATCCGGCGCAGCACCTCACCCGTCACCCAGTTGGTGGCCTGCTTCGCCGGCGCGCCGGCGCCGACGACCTGCTCGAAGTAGTCCGCGAGCTCCCTGGCCGAGGTGAGCGTTTCCGCGTCGGCGCGGGAGAGACCGTACTGTGAGACGAAGCGCTTCTCCCGCGCCCGCGGCAGCTCGGGGAGATCGGAGGCGGCGCGCGCCGCCCAGGCTTCCTCCACGATGAGGGCCCCAAGATCCGGCTCGGGGAAGTAGCGGTAGTCGTGCGCTTCCTCCTTGCCGCGCATCGACACCGTGCGGCCGGCGGCGGCGTCCCAGAGGCGGGTCTCGAGGACGACCTTCTCCCCGCGCTCGAGAGCCTCGGCCTGCCGCCCGATTTCGTGCTCGATCGCCTTCGCGACGAATCGGATCGAGTTCAAGTTCTTGATCTCGACGCGCGTCCCGAAATCCGCGCCTTCCTCGGCCCGGATCGAGACGTTGGCGTCGCAGCGCAGGTTCCCCTTCTCCATGTCGGCGTCGGAGACCCCGGTGTAACGCAGCAGTCGCCGCAGCTCCGTCAGGTAGGCCGCCGCTTCCCCCGGCGAGCGAAGGTCTGGCTCCGAGACGATCTCGACCAGGGCGACGCCGCATCGGTTCCAGTCCACGAGCGAGACGCTGGCCGGCACGTCGTCGTAGGGCGTGTCGTGCAGGAGCTTGCCGGCGTCCTCCTCGAGATGGATGCGCACGAGCCGGATCGTCTTCGGTCCCGCCGAGGTTTCGATCTCGATGGATCCGCCGGTCGCGATGGGCCGGTCGAACTGACTGATCTGGTAGCCCTTCGGCAGGTCCGGATAGAAGTAGTTCTTTCGCGCGAACCGCGAGTCGTGGTGGACCCGCGCGCCCACGGCGGCCGCGAGCTTCAAGGCGAGTGTCACGGCGCGACGGTTCGTGACCGGAAGCGTTCCCGGGAACCCCAGGCAGACGGGGCACGTGGCGGAGTTGGCCGGCGCTCCCACCGTGACCGGGCAAGAGCAGAAGAGCTTGGAGCGGGTCTGGAGCTGGGCGTGGACCTCCAGGCCGATGACGGGGAAAACCCGCGTCTTTACAGGCATTTCCAGCGAGGACACCGCAAAATTCTAACACCGAAGCGAGGCGGCGGGAGGGCCGGGGTATCACGGTCGCGGCGGTTCCACGCAGAGCGGCGAAGCCGCCTCCTACAATGCCCGGGTGAGCGGTGATTGGGTCGAAGAGCAAAACGCCGGCGGATGGGTCTTCCGCCCAACGGATCCGCCGCCCGGCCTCCTCGTCGCCTTCTCCGGCCGCGGCGAGGGCCCGAAAGACGAGCCTTCTCCGACGGCGTTCCTCGCGAGGCGCTTCGCGCGCTCCCTCGGGACCGGCGAGCTCCCGATCGTACGCTCCACACAGGTGCACGGCAGCCGCGCCGTGATCGTCCGCGAGCCTCCCGGCCGGGGCGAGGTGCTCGACGCCGGAGAGTGCGACATCCTGGCGACGGGCCTTCCTGGCGTCGCTGTCGTGGTCCAGACAGCCGACTGCGTTGCGATCGTTCTGGCCGGAAATCGTTCGGCCGCCGTCGTGCACGCCGGCTGGCGCGGCTCGGCCAGGAACGCCGCCGGGGCCGGAGTCGCCGCGCTCGCGGAGCTCGGCGAGAGCCCCTTCTCGGCGCGCGCCTTCCTGGGACCCTCGATCGGAGCCTGCTGCTACGAAGTGGGAGGCGAGGTCGCCGCGCAGTTCGCCGGAGAGTTCACGAAACGCTCCCGCGAGGGCCGCTTCCGCCTCGACCTGGCAGCCGTCAACCGCGCCCAGCTCGCCGCCGCCGGCATCCCTCCGGAGAGCATCTCCGCGCATCCCGCCTGCACGAAATGCGGCGGCGCCCGTTTCGCGTCCTATCGCCGGGACGGCGCCGCCGCGGGCCGGATGATCGCCCTCGCCGCGCGACTCTCCTGATATGTCAGATCTGACATGCACAGCGAGAGCCCTCGCCCCGGTCGCGGCGCGCGAAGTCTCCTGAGGTAATCGAAGGAGGAGGCGCGCGCCGCGGGAGCGGAGCGCTTGCGCGGAATCAGGCGAGCGGTCGAGGCCGCATCCGGCTGAGCCGCTCGCCGGTGCGCCGAAAGGCGCTGCCCCGGTCGCAGCGCGCGTAGTCTCCTGAGGTAATCGAAGGAGGAGGCGCGCGCCGCGGGAGCGGAGCGACGGCTACGCCGGCGTCAGATCGGCATAGCGGGCGACGAATTTCTTCTTGCCGGCCCGGTCGAAGTAGACGGTCAGGCGGGTCTCGTCGCCGGAGCCTTCCTGAGCGAGGATCACACCGTACCCGTATCGGGGATGGCGCACCCGCCGCCCGCGCGTCAGGGAATGCGATGGGGCCTCTTCGGGCTCGGGCTCGAAGATCGTCGGACGGGCGGCGCGCGGCGCCGCGAGTTCCTCGAGGACGTCGGCTGGAATCTCTTCCACGAACCGGGAGGGCGTGCGGTACTGAACCTTCCCGTAGACGAGCCGCCGCCCGGCGAGGGTCAGGGTCAGCTCGTCTCGGGCGCGGGTCATCCCGACGTAGAGGAGGCGGCGCTCCTCCTCGAGCTCCTCCGGGTCCTCCCGCGACTCGCCGTGCGGCAGGTATCCCTCTTCGAGCCCGACGACGAAGACGGCCGGGAACTCCAATCCCTTGGCCGCGTGGAGCGTCGAGAGCGTCACGGCACCCTCCCCCGAAGCCACGACGTCGGTGTCGGTGGCGAGCGAGACCGTGTCGAGGTAGTCGGCGACGGTCGCGCCCTCCGCGCTGCGGCGCTCGAATTCCCGCGCCGAGTTGACGAGCTCCTGGAGGTTCTCGCGCCGCGCGATGTCCTCCCGGTCCTCGCTGTTCTCGTAGAGCGCCGCGTAACCCGTGGCCTCGAAGAGATGCTCGACGAGCGCCGACGGGGAATACGTTCGCGCCTTCTCCCGCAGGTCGTCGACGAGCGCGCGGAACCGCGCGAGCCCGACACGCGCCCGGTCGGGCAGCCCGACCGGGGGATTTCCCGAGACGTCCCACCAGGACCGCCCCGTCTCGCGCGCCGCCGCGGCCAGGCGGTCGAGCGTGGCCGAGCCGATGCCTCGCGCGGGGACGTTGACGACGCGGCGGAAGGCCAGATCATCCTCGGGGCGCACCGCGAGGCGCAGATAGGCGACCGCGTCCTTGACTTCCGCCCTCTCGTAGAACTTCATTCCGCCCACAACGACGTAGGGGATGCGACGCCGGACGAGCTCTTCTTCGAACGGGCGGGACTGGGCGTTCGTGCGGTAGAGCACAGCGACATCGCCCGGCCGCCGGCCTCCTTCGGCGATTGCCCGGGCGACTGCTTCCGTCTCCTGCCGGTCCTCCTCGAAATGGGCCAGGCGCACCCGAGACCCGTGCCCGCGGTCGGCGCGCAGGACCTTGGCCCGGCGCCGCCGGTTGTTCGCGACGACGCCGGAGGCCGCGCGCAGGATCCCGTCGGTCGAGCGGTAGTTCGTCTCGAGGGTGACGATGCGTGCCCCCGGAAAGTCCTGGTCGAAGCGGAGGATGTGCTCGACCTCGGCGCCCCTCCAGCGGTAGATGGCCTGGTCCTCGTCGCCGACGGCGCAGAGCGAGTCCGCCCCTTCCCCCAGGAGCTTCACCAGGGCGTCCTGCGCGGCGTTGGTGTCCTGGTATTCGTCGATCAGGAGGTGCCGGATGCGCCGCCGCTCGGAGGCCTGGACGTCGAGACGCTCCCGCAGGAGGCGCACGGAGCGCGCGATCAGGTCATCGAAGTCGAGCGCCCCCGCCGCCGCGAGCTTCTTCTCGTACAGGCGGTACACCGCGGCGACCTTCTCTCCCGCGAAATCCGCGTGCGTCTCTTCGAACCGCTCGGCGGTGACGAGCGCGTTCTTGGCGTGCGAGATGCGTGCGCGCACGGCGCCTGGCGGCAGGATCTGCTCGGAGATCTGCAAATCCGACATGGCCTCCTTGACGAGCGCGAGCTGGTCGGCGGAATCGGCGATCGAGAACCGGGGAGGCAGTCCCGCGTCGGCCGCTCGGCGGCGGAGCAACCGGAGAGCCCAGGCGTGGAACGTCCCCACGAAGGAGAGCACGGCGGCTCCGCCGAGCAAGCGCCGGGCGCGCTCTCGCATCTCGTCCGCCGCCTTGTTGGTGAAAGTCACGGCGGTGATCGAACGCGGGTCCGCTCCCGCCTCGACCAACCTCGCCAAGCGGTGCGTGATCACGCGAGTCTTCCCCGATCCCGCCCCCGCCAGCACGAGGAGGGGGCCCTTTTGATGCAGCACGGCCTCCCGTTGCTCGGGATTCAGGCCGGCGAGGGATGGAGAGTCAGACATGGAGGAGAAGTTATCAGGTGTCAGTCTTCGGGTTTCGGTTCCATATGAGAACGGGATTCCGCAAAAAACTGAGACCCGAAGACTGAGAACTGAGAACTATTCCACCGTCACGCTCTTGGCGAGGTTCCTCGGCTGGTCCACGTCGCAGCCCCTCCGCACGGCGACGTGGTAGGCGAAGAGCTGGAGCGGAATGACCGAGAGAATCGGTTGCAGCTCCGGCGCCGTCTCCGGGATCACCAGGACTTCGTCGGCGGCCGCTGCGATCTCCTCGTCGGCGCGCGTCGTGACCACGATCGCGATCCCGTCGCGGGACTTGACCTCCCGGAGGTTGGACAGGGTCTTCTCGCGCCAGTCGTCGTGGGGCGCCAGCACCACGACCGGCAGGTTCTCGTCCACCAGGGCGATCGGACCGTGCTTCATCTCCCCCGCCGGATACCCCTCGGCGTGAATGTAGGAGATCTCCTTCAGTTTCAGCGCCCCCTCGAGCGCCACAGGGTAATGGAGGCCCCGGCCGAGGAACAGGAAGTCCCGAGCGCCGTGGTATTGCCGGGCGAGCTCCTCGATCCGCCCCTCGAGCGCGAGAGTCTGGGAGGCCGCCTTGGGCAGATGCGCCAAGGCGGTCCTCTCTTCCGGCGAAAGGCCCCGGGCCAGGCCGCGGGACTCGCGCAGCTTCGCGGCCGCCAGATACAGGACGGCGAGCTGGGTCGTGAACGCCTTGGTCGACGCGACGCCGATCTCCGGCCCGGCGTGCGTCGGGAGAACGGCCTCCGCCATCCGGGCGATCTGGCTCCCCGCGACATTCACGATGGCGGCGAGCGGAGATCCCGCGCGCCGGGCCTCTCCGAGAGCGGCGACCGTGTCGGCCGTCTCTCCGGATTGCGAGATCCCGATCGTGAGTGTGCGGCCGTCCACGACGGGCCGGCGGTAGCGGAACTCGCTGCCGTAGTCGACCTCGACCGACAGCCGGGCCATTCTCTCGATGAGAAACTTGCCGATCAGCGCGGCGTGCCACGAGGTGCCGCAGGCGAGCAGCAGGACGCGCTCGTAGCGGGCGACGCGCCCGGGCTCGAAGAGCTCCGAGCCGAGAGAGAGCTCGCCGGACTCGAGCGACACTTTTCCTCCCATCGTCTCGGCGAGCGCGGTCGGCTGCTCATGGATCTCCTTCAACATGAAATGGCGGTAGCCCCCCTTCTCGGCGGCCACCGCGTCCCAAAGGATCCGGTGCGGCACACGGCGGACCGCCCGGCCCTCCGGATCGCAGATGCGGACCGCCGAGGCGTCCACGCGTGCCAGGTCTCCCTCCTCGAGGAAGACGACGTCCCGCGTCCACGGCGCGAGCGCCACGGGGTCGGAGGCGACGAAGTTCTCGCCCGAGCCGAGCCCGAGGACGATGGGAGGGCCCGACCGGGCCGCGACCAGGACGCCGGGCTCGCCGCTCGAGGCGACGACGACCGCGTAGGCGCCGGAGAGTCGGCCGCACGCACGCCGGACGGCGGTGAGCAGGTCCCCTTCGAGCGCCTCCTCGACTTCGTGGGCGAAGACCTCCGTATCGGTCTCGCTCGAGAACCTGTGGCCCACCGCGGCGAGGGCGGCCTTGCGTTCGGCGAAGTTCTCCAGGATCCCGTTGTGGACCACGACGACCCTCCCCGTGCAGTCGGTCTGCGGGTGCGCGTTGGCCTCGGTGGGCCTCCCGTGGGTCGCCCACCGCGTGTGCCCGACGCCGGTCGTGCCGGGAGACGTCGAACCCGCCAGCCGCGCAAGCAGGTTGGAGAGTTTGCCGGGGCTACGATGGATCGCGAAGGCGCCGTCGGAAAGGGTCGCGATGCCGGCGGAATCGTAGCCGCGGTACTCGAGCCGCTTGAGCCCCTCCAGGAGCAGTGGCGCCGCTTCCTTTGGCCCGACGTAGCCGACGATGCCGCACATATAACGGATTATGCAGGTCTCAGGGACGAGGTGTCAGGGAAAAACAGGTGTCAGGTGCCAGGTGTTAGGTGCCAGGGACGAGGGCCGCTACGCGTTGGCTCAACCCGACACCTAACACCTGAAACCTGCGTTTCACCTGACACTTTCAACCTGGCACCTTTTTCTTCTTCTCACGGCGGCGGGCCACCCAGCCCTCGTCGATCGTCTGGGGGGCGCGGGTCAGGGCGAGCGCACCAGAGGGGACATCTCGCGTGATCGTAGAGCCCGCGCCGATCCAGGCGCCGTCGCCGACCGTCACGGGCGCGACGAGTTGCGTGTCGCTGCCGATGAAGGCGTCGCGCCCGATCGTCGTGCGATTCTTCTTCTCGCCGTCGTAATTGCAGGTGATGACGCCGGCGCCGATGTTGGTCTCTTCGCCGATCTCCGTGTCTCCGAGGTAGGAGAGGTGAGACGCCTTGACGCCGCGGCGCAGCACCGCTTGCTTCGTCTCGACGAAGTTTCCGACCCGCACGTCCTCCTCGAGAACCGTGCCCGGACGCACTCGCGCGAAGGGGCCCACGCGAGAGCGCGCCCCGATTCTCGCCCCCTCGACGTCGCAATGTGGTCCGACCACCGCTCCCGAGGCCAGCTCCGAGTCGGCCACCCGGGTGAAGGGAAGAACCTCGCAGCCCTCTCTCAGCACGCAATGCCCCTCGAGCGAGACGAAGGGGTGGATGACGACGTCCGGCTCGAGCTCGACCCTCGGACCGATGCGAGTGGTGTTGGGATCCACGACCGAGGCGCCTGCGTCCAGCGCCCGCTCGACAGCCAGACGTCTCGCCATTTCCTCCGCGGCCGCCAGGTCTCGGCGGGTGCGGATGCCCCAGGCCTCACGCCAATCCTCCGCCTCGACGGCCTCCACCCTTCCGGAGTCCGAGGCGAGCACGGCGACGAGGTCGGAGAGGTCCGCCCCTCCCCGGCGCCCTCGGGCGGCTCCGCCGAGGGCGGCGAGCGCGGCCCTGAGGGGGCGCCCCGCGAAGCAGTACACGCCGGCCAGGGCCTCGGCGCCCGCGGCGGCATCTCCCGCCGCGGCGATCCTGCGCACGCGGCCCGACGCGTCCCGCACGACACGCCCGAAGTCCGCCGTGTCGGGCGGACGGAACGAGAGAATCGCGAGATCGAGGGAGCGTCGCCTCTGCCGGTCGAGCAGGGCCCGCAGCGTCTCGGCCCGCAAGAGCGGAACGCCCCCCGACAACACGACGACGGGGCTAGCGGAGCCCGGCAGACTCGCCAGCGCTTGCCGAGTCGCGTCGGCGGTTCCGCCCGGCGGGTCCTGCACGACAACGGTCACGGGACGTTCGGCCAGCTCCTGTCCGATCTCCCGGCGCGCGCGGCCGATCACGACGACCGTCCGGGCCGGCGAGAGCGTCTCCGCCGTCGCGAGGGCCGCCTCGAGAAGAGTGCGGCCGCCGACACGGTGGAGGACGCCCGGCCGCGAGGAACGCAGCCGGGATCCGACACCGGCCGTGAGGAGGATCACGCAGGGCCGCCCTGCCCGCCCGCGCGCGGAGGGTGTTTTCTTCTTGCTCCCGCGACCCGGCTTCACCGGCCGAGTATAGAACCCGCGTCGGTCTCTAGGAGGCCAGGAGATCCTGGAACTCGGGCGAGTCCCGGACTGGGTCGAAGTCGCGATCGTGCCGGGCCAGGATCCGGTGGCGCTGGTCCTCCTCGATCGCCCGGCGCAGATGCTCCAGGGCCGTGCCGGCCTCGCCGTTCTGCGCGTAGCAGCAGGCGAGCAGGAAGTCCACCCGGCCGGCGCCGTTCTTCCGAGCGGCGTGCTTCAAGTGCTCGATGGCCTCGGAGACGTTCCCCCGGTTCTTCTCGAGGAGCGCGGCGTAATAGAAGTCTTCCGGCTCGACGAGCGCCGGGCCCGCCGTCTTCTTCTGTCGCTCGCAGATCGCCAGGTAGATGCGGGCACGGTCGACGAGCTCTTTTTCGCCGGCGTATTTCTGAATCAGGTCGAGGAAGTTTCGCTCAGCCTCTTCGAACTTCCGCCTCTGGAGGGCGGCCATTCCGCGGTCGAAGTCCTTCTTGGCGTTCTCGGTGTGGCGCGACAGCTCCTTCAAAGTGAGCGGCGCCTTTGCCACGGGAGCCGCGGACGCGCCCGTCAGGCCCAGCTTCTCCATCTTCTTCTCGAGCTCGTCGATCCGAACCGAGATGGCGTCGGCAAGCCCCTGCACGCTCATCTTTCCGGCGTTGTCCTTGAGGAACCGAACCTCCGAGTCCGTCCAGCGTTTTGTCATGTTGGAGCCTCCGGAGAGCCCAATTGAAAAACGGCGTATTCTAGGGAGGCTTCCCCGTCCTGTCAAATCGGTCCCTCCGGCGGAGACCCGAAATTCGCGGCGCGGCTTCCTTGTTGTGCCGCGGGGAGGGAAGCCATGCCCAAGACGATCCGCGTTTCCGCGTTGATTTTGACCCTGGCGCTCTCGCTGGCCCCGCTGGCCGGCGCCGGGAACGACAAGACGTCCACGGCGGCCGGGAATGTGACCAAGTTGAACGCCGCCGATCGCTCGGTCAACGTCGCCGTCCCCGACGGGTCGGAGATGCGCTTCGTCTGGACCGCCGAAACGAAGATCAACGGCACACTCGCTCCCGGCGCCAAGGTGACGGTCCGTTACACGACTCTTCCCGACGGCCAGAACCTGGCTCATCAGATCAGCGTCGGCAAGTAGCCCCCGGCGGAGGGAAGTAGGTCCCGGCGGAGGAGCCGGGGGGCCTTTGAACTCTCTCTTCGAGCGCGCGCGGCCGATCCGCCAGGCGAACCGGACTCTCTTCGCGCGCGCTCGCTTCAAATGTTAAGATCGGCGGCCTATGGGAATGTACATCATTGCCGAGCCGTGCATCGGCACGAAGGACACCGCGTGCGTCGACGTGTGTCCTGTTGACTGCATCCATCCTCGCAAGGACGAAGCGGATTTCTCGTCGGCCGAGATGCTCTACATCGACCCGGACGTCTGTATCCAGTGCGGCAACTGCGAGCCGGCCTGTCCTGTGACCGCGATCTTCACAGAGGAGACGGTCCCCGACAAGTGGAAGCACTTCTTGCAGGTCAACGCCGACTGGTACAAGAACCGCCAGACCTGAGCCGGAAACCCGCCTCCCGTCTCAGGACTTCGGGTTCAGAACCTTCGCGAGAAACCCGTTCGCGCGTGCGTCGGCGTCCTTCGCGTCGGCCGGCCGGAAGGTTTTGGGATCCTTCGAGGACGCGAACCCGTGGCCGGCCTCCGGGTAGACCTTGAAGTCCACGTTCTTGCCGAGCGCCTTCGCCTTGCGCTCGAACTCTTGGACACTCGCCGGCGGGATCCCTTCGTCCTTGCCGCCGAAGTTGCCGAGCAGCGGCACCTGCAGGCTCGCGATCTTCGCGTCGTCGGTGACGAGGCGGCCGTAGTCGATCACCGCGCCTGCCAGCGCGGGCTCGGCGAGCGCCAGAGCGAGCGAGTAGCCTCCCCCCATGCACCAGCCAATCGAGGCGATCCGCTTGGCGTCCACGTCCGGCCGGGATCTCAGATAGGCCACGGCCGCCTGGAGGTCCCGCATCGCGCGGTCCTCGGGCATCCCGCGCATGAGCTGGTGCGCCACGTCCGGGTCGGAGGTGACCTTGCCGCGGTAGAGGTCTGGAGCCAGGGCCACATATCCCTGATTCGCGAAGCCCTCCGCCTTCGATTTGATGAAGTCGTTCAAGCCCCACCATTCCTGGATCACGACGACAGCGGGCTTCCTGCCCGTCCCTCTGGGTGCCGCGAAGTAGCCCGAGACCGTTTCCGGGCCGCTCGCGTAGGAAACCATGTTGCCCGCTTCGGCGGCGGCCGCTGCGGTGAGCCCGAGAAGGGCGATCGAGAGTCCGACAAACTTGCGGATCATCATTCCTCCTCTCTTTCGCTAATCTTATTGCGATGAATCGCGAGTCAGTCCTCTTTCCGGTCGAAGAGCCGGACGGCGAGGCGAGCCTGCAGAGGCTGTACGACCGCCTCGCCGTTCGATTCGGCCTGGATCCCGCGCGTGTCCGTCTCTCGAGCCGCAAGCTGACCGGAGGCGAGATCGTATACGGCCCGCCGCACCGGATCACCATATCCGGGCACCTTTCGCTCGCGGAACGAGAGGAGACACTCCGGCACGAGGCGGCGCACGCGTGGGCGTTCCGCCGGAAGGGCCCCCGCGTCGGACACGGTCCGCTCTTCAAGAGACTGGCACAGCAGATCGGAGCGAAGAAGGGCGCGGCGCCGGAGACCCCCGCCCTGGCCGCTTTCCGCGAGCGACGCACGATCGCGTACCGATGCGCCGGATGCGGCGTGCTCTTCCGGAGGATCCGCCCGTTCCGCGGCGCTCGGGACTGCCTGGCGTGCTATCGCGCCGGAAGGCCCTCTCGCTTGAAGAGGGTCCGTAGTCCGTAGTCATTCAGTCCATATTGCGTAGTCACGATCCGACAAAGGACCAAGGACTGAGGACCAAGGACTCGTCACCCGAAATACGATAGCGCGCGTGACGAGCTTCCCTGCCGGTTATCACATCGGCCATTGGACCGACTCGACGCGCCGCACCGGCTGCACAGTCATCCTCCCTCCGGCCGGGACGACCGCGGCCGTGGACGTCCGCGGAGGCGCGCCGGGGACCCGCGAGACCGGGGTGTTTACGCCCGGCAACCTCGTTTCCGAGATCCACGCGCTCGTCTTCGCGGGCGGGAGCGCCTTCGGTCTGGCCTCGGCGAGCGGCGTGACGTCCTGGCTCCGGCGCCGCGGCGTCGGATTCGCCATGGGACCGGCCCGGGTCCCGATCGTCGCCGCGGCGATTCTGTTCGACCTCGGCGTCGGAGAGGCCGGCGCCTACCCCGACGAGGCGGCGGGCGAGGCGGCGTGCGAGGACGCGCGCGGCGGCGAGATCGAAACGGGCGCGGTCGGGGCCGGCAGCGGAGCGACCGTCGGTAAGGTGCTCGGGGTCGCGCGGGCGTCCCGCGGGGGCGTGGGGGCGGCCTCGGTGGCAATCCGCGGCGGGCACGGCGTCTCGGCCCTGGTGGCCGTCAACGCCTTCGGCGACGTGGTGGATCCCGAGAGCGGGAGGCGCCTGGCGGGAGCCCGCGGTGAGGGAGAGCTCTTCTCGACGGCCCGCGCCCTGTGCGAGGCGGATCTGAGGGAGAGCCCGCTCGCTGGAGCGCACACGACGCTCGTTTGCGTCGCGACGGACGTTCCCTTCGAGGCGGGGTCTCTGAAGCGCGTGGCGATCGAGGCGCACGACGGGCTCTCGCGCGCCGTCCGCCCCGCGCACACGGTCGTAGACGGCGATATCGCCTTCGCTCTCGCCCCCGCCGGCCAGCCTCCTCCTCTGCTGACGAGACTGCGCGTTGGGACTGCGGCGGCGGAGGCCGTGGCGCGGGCGATCGTGAATGCGGTCACAGCGCCGTGACCCAGTCGCCGCCTGGTCCCGAGGAGAGGGCAGGGGGAAGGCGGGGCGTCCTGCTCGTGCTGGGGGCGGCGCTGCTGTGGTCCACCGGCGGTGTCGGCATCAAGGCGCTCGAGGACCCGCCGCTCAAGGTCGCTTTCTACCGCTCCGCCTTCGCGGCGGCCGCGCTGTTTCTGATTCTGCGCCCCCGAGTCCGGCGATGGAGCCCGGCCTTCCTGGCGGCTCTCGCGACCTACGCGGCCTGCCTGATCTCATTCGTGGTCGCGACGAAGTGGACGACGGCCGCCAACGCGATCTTCCTCCAGTACGCCGGTGTGGTCTGGGTGCTCCTGCTGTCGCCGGCGGTCGTGGGCGAGCCCCTGCGCGCGGGCGACGCTGCGGCCGTGGCGGTCGCGGTCGCCGGCATGGCCCTTTTCTTCGTGGGTCGGTTCGGCCCGGGCGGGCTCGGAGATCTGATGGCTCATCCTTCGAGCTTCTTCTTCGCGGGCCTCGTCCTTTCGCTCAAGCGGGAGGGTGAGGGGGGCGCACAGGCCGCCGTGAGCTGGGGAAATGTCCTCGCCGTCGTGGCGCTTCTCCCTTTCGTCTCCCGCGACCTGTCACTCTCGCCGAGGTCCGCCGCCATCCTTGTTTTTCTCGGCGTTGTCCAGCTCGCCTGCGCTTACGTCCTCTTCGTGCGCGGCCTGAGACACGTCACCGCGACGCAGGCTTCCCTGATCGGCATGGTCGAGCCCGTCGCCAACCCCGTCTGGGTCTTCCTGTTCATCGGGGAGCGTCCGAGCGCCTTCGCCCTCGCCGGAGGAGCGATCGTGTTGGCCGCAGTCGCGTGGAGATCCCTGGCCGCCGCGCCGATCGGAGAACCACTCCCTCCTCCGGATTGAGGTGGCGAGTGCTGGTCCTGAGTCTGTCCAAGGACTACGGACCAGGGACCAAGGACTCCCTGTCAGTCTTGGACTCGAGACCTTTCCTCGAAGAGCGGCTGCTGCACCGGCCCGAGTAACGGCAGGATCGCCTCGAGCGAATCCGCCGCCCACGCGGAGCGGCGTTCGCGATCGAGCCGGTAGACCCCGATCCCCCACTCGTCCAGCACCCGGTCGATCGTCGCGTCGATCGTCTGCTGAAACGCGATGTCCACGTCCCTCAGGCCGTCGAACTGGAGCGATCCCACGATCGGCACCTTGATGAGAAGCCCGTAGCTCGCCGTCCACCACCTGACCATCGGTTCAAGCATCGGATGCTTGCCCGATTGGAGGAGGTAGCAGTAGTTGTCCAGCACACTCCGGTCGCAGATGACGATCTCGGACTTGTTCTCGGCGACGAGCTCCTCGGCGATCTCCGTGTGGAGGATCCAGGATTGCGCGGCGACCGTGGTGTCCCGGTTGATGGGGAGCGGGCAGAACCGGGCGACCTCCCGGACCATCTCGACGACCTTGTCCCTCTTCTTCAAGAGCGCGGCGAGCTCGAAACACAGGGTCGTCTTACCGACGCCGTGCGTCCCGATGAAGGCGACTTTCATGGGCGTTCTTCGAGCCTACCAGAGGCGCCCTGGAAACTCAGCCGGACTGGCGGACTTCCCGGGCGGCCATCAGGGCAACTCGAATTCCCGCCGCAGCCTTTCGCCGTCGGCATCGAGATCGGGGGGAAACGCCAGCGGCGGAGCATGTCCCTCGATGCGGATCGGCGAAGCGACGAACGAGACTCCGCGGGACGAAACGACAGAGCCCAGCGCCTCGGCAGTCGCCGAGCGCAGAGCCTCGAGCGGGCCGCGGACCGGGCCTGCCGGGACTCCCGCCTCGCGAAGGCGCGAGAGCCAGACCTCGCGCGGCTCACGGCGGAAGATCTCTCCGAGAGCCTCTTCCAGCTCGTCGCGAAGAGCCAGGCGAGCCTCGTTGGTCCGGTACCGGGCATCTTCGGCCCACGCGGGCCGGCCGAGCGCGCGGGCGAGCCGCGCAAATTGCCGGTCCGTCCCTGCGGCCACGACGAAATCGCCGTCGGCGGCGGAGAAGGTCCTGTAAGGAACGATCTGGGGATGAGCGTTGCCGTGGCGCCCGGCTTCCTGACCGGTGACGAGAGCTGATTGCGCCACGTTGATGAGTGCGGAGAGCGTCGAGGAGAAGAGATCGGTCTCGACGTGCGCTCCGAGGCCTGTCCGGGCGCGTCCCGCCAGCGCCGCCGCGATCCCCACAGCCAGGAAGGCCCCCGCGAAGAGGTCCGAGACTGCGACGCCGATCTTCGTGGGACTCCCTTCCGGCTCTCCCGTGACGGCCATCAACCCGGCGCCCGCCTGCGCCAGAAGGTCAAAACCGGGAGCGGAGGCGTCCGGGCCGCGGCGCCCGAAGCCGGTGATGGAGGCGGTGATCAATCGGGGACTGGCGCGCCGCAGGTCCTCGAGCGAAAGGCCAAACTTCTCGAGGCCTCCCGGAGGAAAGTTCTCGACGAGGACATCGGCCCTCTTCGCCAGGAGCCGCACCGAGCGGACGCCCTTCTCCGAGGCGAGATCGAGCGCCAGCGACTCCTTGTTTCGATTGATCGAGAGGTAATAGGCGGAGAGGCCGCTCGCCGGATCGTGGGGAGGCGCCCATCCGCGGGTCACGTCGCCTTCCTGGGGATGCTCCACTTTGAGGACGCGCGCCCCGAGGTCCCCGAGCAGCATCGTGCAGAAGGGCCCGGCGAGAACGCGCGAAAGGTCCACGACGAGGATGCCTTCGAGGGGAGCGGGCATGACGCTCCGAGCCTACTTCGCAGCGGCCGGGCGCCAGGCGAGCGGGCCGGGGAGGAAGTGGAAGAGCCCGATGGGCGACGTCTCGACCCCCTCGAGCCGTTTGGAGATCCCCCAATACTGGTCGGCGCCCCAGAGGAAGTCCGCCGGGGGGTCCGCCGCCAGGAGGCGATGGACTTGGCGATAGAGCTCGAGCCGCTTGCCGGCGTCCATCTCGCTCCTGGCCGCCTCCATGACGCGGTCGGCCTCGCGGTTGCGGTAGAAGCCGGTGTTCTGGCCGTTGGGCGGGATCTGGCTCGAGTGATAGGTTGGATAGGGATCCACGGTGGGGGGCACCGGGGTGTTGCCCACGGGCGCCGCGTCGTACTCGCCCGAAGCGACGCGCTGGGACATGGCCGCCCAGTCGAGTGAGCGCAGCGTCAGCTCCACGCCGACCTTCCCATAGGCCTCGCGCAGGATCTCGGCCAGGTTGCGGTAGATCGGGAAGGCAGTCGTGTAGAGGAGCTCGAACGAGACCCGCTTGCCGCCGCGCCGCCGGAACCCGTCCGGCCCCGTCCGGAGGCCCGCTTCGTCCAGGAGCCGTCCAGCGGCCACCGTGTCGTAAGGAGGCGGCGCGAGCTCGGGGGCGTTCTCGGGAATGCCCGGTGGATAAGGCCCGGAGATGAGTGTCGCTCCGTCGGGCGGATAGAGCCGCTTCGCGGTTTCCGCGCGAGGCCACGCCATGGCGAGCGCCCGGCGCACGCGAACATCGGTCAGGTACGGATTGCGGCAGTTCCACACGATCATCGCCGAGACGAAGAGGGGCACCTTGAGCAGACGGTTCTTCGCCTGGAACTCCGCCGAGGCCCGGGCCGGCGCGACCTGGTCCCGCGCAATGTAGAACTCGTCCAGGTCCCCGCGCAGCCCTGCCTGAAAGCTGACCGCGTTGGTCGGAATGATCCTGAAGACGATCTTCTCGAAGGCCGATTCGTTCGCCGGCGCGTCGGCGCGGCGCTTGAGCGTCACCGACTGGTTCGGCACCCAGCTCTCCAACCGGTACGGCCCCGTCCCCACGGGCTTGCGGTCCGCTTCCGAGGGACGGGCATAGGCCGCCGCGGACACGATCGGGATGGTGAAGAAGAGAAGCCTCTCGGAGTGGGCGCGCCGGAAGCGGACGATCACGGTCGCCGCGTCCGGCGTTTCGACCGCGACCACGTCTTCGAAGCCGGGACGCCAGTTGACCGAGGGGACTTTCGGATCCCGCACGCGGTCGATGGTGTAGGCAACGTCGGCCGAGGTCACCGGAGAGCCGTCCTCCCATTTCGCCTTCGGATCGAGGCGGATGTCGTAGACCAGACCATCGGAGGAAGCGGCCCAGGAGAGCGCCAGCGAGGGAACGGAATGGCGCTGGCGGTCGAGCCCGATGAGCGGGCGGAAGATCAGGTCCTCGATCCGCAGGCCAAGCTCCTCGGCGGTTGTGATCGGATCGAGCGTCGGGGGATCGCCCGTCAGGTGGCGGTACAGAGTTGTCCCGGCGGACGCCTTTCCCGATTCGGATCGCGCGCACGACAGCGCCAGACACGCCGCGAGCGTCGAAAGGGCGAAGCCGAGCCGCTTCATGCTGTGAAGCGAAGAGGATAGCATCAGCCGCCGATGGCCAGTGTGGTGTTCGACATCGAGACCGTCGGGATC
The DNA here is from genome assembly GCA_046726795.1 of Acidobacteriota bacterium. Classification (GTDB taxonomy): domain Bacteria; phylum Acidobacteriota; class Thermoanaerobaculia; order UBA5066; family Gp7-AA6; genus JAWOLE01. The sequence goes on from JBKPBH010000099.1 coordinate 52,729, forward strand.
GAGTGGGACTCGCTCGACGACGCGCAGCGAACGTACTTGCAGAAGAACGCACGCACGGAGGAGGAGAAGCAGAAGCTCCCGGAGTTCCTCTCGCTGTGGCCTCTGACCGGACGGATCGTCGTGCTCGCGATGGTCAATCCCGAGACCAACCGCGGCCGCGTCTGGTACGAGAAGACCGACGGGCGCTTGGAAGAGACCTCCTCGGATGGCCTCTTCCAGTTCATCGGCGACATCGAGCCGGTCTTTCTGGCCGAGTTCTGGAAGGCGATCGCGCGTTTCCACCGCTTTGTCACGTTCAACGGCCGCTGCTTCGACGGCCCCTTCGTCATGCTCCGAAGCGCGGTGCTCGGGATTCCGGCGACCAAGAACCTGGTGGGTTACCGCTACGCCTTGAAGCCGCACACGGATCTGCTGGACGTCCTTTCCTTCTTCGGAGCCACCCGCAAGTGGAACCTCGATTTCGCATGCAAAGCCTTCGGGGTCGAGAGCCCCAAAGAGCACGGCATGGACGGCTTCTCGGTGGGGCCGTTCTACAAGGCCGGGCGGCTGCGGGAGATCGCGCTCTATTGCCGGAGAGACGTCGAGGCCACGGCCCGGCTCTTCGTGAAGCTCGAGAAGACGCTCCTCC
>JBKPBH010000100.1:0-4435 GCA_046726795.1 Acidobacteriota bacterium
GGCGGCGGCGGCTGCGAGGGGTCTCCCTCGAGCCAGTCCTTGACCGAGAAGTGGTAGAACTGCTTGGACCAGAGGAGCCCCGCGTAGGCTTGCCGAGCGACGCGCCGCTCCTCCTCCGAGAGCTCCGCCGGCAACCGGGACTCGTAGAACGCGTCGGCTTCCGCCATCCGCTCTTCGAAGAGCCGATCGAACGCGCGGCCGAAGGGCTCTCGGGGAGCGTCGGCTTGCGCCGAGAGACGCAGGCGCAGCGTCACCTCGCCCCCGGCCGGGACCTCCAGCCTGTAGAGCGCGGCCGCCTTGGTTCCCTCGGACGAGGGCGAGAGCGCGTCCGCGCGCCCGTGGACGACATACTCGTGGAAGGCGTCCTTGACGTACGGCGTCGGGTTGGGAGATCCATACAAGCGAGCGACGTTCGTGGCGTTTTCCGTGAAGAGGAGCTCGGGCCGGACCGGCGTTTCCTGGGCTTCGAGACGGAATTGGCCCAGATCCTCGTGCTCGGCCAGGAGGGCCGACTCTCCCGCGACGACGGCGATCCGCGGCTTGGCCCAGTATCCCTCGCCCGTTCGGCCCCACGACCACGTGTTGCGGAACCAGAGTGTCGGCAGTACGTCCAGCCGCGCCGCCTCGGGCCCGCGGTTGGCGATGGTCACCCGGACGAGGACGTCTTCGGGAGTCGCCTTGGCGTACTCGGCGAAGACGTCGAAATAGCGGTTCTCGTCGAAGACGCCGGCATCGGCGAGCTCGAACTCGGGATCGAGCTTTCCGCGGCGGCGGTTCTCCTCCACGAGAAGCGCATAGGGGAACTCCGCCTGCGGATACTTGTAGAGCGCCTTCATGTAGGAGTGCGTCGGAGTCGAATCGAGATAGAAGTAGCTCTCCTTGACGTCCTCGCCGTGATTGCCCTCGGAGCCCGTCAAGCCGAAGAGACGCTCCTTCAAGATCGGGTCGCGTCCGTTCCAGAGACCCAGCGCGAAGCAGAGACGCCCCTCCCGGTCCGTGATCCCGAGGAGGCCGTCCTCTCCCCAGCGGTAGGTGCGGCTGCGCGCGTGGTCGTGCGGGAAGTAGTCCCAGGCCGTGCCATGTTCCGAGTAGTCCTCCCGCACGGTCCCCCACTGCCGCTCGGAGAGGTACGGCCCCCAGCGCTTCCAGTTGTGCCTGCGGGCGGTGTCCTCCGCCAGGCGGAGCGCCTCGGCCGCGGCGGCGCCGCTCATGGCGCGGCGATCTCGCAGAAGACCTTGATCGCGCCCTTCGCGCCGTTCAACGCCTCGAAGAGCTGCCGGTAGTTCTCGAGACCGCGGACCGGGTGCGTCAGGAGCTTCGAGAGCCAACCGGGATACTGCGCCTCGGCCTGCGCCATGTCTTTCGCGCCGTTCTCGAAGTACTCGCGGTTGGCGTTGACCGTGCCGACCATGACCTTGTTGCCCAGAACGAAATCCAGATTGATCTTGTCTGCCGGCACGGTCACCTCGCGGTTGCCTCCCGTGACGCTCGAGAGGACGAGGACTCCGTTCTTTCCAAGAGCCTGCATGCTCTCGAACACGACCGGGGAGAAGCCCGTGGCTTCGAAAATGAGGTCGTAGGGCCCGCTCTTCCTGGCCTCTTCGAGGAGCGGCGTCTCGAGGGTCGAGACGTATCGGGCGCCGAGCGCTTCGATCAGGTCGGAATTCAAATAAGGCCTCGGGGTGAGACCGAACGTCGTGACAGCCAGTCCCCGCAGGCGCAGGACGAGCGTCGCGAGGAGGCCGATCGTCCCGGCGCCCATGACCGCGGCGCGCCGCGGCCGCCACACCCGGAGCCGACGCTGGATCTCGTAGGCCTGCGTGATCCCCTTCTCCGCGACCGTCAGAGGCTCGAGCAGCACCGCGACGTCTTTCAACCCCTGCGGCACCTTGACCACGAAGTCGGCGTCCTCCACGGAATACTCGGTCAGGAAGCCGTGTAGCAGGTTGATGCCGTGTTCGAAGTAGGAATCGTCTGTCGTCATGTCGGAGGTCCCGATCAGATCGTAGAGGCTCCTGCCGGGACGGCGGACCGTGGCAACCACATAGTCGCCGGGAGCAACCTCCGAAACGTTCTTGCCCACCACCTCGACCCGCCCGAAGTTTTCGTGCCCGAGCACCAGGAAGCCGCAGCGGGGCGGCGTCGCGCCGTAATCGCCCGCGTTGATCTCCTTGTCCGTGCCGTCCACGCCGCACTTCAAGACCCGGATCAGCACGCCCCGGCCGCCGGGGACATCGTCCACCGAGGGCATGGGGAGCTCCGCCAGATGAACTGAGTCGGGCTTGCGGGGAAAGACGGCGATGGCCTTCATGGCGTCAGACCGCGGCCGCCAGCCGAGCTCGTCGCGGCAGGCTGAACTTGACTGGCCGCGTGGCGATCCCGGCGCACGAAGGACAGCGATGGACCTCCACGAGGATTCCCTGGAAGTCGATGTCGGCGGCGTTCGGGCCGTCGCCTGCCCAGGAGAGGTCTAAAGGCTCCGGCTGCGGGACCATGGGGACGTTGCATCGGTAACAGCTCACGGGTTTCGTCACGGCTGGTCCTTTCCATTTGACAGCCCTTCGATGCCGTGGCGCATCACCCGGTTTCAATCGGCCCGGGCCGCGGCGGAGAGCGCGGCCACCGCCGTGTCGTGGACCGGCGTCGGGACGCCGCAGGCCCGGCCAAAACGCGACACGGCGCCGCTCAAGATGTCGAGCTCGTTTGGTCCCCCGCGCTCCAAGTCGAGCAGGAAGCTCGGCTTCATGTCGGCCGGAAGGGCCGCCATCGTCTGGAGGACCCTGTCCTCCTCCCCGACCGGAAGCGCCACGCCCCGCGCCCGGGCGACGGCCGCGATTTCGCGCCCCGCCCGCTCCAGGAGCTCCGGCCCGAGCGGCGCCTCCCGAACAACCCCGATCGGCGCGCGCGCCAGGCCGCAGGCCGCCGCGAGAGTGGTCAGGAAGAGGAACTTGCGCCACAGATCCACGGCGATGTCTTCGGAGACCCGGGCCTCTGCGCCGGCGTCGCGGAAGGCCGCCGCCACGCGCCCAGCCCGCTCGGAAGCCCCGCCGCCGCGCTCGCCGACGACGACGCGCCGAAAATCGCTCTTCCTCGTGACGACTCCTGGCGCCGTCTTTTCCGCGCTGATCACGGTCAGTCCCGCGAGCATCCGCTCTGCGGGGACGCCCTGCGCCCTCAACGACTCGAAGGCCTCGACGCCGTTTAGGAGCGGAACCACGATGGCCCCGCTCTCGGCCAGCCGCCGAGCCACCGGCGCCACTTCGGGCAAAGAGTAGCTCTTGACGGCGACGATCGCGAGGTCGGCCGGAAGAAGCTCGCCGGCGTCGTCGGAGGCGAGGACCCGGACGGTCCAGGAAACTCCCGGTTCCCGGATCTCCAGACCGCTTGAACCGATCGCCTTCAGGTGCTCGCCGCGCGCGAGCATGCGCACGTCGTGGCCGGCCCGCGCCATCGCCCCGCCGAAGTACCCTCCGACCCCTCCGGCTCCGACGACCGCTATTCTCATGTCATTCGATTACGCGGCCCCATCATCGCAGGATTCGCGATCACCTTCTCGTCGTCCCCGGCAGACCTCGCCGGCGTCTGAATGATGACGCAACCTGAGGCTCGGATCTTGCTCGCCCAATAGCGATGCCCCAGGCAGCGGCTCCCAAAGGACCACGCTCGCGAGCTAGTGACCTAGGCTGGACTTCCGGATCAGCTTTGTTGACGGGCCGTCATGGCGCCCGCGAGCGGCGCCGTGGCGAAGTTGACTCCGAAGCGGCGGCACCACACCGTCACTGACCGGTATTTGGCCAGATCGACGCCTGAGGGCAGGACGTAGTTCTGGTCGCCGACATTTCCCTTCAAGGCGCCGAGCGGGAGGAACCCGGCCTTCGTGACGGTCTCGTTGTCGAGCGCGTCGGCGGCCGCCACGAGATAGAGCTGGACGTCGGGACCATTCGAGGTCTCGAAGTCTGTCAGGCGGAGCGTGCGCTTTCCGTCCGTGGCCTGGTAAATCGTAGCGATGCCGCGGGTGGCGTGGGCGACGCCGTGGAATGGGCCGGAGGCGACGGCCGCCGGCCCGGCCGACGTCATCCTCGGGGGAAAGCCTTCGCTGACGGTCTTGTTGACGAAGAGCCGTTCGGGGCGGAAGACATACCATCCGAGTCCGAGGACGGCGGCCGCAGTGAGGATCCAGATTGTGCGTCTGCTCATGAGATTTCTCCTTCGTTGAAGTTGTTTTCGGATTTCGATGCAGTTATTGGATGCCGAAAGAGGATTGTGGTTTCCGCGATCGTCCGGGGCGCTGGCAAGGGGAAGGATCTCGCTCGGGGCCTTCTCCGCCAGCGGAGGGAGGGATGTGAAACTGGGAAGAGGGATCAGGAGCGAGAGAGCCGTTTGTGGACGTACTTGCAGCCGGGGCAGGTGTGAAACTCGGCGAGCACCCCGTCCA
>JBKPBH010000101.1:0-4705 GCA_046726795.1 Acidobacteriota bacterium
CTTCCAGACGCTCGGCAAAGATAGGCCTCGCGATCGAACGTTCCGGGAGGAGTTCGACCGGGAGCTCGGCGGCCGGGTCTCACGGCTCGTCGACTGGAAAGCGAGCAATGAAGAGCTGCTCGCCTCATCGGTGCGCGAGATTCTTGGGGTTCCGCGGTCAGCCCTTTCCGACGACGAGGCGATCCGCTTGGCTCTCGACCCGGCAAAGAATCGGCTGCTCGGCGAAACGCTGACGCTGACGACGCACGGGAAGCTTTCGCGGGCGCTCTTTCATCCCTCCTACACGTTTCGCAAGAAGCTTTCGCATACCGCCGACAGCCAGGACCAGCGCCATCGGATGACGCCTGCTTCGCGACCGGCGCTGCCGGCGTACCTCTCGGAGGAGCCCGACTACATCACCCCGATGCTCATCGACGACGTGCGAGAAGCCGCAGACCTGTACCGAACAACCATGACGCAGACCTGGGAAACCATCAACGCGCTTCAGTCGCGAGGGGTCGCCGACGAGTACGCGGCCTATCTTCTTCCCAACGCCGTCGCGATCCGTTTCACCGAGTCGGCCGACCTCTTGAACCTTCATCACAAATTCGCCATGCGTCTCTGTTACAACGCGCAGGAGGAGATCTGGAGGGCCTCGCTCGATGAGGCGCTCCAGATCCGCGAAGTGAATCCCCGCATCGGGCCCTGGCTGCTCCCCCCCTGCACATTGCGCCACTTCGCCTCGGTGCGGCCCGTCTGTCCCGAAGGAGACCGTTTCTGCGGTGTCGTCGTCTGGAGGAAGGACGCCAAAGACTTCACCCGGAGTTTGTGAGACGGAGTCCGTCCGACGTCCGAAGTCGGAGCGCTAACCTCGTCTTTTTACCGACAGTGTCAAGGTGAAGCGCGCCACGGGCTCCGCGCCCAGGAGCGACGGGACGAAGGCGACGACGGATAGCGGCAAATTCTCGCGCTCGCCGGAGGCATTCGCTTTCTCAAGCAGCGTCCGAATCTCGCGTCCTTGCTCGCAGGTGAAGTGAACGTCCGCCTCGGCGCGCTTCAAGAACTCCGCGCGCACGTCTTTGAAGAGAAAGCTGATTCGCCCACCTAACCGGCGCGCCGTCTTTAACCCCAGCAGCGCCGCTGCCGCATCCGCCCCCGTGCAGAGCGCTCCGAAATACATCGACCCGAGGTGGTTGCGAGTCCGCCAGGTCAGCGGCACACGCAGCACGCAGCGTTCGTCTGTCAGCTCCATGACGCTCGGGCGCACATAGGAAATCAGGCGGATCTTCCAGAAGGCCCAGATTCGCAAGGCGAGTGTTTCGCGCAGCAGGGCGAGGTTCGGCATGAGAGCCGCCATTATCGAACATGCCGGCACCCGACCTGACGCGTCTCTCTGCCTCCGCGCGTCGCAAGCGCGAACGCCCTGAAATAGACTCTGCGCATGAGGAAGCTGATTGCGATGACTGTCCTCGCCACGGCGTGGCTCGCGGGAACGAGTTGCCACACCACGCGAAGAATCGTTGCGAGGCTGGTCACTCCCACGCCCGCCGCCAATCCCGAGATGGCCGTGGCCGTGCAACCCACGCCCACTCCGATGCGGGTCGTCACGGCGGCCGAGACCTCGCGCTCCGACCGCACGCCCGGCGTCCTCTACGAAGAGAAGAAGCCCACGGGCCGGCCCACCGCTTCCCCCACGCATCCGGCGCCCACGATGTCGCCGTCACCGACTTCTCGCCCCACCGAGGCGCCGGCGGTCCGGCAGCCTACGGCGGCGCCACCAACCTCCGTTCCGACTTGGGTGCCGCGGCCTTCCGCGACCCGGTCGCCCGCTGCGGGCAAGGGGGCTGCGGTCTCGCCTGTGCCCACGAACACCCCGACCCTACCGCCGACGGCAACGGCAACGGCTACCTCTACGGAAAGACCGTCGCCCGTGCCGCCGACACCGACGCAACAGCGGCCGTCGCCGCCTCCCAGCGCAACCCCGTTCACGCCCAGTCCCAGGCCCACGCGCACGGTGACCGGGCGGCCGACGCCGACGCACAAACCCGGCGCCTACTACGAGGACGCGGAATTCCAGCCGGCGGTCACGTTTACCCCGACCCCGGAGAAGAAGCGGCGTTAAGAGGCCGGACATGGCCGCGACCGACGGCCTCGATCGGCTTCGAGCACGTTTTCGCGAGGCGTTCCGCGAAGGACCGATCGCCGCCTTCCGCGATTGGTTCCGACTGCAGGAGGAACTCGCCGATCACGGCGACGCCGAGATCGCCAGTGGACTCGCGTTGGACCTCTGGGACCAGCTGCCGGAGCTCACCTTCGCGTCTGCCGAGGAGCGGGGGCGGTTCCTTCACAACGTCGCTGTCTTTTTCGGAAATCCGGGGCCCGCAGCCAGTCTTCCCCGTGCGCGCGAGTGCTTCGGGCAAGCGCTCGTATGCTTCTCCTCGCCGGACGAGAGCGGATGGCACGCGCGCGTTCTCCACAATTTTGCGACCGCGATTTCCAATCTCGGAGAGTCTCCGGCGGAGCTTCTCGAGTCGATCGCGCTCTATGAGCGCGCCCTCTCCTGGCGAACGCACGAGCACGCCATCGCTCGCGGCGTCACGCTCCATAACCTCGGCCTCGCCTGGCGCCGACTGGCGGAGATCGACCCCAAACGGGCGTCCGCGGCTTTGGTGTCGAGCGCGCGCTGTTTGGAGGAGGCCGCCGCGATCCGCGAATCGCACAATCTCGCCGAAGGCCGCGCGCTCTCGCTCTTTCACTTAGGCTTGACATACGAGGCCGCTGGAGAGGAGCAAGAGGCTCGCCATTGCTTCGCGAGAGCCGCCGAGGAGTTTGAGCGGCTGGGAAAGGCCGAGTCCACGGCAGTCGCGCGCGCGCGAGCCGAGCGCATCGGCTCGGCCTAGCCCTCTTTTCGACTGAGCTTCGGCGACCGCGTGCCTTTGCGCGCGACCTGATCCATTGTGCATTGCTTGGGCGCTTTGTCGGGGCGCCAGCGGAGGAACCGGGTCCCGTGGCGAAAGCGACCCTGCGAGAAGTGGTCGTATTGGACCTCGAGGACGAGCTTGGGCTTCAAAGGCTGCCATTCCCCCGAGCGCTCGGTCGACCAGCGTGAAGGGCCGCCGGGCGCCCGGCCGGTGAAGCCCGGCTTCGCCACGAGCGCTTCGAGCTTGGGCGTGAGGGCTTCGCGCTCGGCGATCTTGAGGCTCGAGCAGAAGCCGACGTGGTCGAGCTTCCCGCCTTTGTCGTAGAGCCCCAGAAGAAGCGAACCCACGATCTTGGTCTTCGCTCCGTAACGAAAGCCCCCGACGACACAGTCGGCGGTTCGCCAGAGCTTCACCTTGCGCATCGCGCGCTCGCCAGAGATATAGGGGCCGTCCAGACGCTTGGCGACGATCCCGTCGAGGTCGGCGCCGGCGCCGGCGAGCCACGCGCGCGCCTGGGAGACGTCGGTCGTCGCCGGGGACAGCTCGAGGCTTCGCTCTCCCGCTAGTTTCTCTTTGGCGAACATTTCGAGCCGCTTTCGCCTGTCCGACAAAGGCGCCGAGACGAGCGATTGCCCCCGTTCATCCGCGAGAAGATCGAACGCGATGAAGACCGCGGGCGTCTCGGCGGCAAGTTTCTTTACGCGGCTCTCGGCCGGGTGGATCCGCTGCAGGAGATCGTCGAAGGAGAGCTTCCCTTCGACGGGAACCGCGATCTCGCCGTCCAGAATGAATCGCGGTGCGGGAACACGTCGAAAAATCTCGACCAGCTCCGGGAAGTAGCGCGCCAGCGGCTGACCGGACTTCGACTGGAGAGAAACGGACTCGCCGTCGCGAAAGACGAGACACCGAAATCCGTCCCACTTCGGCTCGTATTGCCAACCCTTCCCTGCGGGAATCTCGCCGACGGACTCGGCCTCCATCGGCGGAAAAGGTGGCTGGATGGCGAGCGTCAGAAGAACTTCTCCAGCTGGAAGCGGCCGGTCCGGCTCACGAGCGGCTTCCACAGGTCGCCGAGCTTTGCGATTCGCGCCGGAACGTTGTCGATCCGAAAGTCCGCGATCGAGATGCTTCTGCCGAGCTCTTTCCATGTCACGGGCGTCGAGACGCACGCACGCGGAGTCGGGCGCACCGAGTAGATCGACGCGAGCGTGCGGCCCCAGGCGTTCTGGTTGTAGTCGACGAGCACGCGTCCGGCAGGGCGCAGCGCGACTTTGTAAACCGCCGTCACGAGGTCGGGCTGCCGTGCCTCCATCGTTCGGGCGAACTCCTTGGCGAACGTCCAGACCTGTTTCTGGGTGGGCCCGCGGACGATGGGCACGTAGACGTGAATGCCCTTGGATCCCGTGGTCTTGGCGAAATTGGGCATTTTCAAAGCGTCCAAGGCCTCGTGAACGAGAAGCGTCGTCTCCCGAACTTTCGCAAACTCCACGCCCGGCCCGGGATCGAGATCGAAGTGCAGGTAATCGGGACGGTCGACGTCGTCGCAGCGCGCGTACCACTGATTGAGATCGATGCATCCTAAATTGACGACCCAGAGGAGCGAGGCGAGATCCTGCACCATCGGGAAGTCGATGACGTTGCCCGAAGAGTGTGCGATGGAACATAGCTCGATCCAGTCCGGCCGCGGCGAGGGCGCCCGTTTCATGAAGAAGAAGTCGCCCGCAGCGCCGTTAGGATAGCGCTTCATGACCATGGCCCGGTCGGTCACGTGCGGAAGAAGAACCGACGAGACGTCCGCGTAGTAT
>JBKPBH010000102.1:0-13544 GCA_046726795.1 Acidobacteriota bacterium
CTCGAACACGGTCTTGGACAGATCCACGGCGATGGTCGTATGCTTCTCCACGGACTCCTCCTTTCGAGAGCAGCAATCACTCCGAACCGCGTTGGCACCCAGATGCCGTTCACGCGGTAGGAGGAGTCCATCTCATCACTCGCGCTTTGCGTGGGATCTGCGCCTGTGGGCGCACCGCGCCTTTCGGCGCGCTGGCGGCTGGCACAATCACTGGCTTGCGAAAGGAAGACCTACGCCCCGCCAGCCCCTCGCCACAGCCGCAGTAACCCCGCGAGGGCGCCGAAGCACATTCCGGAGGCGAGGAGTTCGAGCACGTCCGCCGTGGCGTAACCGGAGAAACGGGGACGGCCGGCCACCGTCGTCAAGCCCACGATCCCGACGACGAGGGAAACTGCGATCGTGTCGATTGCGGTTTTTCGGCGACGAGGTCTACAGGCTCCGACAGCCCGGCCCCGCCTCGGTCAGGAAGAACTCACTCGAGCGCGCGGTGCCTGGAAAGCTCCGCCGGTAGTCGTCCTGCCAGGCTGCTCGAAAGTCCTCGGCCCGATCTTTCTCGACGAGGGCCCAGACGCTGCCGCCGAATCCGCCTCCGAAGGCGGAGGCGGCGATCGCGCCGAGGGCGCGGGCCGAGGCGACGAGGGCAATCGTCTCTGGTGTCTGGTTGCCCAGAAGACGCTCAGCACCGGCCTGCGAGCGGGCGGCGATCTCGGAAAGCGCCGCGGCGTCGGCGGCCCCGCTGGCCATGGCCGCGGCGGGCACGAGGACCTCGCTCTCTTCGAGAAACTGCTCGAAGCGGCCAACGAGCTCGCCGGCGGAAAAGCCGGAGTGCACGGAACGGCGCAGAATCTCGCGAATCTGCTCGGGGCCGCCGGGTGCGCGGACGGCTTGCCCGAGTGTCGCGGCCTCGCCGCCGGTCTTCTCGCGCCAAAGTGCCAGGATCGCCGTCGTCGCGAGGGAAAGGCGGTTGTAGAGCTCCCGCGCGTTACCAGCCTTCTCCGCGGTCACGCCACTTGCGCCGACGACGAACACCCAATCGCGGGGAACGGCGACTTCCTTCTCCCGGAGAACGGGAAGGAAGGAATACTGGGAGAGATGCCCGGCGCGGCAACACAGGATCGCCGTGTGGTCTTCGCTGCCTCCGAAAGTCCCGACGCCGCGGTCGCTGGCGAGCGTGCCGTAAGAAAGGCCGTTCTCGACCGCGCCCAGGTAGCCGGCGAGGTCCTCCGCGCTGCGGATGTTCGCCAGGAACGCCTCGTGCTTCTCGAGCGCGTTGACCTCTCCGAGCACTGTGAAGACCGCTACGACGAGGGCGCTCGAGCTCGACAGGCCCGCCGAGCGCGGCAGGTCGGAGGCAAAGGCGATATCGGCGCCGCGCAGCTCGCCGGGGAAGTTGCGGGCGACGCGCCGGACGACCGCCGCCGGATACGCCTCCCAGCTCCCCTCCCCGCCGATCTTCTGCTCTTCCGAGAGAATCAGGCTCGCTTCGACGCCGAGGACCGCGTCGGCGATCCGGACAACGCGGTCGGATCGAGGCCTCGCGACGACGTGGAATCCGCGTTCGACGGCGCAGAGAAGGCTCCTTCCCCCCGCGTAGTCCGTGTGCTTGCCGAAAACCTCGATGCGGCCGGGGACGAACCAGCGCATCGACTCGGTCGCGGTCCCTGACATCGCATCGAGTCGCTGCTGCGCCGCCACGAAGAGCGGTCCTCTCCGGTCTGCGACCTCCATTCACAACTCACAACTCACAACTCACAACTTCCTACGGTTCCGCGACGACACCGTGAAGCCGCTCGGCCACGGCTGCGACGTCCGCGCGCTGCGAGAGGTCCAGGACGCCTTCCCGGCAGCGCACCACTTTGAACCGTTCTCCCGTGGCCACAGCGTCCCGCACGGCCATCGGCAGCTCGAGCTCTCCGCGTTCCGAAGGGGACACGCGCCGACAGGCCGGAAAGATGGCGGGAGAGAAGCGCCAGCAATTCATGCTGACGAGAGCGCCCGGTCCGAACACGGCGAGCGCGGCGGCGTCCGGTTTCTCGAGAATCGCCTCCAGATAGCCGTCCACGGAGACCGTGCAGATGGCGAACGAGGCGATTCGATCGGAGGGGATGTTGCTCTCCGCGACGAGAGAGTCGCGCTCGAAGAGAGCCACGCCGGGCTCCGAAAGGGCCGCGAGCGCCGCCAGCGCGGAGACGGGGTAGTAGTTGTCCGAATTGACCGTGAGGAAGTCCTCCCCGGCGACAAACGGCTCCGCGGAGAGCACCGCGTCGGCCGTCCCCCGAGGCTCCTGCTGGATCGCGAACACCAGGCGGAGGCGCCGCGGCGGCGCCGTCTCGGTGAAGTAGCGCCGCACGGCTTCGTGCTCGGGGCCGATCACGAGGCAGACTTCCTCGAGCCCCGCGTCGGCGAGCGCGGAGAGCACATAGTCGAGAAAGGGGCGGCCGAAGGAGATCATGGCCTTGACGCCGGACGCGGCGGCCTCCTCCTGCGAGGGGTCGAGGCGGGCCGATCCGTCCGATCGCCGCATCCTCGTGCCCAGCCCGCGCGCCAGCACGACGGCTCTGCGCGCGGCGGTCACGGCTCTCGGGCGGCCCACAGGCTCGGCACCAGGCGCGCCAACCAGACGCCACTGACGACGAAGAGGGCAATCCAGACCGCGGCCTGGGCGGTCTTGCCGTACAGGACGCTGCCGGTCCCGAAGAGCGCGGCATAGACGAACACGCAGCCGAGGACCCAACCGAGGAGGTTCTGGGGAAGGCTGTCGGGCGAGGCGCCCACGCCCGCCTCCCGGCGGACCTCGCGCCAGCCGGGGCCAGCCGGCCGCACGAGGCGGTAGAACGCGACGAGGGTCGGGCGGTCCACGGGACGGGTCGCGTAGGTGACCGCGAGCCAGACGGCGGTCGTCACCGCCACGGTGATGATGAGGGCCAGGTGCGGCGCGACCGGGTGTCCGGCCTTCCGCGCGACGAAGAAGCCGACCGCGACCAGGAAGGAGCTCGCCATGGCTGAAACCTCGCTCCAGGCGTTGATGCGCCACCAGAACCAGCGCAGCAAGTAGATCAACCCCGTACCGGCGCCCACAGACAGAATCAGGTCGAAGCTCTCTCTGGCCGTGTCGAGCGCGAAGGTCAGGAGAGCCGCGCAGATCATCAGGAGCGCCGTGACGACGCGTCCCATGAGCACGTAGTGCCGCTCGCTCGCGCGGCGATTGAGGAAGCGGCGGTAGAAGTCATGGACGAGATAGGACGTGCCCCAATTCAGGTGCGTCTCGATCGTCGAGCGGTAGGCCGCCAGCATTCCCGCGACCATGAGGCCCAGAAACCCGGCCGGCAGGAATCGCAGCATCGCCGGGTAGGCCATGTCGTTGCCGATCAATCGCTCCTCGACGTACGGAAAGACCCGGTGGATGTCGGCCAGTTGCGGGTAGACCAGGATCGACGACAGCGCCACGATGATCCAGGGCCAGGGACGCAGCGCGTAGTGCATCGCGTTGAAGAGGAGGGTTCCCGTCAGCGCGTCTTTCTCGCTGCGGGAGGCGAGCATCCGCTGAGCGATGTAGCTGCCCCCCCCGGGCTCCGCTCCCGGATACCAGACCGACCACCACTGGATCGTGATCGGGATCAGGAAGATCGAGAGGGCGAGGCTCCAGTCCCCGAAGTCGGGCAGGAGGTTCAACATCTTCGGATCGAGCCGATGCACGAGTCCCGAGAGGCCGCCGACCTGCGGCTGCTTGACCGCAAAATAGGCCATCGCGAAGGTCCCGGTCATCGTGATCGAAAACTGGATCGAGTCCGTGACGAGCACGCCCCAGAGCCCCGAGACCGACGCGAAGAAGATCGTGACGACCGAGCACAGGACGAGCGTCTTCGCCATCGGCCATCCCAGCACGATGTTGCCGATCTTGGCGGCCGCGAGGTTGACCGTCGCCATGATGACGCAGTTGAAGAAGAGGCCGAGGTAGACGGCGCGGAAGCCACGGACGAAGCTCGCTGCCGAGCCCGAGTAGCGCCGCTCGTAGAACTCGAGGTCCGTCAGGACACCGGAGCGCCGCCACATCCGCGCATAGAAGAAGACCGTCAGCATCCCCGTCAGCAGGAACGACCACCACAGCCAGTTGTCCGAGACGCCGTGCTCGCGCACCATGTTCGTGACGAGGTTGGGCGTGTCGGTCGAAAAGGTTGTCGCGACCATGGAGACGCCGACGAGCCACCACGGCGCGGCCCGCCCGGACGTGAAGAACTCCGCCGTGCTCTTCCCCGCCCGGCGGAAGAAGAAGATCGCCGGCAGGAACGAGACGACGACCGAGGCCCCGACGATCGACCAGTCGAGCCTCGTCAGATGCATTGAGGGAGATCCTTCCGGGCCGTTTTCAGAGCGTCTTCCGGGGTCGCGCCCACGGCGTCGATCTCATGGGGACCGAGTCGGTTCCGGCAGCCGGAGTCAAGTCGGCTGGTCCCGATTCGAAATCCGATCCAAGATCGTCTCAGGCCACCGCCTCGAAGCGGGCGTTGTTCCAGGCGGTCATCCCGCCGACGACGTTGGTGACGCACGTGAAGCCCTGCTGCTCCAGAAGCGAAGTCGCGATCGAGGAGCGGTAACCTCCGGCGCAGATGGCCGTGACGGGCATGGACTTGTCGAGATCCCGGGCGCGCGCGGCGAGCTCGTTCAACGGGACGTGCCGCGCCTCGCGGATGTGGCCCGCCTGCCACTCGCCGGGGCGCCGCACGTCCATCAGTTGCGGGACGGCCCCTTCTTCCAGGCGATGCTGCAGCTCGTCCACCGTGATCTGCTCGGTCGTCGCGAGGGAGTATCCGGCGTCGTGCCAGGCGAGAACGCCCCCGGCCAGGTAGCCGGCCACATTCTCGAGCCCCACCCGCGCCAGTCTCGTGCGCGCTTCGGCCACCTTCTCGCCGTTCTCGGTCACGAGGACGATCGGCGTCTCGGGCGAAAGAAGCGCCCCGGCCCACGATGCGAACTGGCCGCCGAGACCGATGTTCCAGGATCCCGGTACGTGGCCGGTCCCGAAGTCCATGTTCGGCCGCGTGTCGACGACGGCGGCGCCCCCGCGCCGCTTCTCTGCGACGATGACCGGGGAGAGGGCCGGCGGCGCCGGCAGGTCGGCCAGGCTCCCGGCGCCTTCCCGGTTCAGCCGGACGTCGCGGCTGAAATACGCCGGCGCTTCCGGCAAGTCGGTCGTCATCATCCGAACGAAGTCCTCGCGGGGCATGGGCTGGAGAGCGTAGTTGAAGCGGCGCTGCTGGCCGATCGACGAGGAGGTCTCGCTCGAGATGTTGCGGCCGCAGAGAGATCCCGCCCCGTGGGCGGGATAGACCGCGACGGTGTCCGGCAGCTTGAGGAGTTTCTCGTGAAGCGAGTCGTAGAGCATACCGGCCAGCTCCTCGGCGCTCATCTTCGCGCCGAGAAGATCCGGCCGCCCGACGTCTCCGATGAAGAGTGTGTCGCCGGTCAGGACGGCTTGGGGTTCGGTTCCCCGTGCCCGGTCGAAGACCAGGACCGAGACGGACTCGGGAGTGTGGCCGGGCGTCTCCAGAAACCGCAGCGTGACGTCGCCGAAGGAGATCTCGTCGCCGTCGCGCACCGGCACGTGCTCGAACTTCGCGCCCGCCTTCGCGCCGAACCAGATCTTCGCTCCGGTCCGCGCGGCCAGCTCGCGATGTCCCGAGACGAAATCCGCGTGCAGGTGCGTCTCGATGACGTGGCGGATCTTGAGATTCTCGCGTTCCGCCTCCTCGAGGTACGACCCGATGTCGCGCCTCGGATCGACCACGGCCGCGACGCCGCCGGATCCGATCATGTAGGAGGCCTGCGCCAGGCAGCCGAGGTAGAACTGCTTGAAGAACATTCGCGCCACCCCCGGAGCCGTTAACCGTAAAAGGTTAAACGTGAAACGTGGCCCGGACGAAGCGTTTCTTACGTTTTACTTTTTACGTTTTACGTTTCACGTCCCCCGATTATCCCTCGATTTCGACGGCGAAGTCGGGCGTCAGACGAAGGCGCAGGAAGGCGAGACGGCAGGGCCAGCCTTCGCGGGCGACACGGGCCGAAACCCGGTTCCAGATCCAGGCGGCCAGGTTTTCCGCGGTCGGCGGCAGGGGAAAGCCGGGCACGTCGCGGTTCAAATTCCGGTGGTCGAGGGGCACGTCCACCTCTTCTTTCAGGATCCGATCCAGGTCCGTGAGGTTGACGACCATGGACGACTCAGGATCGATGTTCCCTTCGACGGCGACCTGCAGCTCGTAGTTGTGACCGTATCCGTGCGGGCCCTCGTCTCCGAAGACGGCTCGGTTCTTCTCCGGCGGCCAGTCCGTTCTCCAGAGACTCCGCCCGGCGTTGAAGCGGATCGTGCGGGACAGACGGACGGTGTTCGGTGTTCGGTGTTCGGTGTTCGGGGGGGGCACGGGCCGAGACGCTACCATTACCATCTGTCACCGACCTACCTCGGCTAGAATCCCCGGTCCGCATGGAACTCTTCGGCTCGCCGCGGGAGCTCGACGCCTTTCTGGCCGGCCTGGAGAGCGTGCGGCGAGACGGCCGCCTCGTCGTGACCGACCCGGCGGAATTCCGGCAAGACGCGGCGGAGAGCCTCGTCTGGACGGCGGTCTTCGGCAAGGGGGACGTTCGGGAGGCCGCTCGGAGAGCGATCCGGGAAGCGGCCGCGTGCCTCGGCATCCTTCCGGCCTCGATCCTGCCTCTCTACAAGGCACGCGGCCGGGGGGAGGTGTCCGGCTTCACCGTGCCCGCCATCAACATCCGCATGCTCGCCTACGACACCGCTCGGGCGGTCTTTCGGGCCGCGCGCGCCCTGGACGCCGGTGCGGTCGTGTTCGAGATCGCGCGAAGCGAGATCGGTTACACCGAGCAACGTCCGGCCGAGTACGCCGCGGTCGTGCTGGCCGCGGCGATCCGCGAGGGTTGGGAGGGGCCGGTCTTCCTCCAGGGCGACCACTTCCAGACCAATCCGAAGAAGATGAAGGAGAGTCCCGAGAAGGAGATCGCCGCGATCGAGGCCCTGATCGACGAGGCGGTCGCCGCCAGCTTCTTTCAGATCGACATCGACACCTCGACGCTCGTAGATCTCTCCCAGCCCACCCTGACGGAGCAGCAACGCAGGAACTTCGAGCTGTGCGCGCGGTTCACGAAGTTCATCCGGTCCCGCGAGCCCCGGGAGATGCCGATTTCCGTCGGGGGCGAGATCGGCGAGGTCGGCAAGGAGAACTCGACTCCCGAGGAGCTGCGCGCTTACATGGACGGCTACCTCGCCGCGCTCGACGGGGTCGAGGGGATCGCGAAGGTCTCGATCCAGACCGGCTCCTCGCACGGCGGGGTCGTGGGCCCCGACGGAACGGTGCAGCGCGTCGCGATCGACTTCGAGACGCTCAAGAAAATCTCCCGCGTGGCGCGGGAAGAATACGGCCTGGCGGGGGCCGTGCAGCACGGCGCCTCGACTCTCCCGTCCGAGTTCTTCGGCCACTTCCCCGACCACGACTGCGCCGAGATTCACCTCGCGACCGAGTTCCAGAACATGATCTACGACCATCCCTCGCTGCCGCTCCCGTTGAAGCGCGAGACTGAGCGGTGGCTCTTCGAGAACAAGGGCTCCGAGCGAAAGCCCGGAGAGACCGAGAGCCAGTTCCTCTACAAGAACCGCAAGTTCGCCATCGGCCCCTTCAAGGAGCAGTTCTGGAACCTTCCGGAAGGGACGCGAGAGGCCATCGGCGCCTCCCTCGAGAAGAAGTTCCGCTTCCTCTTCGAGAAGCTCCGTATCTCCGGCACGCGTGAGACCGTCGCCCGCCACGTCCGGCCTGTGGACATGTCGTCCGCGAGCGCCGCGGCGCCAGCTCGGGAGACCTTCGTGCGCGACGATCAGGCGGGCGATTGAGGAAGAGGACGCCCGAGGCCATGCGGGCGGTCGTCAAGACAAAGGCCGCGCCGGGACCGGAGGCGACGAAGATCAAGAGTGTCCCCATACCGAAACCCGGGCAGGCGGAGGTCCTGATCCGGGTGCTCGCGACGGCGGTCTGCGGCTCGGACAAGCACATCTATCAGTGGGACGAGTCGATGGCCGGGATGGTCGAACCCCCGAGAATTTATGGCCACGAGTTCTGCGGCGAGATCGTGGCCTTCGGGCCGGGAGGCGCCCGGCCGCACCTCCACGTGGGGCAGTACGTCTCGGCCGAGATGCATGTGACCTGCGGCCACTGCCGCCCGTGCCGGACGGGTCAGAGGCACATCTGCGAGAACACGCGGATCCTGGGAGTGCACGGCGACGGCTGCTTCGCCCAGTACGTCGTCGTGCCGGCCTTCAACGTCGTCCCGCTCGACCGTGAGGTCGTGAAGCCAGAGGTCGGAGCCTTCCTGGACGCGCTCGGCAACGCGGTTCACACGACCCAGGTCGCCGACCTCTCGGGCAAGTCGGTCGCGGTCCTGGGCTACGGGCCGATCGGTGCGATGTGCGCCGAGATCGCGCGGATCTCGGGCGCGTCGAAAATCGCGATCACCGAGGTCAACGCGCACGCCACGGCCCACGCGAGGCGATGGGCGAGCGAACGCGGGCTTTCCAACGTCACCGTCCTCGACCTGACGCGCACCAAGGACCCGGCCGGCAGCCTCCGGGAGGCGACCGGCGGCGGCGCCGACGTGGTGCTGGAGCTATCCGGCGCCGAGGCGTCGATCAACCTCGGGCTCGCGGCCGCCCGGCGCGGCGCCGTCATCTCTCTGCTCGGCCTTCCCAAGGAGAAGTCGGTGACGATCCGCGATTACACCCGGGACCTCATCTTCAAGGGCCTCACTCTTCACGCCATCATCGGCCGCCGCATGTTCGACTCGTGGATCAAGATGCTCGACCTCCTGGCCGCCGGCCTCGACGTCGCCGACCTGGTGACCAACGAGTTCGAAGGCCTGGAGGCCTTCCACGAGGCCATGCGCCTTCTCGAGAACCGACAGGCCATGAAAGTCGTCTTCTACCCGAACGGGAAACCCTGATAAATTCCGTTCGAGCGGGAAAGTCCATGCCGACGAACAAACCCCAGCAGCCGACGACGAACCAGGAGCTGACGGACCGGCGGATCGCCGAGTTCGCTCTCGAGGAATCGCGCCTCTCCAATCTCGCCTACCGGTTCAAGCTCGCTCCGCGCGACCGGGTCTGGAAGAACTGGGACCGGACCGAGTTCGAGCCCAATCATTTCCGTCTCCTGGGACTGGCGGGCGTCTGCCTAAACCGCGACGAGGCCGGCACGGCGCACCGCGCGGCGATGCGCGCCCTCGAGGACGTGGACGACATCCTCTTCTACGTCGAACAGCCGGCGCAGGCCGTCATCGTCCGCAACCCGTCGGGGACCTCCGAGATCGCCAACCGCCCGACGCTCTGCGCGGAGGTCACGGCGCGCACCGACACGGCGTTCCGCAACGCGCTCGCGGCGCTCGACGGCGCCTTTCCCGGCGGGCGCGTCGCCGGAAAGATCCTCTCGGAAGAGTAGTTTTCAGTTCTTAGTTTTCAGTTTTCGGTTCTCCGATGTCTCGCGCCCGAACTGTGAACTGATGACTGATAACTGATACCTTCCCTCGGCATGAAACTGTTGGACCACCTCGCCGGCGAAATGGCGAGACTTCGGGAGGCCGGGACGTACAAGGAGGAGCTCGTCCTCCAATCGCCCCAGGACGCTCGCGTCCGCGTCGGCGCGCGCGAGGTCGTGATGCTGACCTCCAACAATTACCTGGGATTCGCCAACCACCCGCGGGTGCGCGAGGCGCAGAAGAAGGCGATCGACCGGTGGGGAGCGGGCATGGCATCGGTCCGCTTCATCTGCGGCACTGAGGGACTCCATAAGGAGCTCGAGGCCGAGATCGCCACGTTCTTCGGAACCGACGACGCGATCCTCTACATGTCCTGCTGGAACGCCAACGAGGGTCTCTTCGCTGCGATCCTGGACGAGCCGGACGGGCTCTACTCCGACGAGCTGAACCATGCCTCGATCATCGACGGCGTCCGGTTGAGCAAGGCGACGCGCTACCGGGTGCCTCACGCCGACGCAGAGGCTTTCGAGAAGATGCTCGCCGAAGACACGACGTCGAGGTTTCGCCTGATGATGACCGACGGCGTCTTCTCGATGGAGGGAGAGGAGGCGGACCTGAAGGCGCTCGTCCGGATCTGCGAGGAGAAGGACGTCCTCCTCGGGGTGGACGACTCGCACGCGACCGGCGTTCTCGGACCGACCGGCCGGGGCACGGCTGAGGCGCAGGGCGTGATGGACCGGATCGGGGTTACGACCGGGACCCTCGGCAAGGCGATGGGCTCGGCCGCCGGAGGCTTCACGACGGGGCCGAAGGCCCTGATCGAAACGCTGCGTCAGAGGAGCCGGACCTATCTCTTCTCCAACTCCCTTCCCCCCGCCGTCGCCGCCGGCTCGCTCGAGGCCTTCCGGATGCTGCGTGAGGATCCCGCTCCTGTCCGCAAGCTCGCCGATAACGCGGCGTACTTCCGAAAGGCCATCGCGGAGGCCGGCTTCCGGATCCCACACGGGACGCATCCGATCGTGCCGGTGATCGTCGGCGACACGGCGAAGGCGCTGGCCATGGGAAAGGCCCTCTTCGAGGAAGGGGTCTACGTCTCCGGCTTCGGCTTCCCCGTCGTCCCGCGTGGCCAAGCCCGCCTGCGCTGCCAGGTCTCCGCCGCCCACGAGCGTCCCGACCTCGACCGCGCCGTGGACGCCTTCCGGAAAGTGGGGAAGCAGTTCGGGGTGATCGAGTAGTCGGTTTTCGGTGTTCCTACGTCTCCAGCCTCTTGCGCGCGTTCCTGACGAGGAGGACGCACAGGAGGGCGAAGACGGCGGCGCACAGAAGGCCGCCGCTCATCAGCCCGTTCTTCAATCCCGGATAGAGCTTCGAGCCCAGATCCAGGCTCTCGAGCAGCGTGGGTTTCTCCATGTGCAGGAAGAAGTCCCCGATGAAGGCGACCAGCGCAATCAGGACCCCGCCGAGTGAGCCGCCCGCGACGAGGCCCGTCGAATAGAGCATCCCGGAAGACAGCTCGCTCTCTTCCTTCCGGTGCGTCAAGCGATCGGCGAGGGCCTTCATCTGCCCGCCGATGAAGATGGGGAACGTGGTTGAGAGCGGCAGGTACGCACCGACCGCCCACGAGAGCGCGTGCGCGCCCGCCATCTGGGCCATGAAGGCCAGAAAGACGCCGACGAGGACGGGCGCCCAGGGCAGGTTCTGGGCGAGGAGTCCCTTGATGATCGTTGCCATGAGAGTCGCCTGCGGCGCCGCGAGCTTCGGTCCGCCGATCCCGTGCGGCTCGCCCATCGCATAGGTCTTGTCGAGCAGGAAGAGCGTTCCGCCGATCACGAGCGTGGAGGTCAGGACTCCGATGATGAAGCCCAATTGCTGCCTTCGGGGGGTGGCGCCGACCAGGAATCCGGTCTTCAGGTCCTGAGAGGTGGCGCCGGCGTTGGCGGCCGCGACGCAGACGATCGCGCCGACGCAAAGCGCCACGGCCTGATAGACGTCTCCCGTCCGGCCGAGCGCGACGAACACGACGCAGGTCGCCATCAAGGTCGCGATCGTCATGCCCGAGATCGGGTTGGAGGATGTTCCGATGATCCCAACGATGCGGGAGGAGACCGTGACGAAGAAGAACCCGAAGACCACGACCAGGAGTCCCATGACGAGCGAGCCCGGGAAGGGACCGTGGGGGAAGCCCGGCAGCACCGTGATCAAGAGCGCGAGGACCAGGGAGCCGACGACCACGATTCCCATGCCGAGGTCCCGCTCCGTGCGGGCCGCGCCGCCTTTCTCGCCGCCGGCCCCGAAGGACTTGACCGACTCGCGAAACGCCGAGACGATCGTGGGAAGGGTCTTGATCAGAGTCATGACTCCCGCGCACGCCACGGCGCCGGCGCCGATGTATCGCACGTAGGCGCGGTAGATCCACTCGGCGTGGGAGTGACTCGCCATCCAGGTGTCGGTGAAGCCGAGATTCTTCAGGTCCTGGATGATCCGGCCGTCGGCGACGAAGATCGAGATCAGCGGGATCAGTCCCAGCCAGGAGAGAACGCCTCCCGACGCGAGCTCGCCTGCGATGCGCGGCCCGATGATGTAACCGAGTCCCAGGTACTCGGGCGTGACGTCGCACGAGAGCGTCGCGTCCGGAATCTTGCCCTGACGTCCGGTGCGGAACCAGGTCGCCGTCTCGTTCCAGAGGCCGAGGATGCCATAGAGAAACTTATAGAGCATCGCGGCGCCGACGCCCTTGAAAACCATTCCCGCGAGATGGCCCCCGCGCTCTCCGGCGATGAGAACGTCCGCGCAGGCGACGCCTTCGGGATACCTCAACTTTCCGTGTTCCTTGACGATCAGGGCCCGCCGCAGCGGGATCATGAAGAGCACGCCGAGAGTCCCTCCGACCGCCGCCAGGACGGAGATGGTCAGGTACTTGAAGTAATCGGTCCCTCCGGATAAGAAGAGCAGAGCCGGGATTGTGAAGACGACGCCGGCCGCGACGGACTCTCCGGCCGAGCCGATCGTCTGAACGATGTTGTTCTCGAGGATCGTGGACTTGCCGATCTTCTTGAAGACCGCGATGGCGAGGACCGCGATGGGAACGGAAGCCGAGACGGTCAGGCCCGCCCGCAGCGCGAGGTAAACCGTGGCGGCGCCGAAGAGGACCCCGAAGAAAACACCGAGAAGGATGGCCTTGGGGGTGAACTCAGGAACGTTCTGCTCGGGGGCGATGTAGGGGCGGAACTCCTGGCCGGACTGCTCTGCCATCTTTCCTCCAGTGAGTTTAGGGGATTTCTAGCACGCTCCCGGCGGAGGGGGAAAGTGTTTTCTAGGAAGAGATGATCGGTGGTCGGTGGCAGGGAGGGCGCGAAGAGGACGGGCTTGTGACCCTGATACCCATCGCCCAACACCTGCGAGCGGCGCGCACGGTGCCGCGCGCTATACCCCTCAGGTGCCGCCGAAGCCGATCGTGACCTTGCTGCCTTCGACGATGACGGGAACCCGCCGATCGCCGGAGAGCCGGACCATCCGGTCGAGCTCTTTCTGGTTCGACTTCACGTTGATGTAGGTGAATGGAATCTTCCTCTTCGCGTAGTCCTCACGGGCCGCGGTCGTGTAGGGTCACGTGTCTTTGCCGAAGATCTCGACACGTTCGGCGTTCATCGTCCGCTCCTTCGCCACGATCCTAACAGCCCCGCCCGATGCTATGATTTTCCCCCCAAAAACCCCATGACGAACCCCCTTTTCCTCCTCCTCTGCGTTCTGGTGTCGCCTCCCCCGCCCGGGGACGGCCTGGTGGAAGGTCGCGTCGTGCTCGTGCGCTCCGGCGCACCTCTGCCGGACGCTTCGAACGCCGTCGTCTGGGTCGAGGGGGCGCGCGGCGGTGCCGCCGTCCCGGCGAAGGGCCAGATGAAGAGCGAGCAGAAGAAGTTCTCTCCGCGGGTCCTGGTCGTGCGCCGCAACGCGACCGTGGACTTCCCCAACGCGGATTCGATCTACCACAACGCCTTCTCCGTGTCGGGTCAGAA
>JBKPBH010000103.1:0-5369 GCA_046726795.1 Acidobacteriota bacterium
CAGGTCGCGGGCCGACTCTGGCGGGAGGTCCTGGCCGCCGAAAGTGGAGGCACAATAGAGGGAGACGACGGCGGCCGCGTCGTCGCGGGCCTCGGGAAGGGACTCGCCGAAGAGGCGGGCGACCTCGAAGGGCGGTACGGATGGGGAAAGGCTCCCGGTCCGCGAAGCCAGCAGCCGGCGCAGGATGAGATAGGCCCTGGTCGCCGCCGTGGCCGGCGCCCGTCGCATCGCCCGCCGGACGAGGGCCAGGGCCGCCAGCGCGAGCGCGAGCAACAGGACGGCCGGACCGACTCGCCGGAACCCGGGACCTCCCAGCAACTCCTTCCAGGAGGCGAGCCCCCGCCCCGCTCCCGAGACGGCCTGCCGCATCGCTTCGAAGATGCGGATCTGGTCGAGCGAATCGAAGCCCAGGATCCGACGATCGTAGAAGAACTCGATTTCGCGTCCGAGGTTCGAGAAGAACCGGCTCCAGGAGAGACGGCTCTGGGCCGGGGGGATGCCGATGTCCGGCGTGGGGTCGAGCACGGTGAAGCCCCTGCCGTCCACGTCCGCCTCGACCCACGCGTGGAGGTTTCCCCCGCGCACGACGAGGGCGCGGGAAAACAGGCCCATCTCGCCTCCGTACGAGCCCGTGACGAGGCGCGAGGGGATCCCCCGCGCGGTCAGCATCAGAGTCGCGGCCGAGGCGAAGAACTCGCAGTGCCCGGCCTTCGAGCGCAGAAGAAAGTGGACGAGCGGATCTCCCTTGCCTCGCGGAGGATCCAGGGTGTAGAGGAAACGCCGCGAGAAGTGGTCGCGGATGCGGTAATAGATCTCCATCGGCTCGGTCAGGTCTCCCGTCAGCGTCTGCGCGTAGTCCCGGATCTCCCGGGGGACGGCGGCCGGGTCGACGACGCTCGAGCCGACGCCGCGCTGCTCGACCCCGCGCACGCTGACCGTGTATCGGACGGACCGGCCGCCGCCGGCCAGCCGCACGACGCCGTCCTTGAGCGGCGTCGGAAACTCGCGTTCCACCTCGAGCCCCTCTGCGCCGTAGGGAAGAAACAGGAAGGCGTTGACGGTCAGGTTCAGGTCCACCGAGAGGTGGCCGATCCGAAGCTGCTGCGCGCGGGTCTGAAGGATGGGCCGCTCGGCGCGCTCGGCTTCCGCTCCCAGCCGGTTGCGCGCCGCACCGCCGCGCGTCCAGACCCCGTGGTGATACTCGGTGAAGACCGCCTCGCGCAGGCGCAGGACGCGCGGGAGGGCGGTCTCGGGCTCGACCTCCATCCGCAGCACGATCTGTTCGCTACGCTTCGCGGAGCCGAAGGATTCCAGGTCCACTCGATCGGCCGCAAGAGCCGTGGAGAAGGCGTCCTCGACCCGGAAGGGAGTCACGGCGAAAGGCCGGCGCAGCCTCGGAAGCGTCAAGAAGAGGGGCCCCGCGAGCGTGACCCCGAGAAGGATCGCGACCGCCGCCATCCCGCGCGTCGGGACCGATCGGAGCACCCGCTCGGGAGGCGCGTCGTCGAAGTCCGCGAGCACGGCGAGCCGGGCGAGAGCGCGGAACCCGACGAGGGCCAGGACCCCGAAGTAGATGAACGAGGAGACGTGTGTCGAGGAGGATGCGGAAGCGAGAATGATGAGAAAAATCACGAGGAGCGCCGTGCGGACCTCCCCCGGGCGTTTCAGGGAGGCGAGCTTCGCGATCGCCGTGAAGAGGAGGAGATGCGACACCGAGCGGAGCAGGCCGTGCCGCAACGTGACGACCTCGAAGCCGAGCCAGAGCAGGTAGCTCAGGCCCAGCGCGTTCAACACGGAGTTGGAGAGCCGCGCCGGGCGCCCCTTTCTCGCCCACCGCCAGAGCAGCAGAAGGGCGAACTCGTACAGGAGCACGGCGAACCAGGAAGCGCCGCCCGTCCAGACGAGTGGGATGGGCGCCACGAGGGCGAGCGGCGCGAGCACCTCGAAGGAGGCGCGGCGGAGGCCGTCGGGGATCTCGCTGGCCTGGTTCGTCACGAGACGTACCACCGCAGGTCGCCGTGTCGCAGCGGCGGAAACGCGGGAGCGGCCGAAGCGCTGACCGGCGCCAGGCGAGCGAGCGCGTCCAGGATCCGCGTCCTTTGCGCTCGTCCCGCCGCGGCCGGGACCAGCACGCTTCGCGACACGAACCCCGCCTCTCCCCCCCGGGAGAGGAGCAGCAGGGCCTGGCCGGCGCACCGCGAGATCCGGCGCTCGAGGTCCTCGAGCGCCGAAGAATCGCCCGGGTCGGCCAGCGCGTTGTCGAGCGCGAGGAAGATCACCCGGTCCCTCTCGGCCTCCCGCTCGCGCACGATCCAGTGCCTCATGCGCGCCGACTGCTTCCAGTGGAGATCCCGGGGATCGTCGCCCGGCACGAAGTCGCGCAGAGTCCGGATGTCGGAGCCTCCGCCGCGTCGGCGCGGGTGCGGCCGGCCGCCCCGGGAATCCTCCGGCGGCAGCTCCGGCACCGGGCTCGATTCCGGCGCCGGGTACACGACGACCTCCCGGGCGAGCCGAGCGCGCCGGTATTTCCGGAAGAGCCCCAGCGGGAACCGCGAGAGGAGGCCGGCGTCCGCCTCGCGAAAGACGCCGCGCCTGGCGAAGACCCCTTCCAGGAGGACTTCCCGGCGCTCCCCGGGCTTCAAGGGGTCCACCCAGAGGGGACCGGGCAACCCCTCATGCAGGAAGAAAAGGGCCTGCGCGGTCGCCGTCGCGAGGCGGTTCTCGAACTGGACCTTCAGGAGAGCCGGGCGCCCTGCGACGACCTCCCCGACCGGCTCGATCTGGCAATCGACGCCACGCACGTTGCGTCGCGAGATTACCCCCGAGACCACCATCGCCGCGAGCATCCCCGCGAGCACGAGATAGAGCCCGTTGTTCCCGGTGTTGGTCGCTCCGATCGCGACGACCAGGCACATCAGGATGTAGCCGAGCCCGAAGTTGGTGATCCGGATCTCCCAGTCCGGAATCAGCCTGGTCATGAAATCGGGTGATCGGGTGATCGGGTCATCGGGTCATCGGGTCATCGGGTCATCGGGCCAACGATGCAGCCTTCTCCAAATCAAGCGATCACCCGATCGCAGATCACCCGATTCTTCACAGGGGGACGGGCACCTGCGACAGGATCTTCCGCACGACCTCGCGCTCGTGGTTGCCCGAGCCGAAGCCGTCGGAGGAGAGCGACAGGATGCGATGCGCGAGCACGGGCTCAGCGACCGCCTGGACATCGTCGGGGACCGCGAAATCCCTCCCTTGCATCAGAGCGTAGGCCTGCGTGGCGCGGAAGAGCGCCTGCGCGCCCCGGGTCGAGACGGGCAGTCGCAGGTCCGCCGCCCGCCGTGTGGAGCGGACGATCGAATGGAGGTATTCGAGCAGGCGATCGGAGACCGTCACCGCCTCGACCCGCTCCTGCAGTTCCAGGACTTCCTCGGGAGCGAGCACCGGCGGGATCGCGTTGAGCGCCTTCTCCGTTCCTCCGCGGCGCAGGAGCATCTTCTCCTCGTCCTCGGCCGGGTACCCGAGCGAGAGGCGCAGGAAGAAGCGATCCATCTGGGACTCCGGCAGAGGATAGGTGCCCAGGTACTCGACGGGGTTCTGCGTCGCGACGACCATGAACGGTTGCGGGAGAGGCCGCCGCTCGGACTCGATCGTCACGGCCCCCTCGTTCATCGCCTCGAGCAGGGCCGACTGCGTCTTGGGAGTGGCGCGGTTGATCTCGTCGGCCAGGACGATGTTGGCGAAGATCGGACCGGCATGGAACTCGAACCGCTCGGCGGGCGTGTGGAAGACGGAGATGCCGAGCACGTCGGCCGGAAGCGTGTCGCTGGTGAACTGGATCCGTCGGAACTCGAGCGACAGGCTCCTCCCCAGGGCCCGCGCGAGAGTCGTCTTCCCCACGCCAGGCACGTCCTCGATCAGGATGTGACCGCGGGACAGGAGCGCCGTCAGGGCAAGATCGACCGCGCGCGCGTCTCCCCTGTAGATCAATCGCACGTTCTCCCGCAGCCTTGTCAGGCCGCTGGCCTCTTCGGTCTTCTTTCCCGAGAGCTCTGTCTTCATTCTTGTGTCTTCAGGCCGGCGAAACCCCGTTCCCGTCCGGGGAGCCGGTTTGCGTCCTTCTCGTGAAAGAGGTCATGGTAAGCGCGAAAGCCTTTGAATTCAATGAGAAACCTCGTCTTCTTCGCGGCGCAGTCGCCTCCGGACGAGGTCCCGAAGCCCGAGCCTCATCGCGTGCGAGGTCCCGGCACGACGCGCCTTGGACGTTGAACGCAAACGGGATAGCCGGGAGGAGTGGATCGGGGCATCGGAGCCGCGGCTCTCCGCAGACCTCAGGCCCGCGGGCTGGTCTTGCCCCCCTCTTCTTCCCGCGTCCGGCGCCGCTCGACGGAGAGACGCAGCTCGTTCTCGCGGTCGAAGGGGAGAACGAGCACTCCGTCTTCCGAAACGACGATCGCGGTCTCGCGGACTCCCGGCGCCAGCACGGGGGCCGACGACACGATCAGGTTGCCGCGGTCGTCTGAGGGGCCTCGCAGCTCGCGCACCGACCTCCAGGTCCCGACGTCGCTCCAACCAGCGCGCAACGGCACGGCCCGAACCCGGCTCGCTTTCTCCATCACGGCGTAATCGATCGAGACGGAGGGCATCTGTCCCCATGCGAGCCGGGCCGCCTCTTCGTCACGCTCCCGGAGGCGGGAGCGGTAGTTTTCCACCTGCTCGACGAGGTCCCTGGCCACGCGGCGCGCCTCGGCCAGGAAACGGGAGGGACGGAAGACGAAGATCCCCGCGTTCCAGAAGCATCCGGCGCGCACGCAGGCTTCGGCCTCTTCGCGTCCCGGCTTCTCGATGAAACGCGCGACGGCCAATCCCTCGCCCGACGCGCCTTCCTCGAGCTCCAGATAGCCGTAGTCGGTCTCGGGCCGGCTGGGGGGCACACCGAGCACCACGGCCGAGGCCGAGTCCGCGACGCGCGCCGCGGCAGAGAGCGCCCGGCGGAAGCCCTCCGCGTCGGCGACCGTCTGGTCGGAAGGGATCGCCGCCGTGACGAGGTCGCCGTCGCGTTCGAATTGCAGGGCGGCCGAGAGCAGCGCCGGGCCCGAATTCCTCCGCGACGGCTCGAGCAGCACCCGGTCGGCCGGCAGGGACTTCAGGTGAGTCAGGACCAGATCGGCGTGCCGTTCCGACGTCGCCACGAAGATGTCTTCGGTCAGAGGCAGGATCCGCTCGAACGTCTCGGTGAGCAGGCTCTTCTCCGAAAGAAGAGGAAGAAACTGCTTGGGCCTCTCTTCGCTCGAAAGAGGCCACATCCGGGTCCCTCCTCCTCCCGCGAGCAAGAGAGCTCTCATGACTTTAGGCCGGGGCGGCTACTCCTCGAC
>JBKPBH010000104.1:0-11031 GCA_046726795.1 Acidobacteriota bacterium
GGACAACGTTCTCTCGCGCCGCAGTGCGGGAATCCTGCTCCATCCCACCTCACTGCCGGGCCGGTTTGGTGTGGGAGACCTGGGACCGGAGGCCGACCGGTTTCTGGACTGGGTCCAGGCCGCAGGTCAGAGCCTCTGGCAGATCCTGCCGCTGCACCCCACCGGACCCCACGACTCGCCTTACGGAGCCACGTCTGCCTTCGCCGGCAATCCACTGCTGATCTCGCCCGAGCTCCTTCGCGAACAGGGACTCCTGTCTCCGGCGGCGCTCGAAGACTCTTCGCCGGCCGCCGCGGCCAGCGGCAGCCTGCCGCAGGTCCGGCGCTCCAAAGAAATGCTGCTGCGGGCTTCCTGGGAGCGCGCCCGGGCGGACCGCGCGATGCTCGAAGAACTCGAGGGTTTCCGCAGGGCGCCGGAACAAGCGGGCTGGCTCGGAGACTGGTCGCTCTTCGCCGCGGTGAAGGAGAAACGGCCTGGCGCCTGGACAGCGTGGCCGGAGGAGCTGCGCAGGCGCCGTGCCGAAGCTCTCGATGCTGCGCGTCGGGAGCTGGCCGAAGAGATCGCGTACCAGGAATTCGTTCAGTGGCTCTTCTTCCGCCAATGGGCGCGGGTCAAGACGGAGGCGAACCGGCGCGGCATCGCGGTCCTCGGAGACCTCCCCATCTACATCGCGCACGATAGCGCCGACGTCTGGGCGAGGCAGGATCTCTTCCTCCTGGATTCCTCGGGAGAGCCGGAGCTCGTCGCCGGAGTGCCTCCGGACGCCTTCAGCTCCACGGGCCAGCTCTGGGGCTACCCGCTCTACCGCTGGGAGCAGATGGAGCGAGACGGCTTCTCCTGGTGGATCGCGCGGCTTCGGAGGTCCCTGGCGACCGCCGACCTCGTGCGTATCGACCACTTCCGCGGCTTCGCCGCCGGATGGGCCGTCCGGGCTCGGGCCGAGAACGCGATTGCCGGCGAGTGGCTTCCGGGTCCCGGACGGAAGCTCTTCGAGACCGCCCGGAGCGCGCTCGGGAGGATTCCTCTCGTCGCGGAGGACCTGGGGATTATCACGCCAGACGTGCAGGCTCTGCTTGCAGCGCTCGATCTGCCAGGCATGAAGGTCCTCCAGTTCGGCTTCTCCGAGGACGACAGCAATCACTTACCGCACCGATATCGGAAGAACGGCGTCGTGTACACGGGCACGCACGACAACGACACCGCGCGCGGCTGGTTCGCGTCGCTCCCCGAACAGGATCGCCGGAGGGTCCTCGATTACCTGGGCGGCGACGGGAATGCGATCGAGTGGGACTTGATTCGGGCGGCGTACACCTCGGTCGCCAACACCGCGGTCGTCCCTCTGCAGGATGTCTTCGGTCTGGGGAGCGAGGCCCGCATGAACACGCCCGGACGGGCGTCCGGCAACTGGATCTGGCGGGCCGAGGCCCGCGACTTCACCGCCGAGCGCGCCGCGCGGCTGAGCCGGTTCGCCGAGCTGACCGGCCGTGCCGGCGGCCATGGACGCGCGCCGGCCCCAGAAAGGGCTTGACAAGGGGGAACGCATGCCCCAAGTTATTGCCTCCATGATGGCCGCGATCCTCGACACGCCGGAAGCCTCGCACGCGAGGATCGCGCGACGCGCTCTTTCCGCCAGGAGGAGGACCTCCATGGCGGCGGCGCGTTGATCCCGTAAACACCCCCACAAACCGCCGCTCCATGAAACGCCGCTCGCCGGCCGTGTGCCTCGCCTTTTCCGGTGGTCTGGACACCACCTACTGCGCGCTTCTTCTGCGCGAGCAGGGCTATCGCGTCCACGCCGTCACGGTGGATACCGGGGGCTTCTCGCGGACCGAGAAGAGAACGATCGCCGCGCGCGCGAAAGCGGCGGGGGTCGAGAAGCACGTTCTTTCCGACGGCCGTGCGGACGTCTTCGAGCGGTACGCGCTGCCCCTCCTCTTCGGCAACGTGCTGCGGGGAGGGGTCTATCCGCTTTCAGTCGCCGCCGAGCGCGCCGTGCAGGTGGAGACCGTGGCGCGCTACGCGAGGCGGATCGGGGCGAAGGCGGTCGCGCACGGCTCGACGGCCGCCGGCAACGACCAGTTCCGCTTCGAGGCGGGACTGCGGGTGCTCGCTCCCGGCATCGAGGTCCTGGCGCCCGTGCGCGATTCCGGCGTCTCGCGCGAAGACGAGGCCGCGTACTGCGAGTCCCTGGGAGTCTCGATCCCGGTGAGCACGACCCGCTACTCGGTCAACGAGGGTCTGTGGGGCACGACGATCGGGGGAGGGGAGACTCACGAGCCCTGGACCCTTCCGCCGGATCGGCTCTTTCCGGGCCGCACGCTGGACACGGCGCCCCGGGCGCCACGGAGCATCGTGGTCGGCTTCCGGAGAGGGCGGCCTGTCTCGCTCGGCGGGCGGCGCCTCTCCGGGCTGGCGCTCGTCGCCAGGTTGAACTCCCTCGGGAGGCTCTATGCGGCCGGCCGCGCGATCCATCTCGGCGATACGATCCTCGGGTCCAAGGGTCGCATCGTCTTCGAGGCGCCGGCGGCGCTCGCCCTGATCGCGGCGCACGCGGAGCTGGAGAAGCTCGTCATGACGAAGGAGCAGCGGCAGTTGAAATCGGGGATCGCCGAGACATACGGCCGCCTGCTCCACGAAGGGCTCGCCTTCGACCCGGCGCTCTCCGACGCGGCGGCGTACCTCGCCGCGACCCAGTCGCGCGTGACGGGAGAGGCCAAGCTGCGCTTTGCGCCGGGGCGCTTCGATGTGGCCGGCGTCCGGAGCCCGCACTCGCTCCTGCGCCCCTCGCTCGTGCGCTACGGCGAGGCCAACACGTACCTGACGCCACAGGAGGCCCGGGGCGTCGGCAAGACTCTCGCGCTCCCCGGCCGCTTGTGGAGACTCGCCGGGCCGAGCAGGCTGAAGACTCGATGAAGATCATCCTGGACAAGATCGCTTCCTCGACGGCGCGCCTGGACTTGCCCCGGGAGGTGGAGCTCTCTCCGCACGTCGAGGCGAAAGAGGGCAACGTACTCGCCGTCCGCGCCCTGATGGAAAAGAGCGTGTACGACAGGTTGGAGCTCGTCTCCGGGCGCATGGCCAAGATCAATCGCGGCGACGTCATCGCGGGGACGCTCGGCTTCCGCCGGGCCCTGAAGGGTTTCGTCGGCGTCGTGCCGGAATCCGTCCACGTCGGCGACAAGATCCACGTCCTGAACCTCGGCGGAGTCCTCGGCCTCTGCGTCGGCCGGAACCCCGACGTCGGCTCGCCGCTCGAGACGGAAGTTCTGGGCGCGGTCGTCCTGAACGGCAAGCCGGCCAACATCTCTCAGAACGCGCTTCCGCCTCGCGACGTCCTGCCCGACGGCCCGCCGCTCGTCGTCGTCGCCGGCACGTGCATGAGCGCCGGGAAGACGGCCGCCGCCTCCGAGATCGTCAAACGCTTCGCCCAGGCGGGCCACCGGGTCGCCGCGGCGAAGCTCTCGGGCGTGGCATGCCTGAAGGACACGCTCGACATGGAGGACCACGGCGCCTTCGCGACGCTGTCGTTCCTCGACTGCGGCCTCCCCTCCACGGCGCACGTCCGCGACCTGGCCCCCTACGCCCGGGCGATCCTGGCCGAGCTCGCGGCGAAGAACCCGGACGTCATCGTCGTCGAGCTGGGCGACGGCATCCTCGGCGACTACCGGGTCGGAACCTTCTTCTCCCATCCCGACCTCGTCCGCGCGACGAAGGCCGTTGTCATGTGCGCCAACGACCTCGTGGCCGCATGGGGCGCCCAGAAGTTGATGGAGGCGTGGAAGATCCCGATCACCGTCGTGTCCGGGCCGGTGACCGACAACCAGACCGGCACGGAATACATCAGCCAGGAGATGAAGCTGCCGGCCGCCAACGCGATGACGGAGGGCCGGACCCTCTTTGGCATCGTCTACGAGGAGATCCGCAAGTGACCCCGGACATCAAGGCGGCGATCTTCGGCGCGAGCGGG
Source organism: Acidobacteriota bacterium (assembly GCA_046726795.1). Taxonomy (GTDB): domain Bacteria; phylum Acidobacteriota; class Thermoanaerobaculia; order UBA5066; family Gp7-AA6; genus JAWOLE01. The sequence goes on from JBKPBH010000104.1 coordinate 3,968, forward strand.
TACGCCGGCGGCGAGCTCCTGAGGCTCCTGCTCGACCACCCGCGGGCCGAGCCCGTCGCGGTCATCTCGCGCTCGCAGGCCGGACAGCCCGTCTCGAACGTCCATGCGCACCTCTCGCGCCTGACGGACCTCTCGTTCGTGTCCGAGCTGCCGCGCGGGACCGACGAGCCGGAAGTGATCTTCCTGGCCGGGGCCAACGGCTACGCTTCCGAGATCGCGCCGTCGCTGCTGGACACGGGGATCCCGGTCGTGGACCTCTCGGCGGACTTTCGGTTGAAGGATCCGGCCTCGTTCGAGAGGTTCTATGGGCCTCCGCCCCCCGCCTTCGCGCGCCGCAACGAGTGGGTCTATGGGCTGCCGGAGCTCTTCCGCGACGAGATCGCTTCCTCGCGCGCGGTGGCTTCCCCCGGCTGCTTCGCGACGGCCGCGATCCTGGCGCTCGCGCCGCTCTGGCGGAAGAACCTCGTCGCAGAGGGCGCGCCGGTCTCCGTCTTCGCCATCACCGGCTCCTCGGGCGCCGGTGTGGTCCCGTCGCCGACGACGCATCACCCGCGCCGAGCGGCCGCGTTCTTCGCCTACGGGATCGACGGGCACCGGCACCTGCCCGAGATCGAGGAATCCCTCTCGGCGATCGGAGAACCCGCCGCCGGGAGGATCGTCTTCCAGACGCACTCCGCGCCTCTGGTGCGCGGGATCTTCGCGACCTGCTCGGTGCCTCTGGCGCGCCCGTTGGACAGCGCGGCCTTGAAGGACGTCTACCAAGAGGCGTACGCCAACGAGTTCTTCATCCGGCTCGTCGAGGGCTCACCCGACGTCGCCGCGGTCAAGGGCACGAACTTCGCCGACATCGGCGTCGCCGTTCGGGACTCGGTCGCGCTCGTCTTCATCGCGATCGACAACCTGGTCAAGGGGGCGGCCGGCCAGGCGATCCAAGCCATGAACATCATGTTCGGCCTGCCCGAGCCGACCGGTTTGAAGATGACGGGAGTCTTCCCTTGAGCCGATCCGCCGCGATCTCCTCCGCGGAGCTGCCGACCTACACCCGGTGGCCGATCGAGCTCGTCCGGGGCCGGGGCTCGACCGTCTGGGACGCTTCCGGGAAGAGCTATCTCGATCTCTACGGAGGCCACGCGGTCGCCGCGACCGGACACTGCCATCCCGAGGTCGTGCGCGCCCTCCGCGAGCAGGCGGGCGAGCTCCTCTTCTACTCGAACGTCGTGGCCCTTTCCGCCCGGGCGCGGGCGGCGGAAGCCATCGCGGCGAGGGCGCCGGCGCCGCTGTCGAAGGTCTTTTTCGTCAACTCCGGGACCGAGGCCAACGAGAATGCCATGCGCCTGGCGCGCCGGGCGACAGGGCGCACCGACATTCTCTCGTTCCACGGCGGGTTCCACGGCCGCACCGCCGACGCCATCTCGGCGGCCGGCCTCGCCAAGTACCGCGAGCTCTCAAAGCCCAACGTGCCGGGGCACCGCCTCGTGCCGTTCGGCGACCTCGCGGCCGTCGAGGCCGCTCTCGACCAGAGAATCGCCGCGGTCTTAATCGAGCCGATCCAGAGTCTGGCCGGCGTCGTGACGGCGCCGGCGTCTTATTTTCAGGGCCTGCGCCGGCTCTGCGACGAGCTCGGAGCGAAGTTGATCTACGACGAGGTGCAGACCGGCTTCGGACGCACGGGGACCTTCTTCTTCGCCGGCCGGCACGGGGTCGTGCCGGATCTCGTCTCGCTCGCCAAGGGGATCGCCAGCGGCTTTCCGATGGGGGCGGTGCTCGTCTCCGAAGAGATCGCGGCCCTGGTCCAGCCGGAGGAGTACGGCACGACGTTCGGGGGCGGGCCGCTCGCTTGCGCCGCAGCGGAGGCGACCGTCCGCGTCATCGAAGAGGAACACCTTCTCGAGAACGTCCGCGCGGGCTCCCAGCGTCTGAGGACGGGGTTGTCGGCGCTCGCCGGTGTCCAGGAAATCCGCGGCGAAGGTTTCCTGCTCGGTGTCGCGCTCGACCGGCCGGGCAAGCCGGTGCGCGAAGCTCTGATGGCGCGCGGATTTCTCGTCGGCGGAAGCGATCAGCCCGATGTGTTGCGGCTCCTGCCGCCCCTCGTCCTGACGGCCGAGGAGATCGATCGTTTCCTCGAGGCGATGGGGCAGGTTCTTTGAGACATTTCCTGACGACGCAGGGTTTGACGCGGGAGCGCTTCGAGACGCTGCTCGCGCGCGCCGAGGAGTTCCGCGGCGGGGCGTCGAGCCAGGGGCTGTCCGGTCTCCACGTCGGACTGGTCTTCTTCAACCCCTCGCTTCGGACGCGGGTCTCGATGGAGGTCGCGGTCTCGAAGCTCGGCGGGGTTCCGATCACGCTCTCTGTCGGCGGGGACGCGTGGGCCATGGAGTACCAGGACGGGGTCGTCATGGACGGCGGCGCGGCCGAGCACGTCCGGGAGGGCGCGGGGGTGCTCGGGCGCTATTGCGACCTGATGGGCGTCCGATCCTTTCCCCAGGGAAAGGACTACGCGAAAGACCGGGCGGAGCCCGTCCTCCTCGGCTTCGTCCAGCATTCGGGCGTGCCGATCGTGAACCTCGAGTCCACGCTCTCCCACCCCTGCCAGGCGATGGCGGACGCGATGACCCTCCTTCAACGGCTCGGACAGACGAAAGGGCGCCGGGTTCTCCTGACCTGGTCGTACCATCCGAAGGCCCTTCCTATGGCGGTGCCGAACTCCTTCCTTCTCGCGGCTTCGCGGCTGGGCGCCGACCTCGTCTTCGCCCGGCCGGAAGGCTACGACCTGGACGCCGAGATCGTCCGGGAGGCCGAAGAGAACGCGCGCCGGGCGGGAGGAACGCTGACCGTCACCGAAGACCTCGAGAAGGCCTACGAGGGGGTCGAGGCCGTGTATGCCAAGTCCTGGGGCTCGCTCGCGGACTACGGCCAACCGGAGGCCGAGGCGGCACGCCGCTCGAGGCTGAAGGACTGGCGCGTGACGGAGGCCCGGATGGCGCGCGGCCGGAACGCCTTCTTCATGCACTGCCTCCCCGTGCGGCGCAACGTGGTGGTCGACGACGCGGTCCTCGATGGGCCCCGTTCGGCCGTGCTCGACGAGGCGGAGAACCGCCTCTATGCCCAGCAGGCGATCCTGGAATGGCTGGCGAAAGAGAATCTGTGACTTGTGATGAGAGCTGAGAGCTAGAGCTGGCCGATGGCAACGAAGAAAGTCGAATTGCCCCGGGCCGACATCAACGCGGAGATCCTGCGAGAGGCGCTCCCCTACATCCGGCGGTTCAAGGGCAAGACGTTCGTCGTCAAGGTGTCCGGCAAGGTGACGGAGGACCCCGGCAACTTGAACTCGCTCGCCGAGGAGATCGCCCTCCTCCACCAGGTCGGGATCCGAGTGACGGCGGTCCATGGCGGAGGGGCGCAGGCCACGCAGCTCGCGGAGCGGCTGGGGCTCGAGACCCGGCTCGTCAACGGCCGGCGCGTCACGGACGACGACACGCTCGAGGTCGTCAAGATGGTCTTCGCCGGCAAGATCTCGGTCGAGATTCTCTCGGCTCTGCGCGCGCACGGCGTGCACGCGGTCGGCGTCTCCGGCATCGACGGGAACGTCGTGCTCGCCCGTCGGCGCTCGAAGAAGAGGATGGTCAACCGCGAGACGGGCAAGCGAGAGCTCGTGGACTTCGGCAACGTCGGAGACGTCGTGGACGTGGATCCGCGTCTCTTGACGACGCTTCTCGACGCCGGCTATCTCCCAGTCGTCTCGCCGCTGGCGGCGGACGAGAAGGGGAGGGTCTTCAACGTCAACGCCGACGCGATCGCTTCCGCGCTCGCGGTCGAGCTCGCCGCCGAGAAGCTGATCCTCCTCTCCGACGTGCCGGGCGTCCTCGCCAGGCCGGGCGATCCGGAGAGCCTGGTCTCGCGCCTGACGGCAGCCGAGGCGCGCAAGCTCGCCCGCAGCTCCGCCGTCACGGGCGGGATGGTCGCGAAGCTCCAGGAGATCTCGCGCGTGGCCGAGGCCGGCGTGCGCGCGGTTCACATCGTCAACGGGAACCAGAGAAACGCCCTGCTCTCGGAGATCTTCGGCGATCGGGGGAGCGGCACGATGGTGGTCGGCGGGTGACCCCGGGCGCGGCGGCCCGCGCCGCCGGGATCGTCGAGCGCCTGGCGGAATTCGTCGCGATCCGGAGCGTCTCGGGCGAGGAAGGGCGCCTCGCCGACCGGATCGCGGAGATCTGCGAGGAAGCGGGTGTCCGCGCCGTTCGCTCCGGCCGCAATGTGCTCGCGCGGCGCGGCGAGGGAAGGCCGTGTCTCCTTCTGAACTCTCACCTCGACACAATCCCGGCCGTCGAAGGGTGGAGCGGCGATCCCTGGACTCCGCGCCTCGAAGGGGAGCGTCTCATCGGTCTCGGCGCCAACGACGCGAAAGCCTCCGTGGCGTCCCTGCTCGAGGCATTTCTGTCGGCGCCGCTTCCGCGGCCGGGCAGTCTCCTCTTCGCCGCGACCTGCGACGAGGAGACGGGCGGCGAGGGGATGGAGAAGCTCATCGAAGAGCTCGCGTTCGACGCCGCGATCGTCGGCGAGCCCAACGACTTCGCCGTGGCCGTCGCTCAGAAGGGGCTGGTGAAGCTGAAGCTCGTCGCGCGCGGCCGCGCGGGGCACGCTGCCCGTCCCCAACTGGCCGAGAACGCGATCGTCCGCGCGGCCAAGGACACCCTTGCGATCGAGGCGCTCGCCTTCGGCGCTGAGGACCCGTATCTGGGCCGGCCGACCGCCGCGGTCACGATGGTCGAGGGAGGCGTTCGGTCGAACGTGGTGCCGGACCGCTGCGAGCTGACGGTGGACGCCAGGACCATCGGCGTTTTCGACAACGATACGATGATCGCGGCGATCCGCCGGGCGGTCTCCTCCGAGGTCGAAGTTCTCTCCGCGCGATTGAAGCCGGTGGCCGGAGATCCGGACTCCCGCGTCGCTCGGGCGGCGCTCTCGGCGGTGTCCGGAAGCCGGGCTACGGGCTTTGCGAGCGTGAGCGATCTGGCGCATCTGAAGGGCAAGCCGGCGATCGTCTTCGGGCCCGGCAAGCCGGAGGAGTCTCATCGCGCGGACGAGTCGATCTCGGTCGCGTCCCTGCTCGCGGCGCCCGGCGTGTACCGCCGGACGATCGCGGCGTATTTCTCGTGAAGCGCAAGAGAAAGGCGCGACCTCTCTGGGGAGGCGGCTACGCGAGCGAGCCCGGCCGCGCTCTCTCGAAGCTGTCGGTCTCGCATCCCTTCGACCGGCGGCTCGCGTCGCAGGACATCGCCGGCACGCGGGCGCACGCCAGGGGGCTCCATCGGGCGGGCCTGCTGTCGAAGAGCGCTCTCTCGCGAATCGAGAAGGGGCTGAAAGTGATCGAGCGGGAGATCGGCCAGGGCCGCTTCCGGTTCGAAGACGCGGACGAGGACATCCATTTGAACGTCGAGCGGCGCCTGATCGCGCTGGCCGGCGAGGCCGGGCGGCGCATCCACGCCGGGCGCTCGCGCAACGACCAGGTGGCCCTGGACCTGCGCCTCTGGGCTCTGGACGCGATTGCCCGCGCCGGGGACGGGCTGCGCAGGCTCGGCTTCGCCCTTCTCGACCGGGCGGAGGAGGCCCTGCGCGCGGGCGCCGTCGTGGCCGCGCGGACTCACATGCGCGCGGCGCAGCCGGTCCTCCTCGCGCACGCCTTCCATGCCTACGCCGAGATGCTGCTGAGGGACATCGCGCGCCTGGCGGACTGCCGAGGCCGCGCCGCCGCCTCGCCGCTGGGCTCCGGCGCCTGCGCCGGGACGACTCTGCCGCTCGACCGCGCCGGAGTCGCGCGGGAGCTCGGTCTACCCGATATCACGGCCAACAGCCTCGACGCCGTCTCCGATCGGGACTTCGTCGTGGAGTTCGAAGCCGCCGCTGCCCTCGCCATGGTCCATCTCTCGCGCCTGGCCGAGGACCTGATCCTCTGGACGGGGGAGGAATACCGGCTCTTGACTCTCTCCGAGGCCGCGACGACCGGGTCGTCCATGATGCCGCAGAAGAAGAACCCGGACGCCCTGGAGCTCGTGCGCGGCAAGACGGGGCGGGTGGCCGGGCACCTGACCGGGACGCTGCTCGCTTTGAAGGGCCTACCCCTGTCCTACAACCGCGACCTCCAGGAGACCCAGGAGGCCCTCTTCGACACCGCCGACACGCTGGAGGCGTGTCTGGCAGCTATGACGGAGGTGGTCGGCGGCCTGACGCTGCGCCCCGCCGCCGAGCGGCCCGCCCTCGATCCTTCCTCGCTCGCGACCGATGTCGCCGAGGAACTCGTCCGCCGCGGCGTCCCGTTCCGCAAAGCCCACGAGCGGGTCGCCCGCTGGACCCGCAAGGCGATCGAATCCGACCGCGACCTGCGCGAAGTGGCCTCTCGCGAGGCGCCCGAGCTTCGTCCTTTCCTTCGCCGTCTGACTCCCGAATCTTCCGTCGCCCGCCGCGATCTCCCGGGCGGCACCGCGCCGCGCCGCGTTCGCGCCGCCCTGGCCGCCGCCCGGAGGAGCTTCAACGGCGGCCGGGCGCTCAGAAGAGGTCCGCGATCCCGGCGAAAGAATCGATGACGGCGTCCGGGCGCACGGAGGAGCGGGAGAGGTCGTCCTGCCGGAATTTTCCGGTGCGGACGAGGATGCCGGCGAGGCCCAGGGCCTGACCGCCCCCGATATCCACTTCGAGATCGTCGCCGACGATCGCCGCGGCTCGTGCCGGGACGCCGAGGAAGTCGAGAGCCGGGCGAAAAAACTCGGGCGAGGGCTTGCCGACGAGTATGGCCTCGCGGCCGGAGGCGTATTCCAGAGCGGCGACGAAGGGTCCCTGGTCCAGGACCAGGCCGTCCGCGGCGCGGTAGTAGCGGTTTCGAGCGAGCGTGACGAAGGACGCGCCTCCGAGCAGGAGACGAAACGCCTGGTTCATTCTCGAGTAGCTGAACCCCTCGCCGATGTCCCCGACCACAACGGCGTCGGGCGACTCTTGCGCATGCTCGATACCGGCGAAGTCTTCGAGAACACTGGAGGCGACCATCAGGTGGCAGCGGGTCATCGAACGGG
>JBKPBH010000105.1:0-3718 GCA_046726795.1 Acidobacteriota bacterium
GTGCTCGGGGTCCGCCACGCTCGCGACGAGCTCGCCGGCGCCGACGGTCACGCCCGTCTTTCGCGGAAGGCCGTAGACGATGCCTTCGGCGGGAGCGCGCACCGTGAGAGCGGCGACGCGACGATCGAGCTCGCGGGCCGAGGCGCGGGCGAGCTCGAATCGGGAGACCCCCGCGGGTGTGGCCGCGAGCGATTCGAAACGGGCCTGCGCCGCTCGCAGGCGCTCGACTGAGTGACGGTAGGCGAGCTCGTCCGCCTCGAGCGTCGCGCGGGGGATGGCGGACTCCTTCACGAGGCGAGCGTCCGCTTCGAACACCTCCTTCGCGTGCGCGGCCTCACGCCTGGCCTGGTCGAGATCTCCGGCCGCCCGGACCTTCTCCTCGGAGAGCTGCGCGGCCGTCGAGCGGGCGGCCAGGGCGGCCTGCGTCAGCTCGGGGCTCTCGAGGACCACCAGAGGCACTCCTTTCACGACGTGCTGCCCTTCCCGCGCCGGGATCGCCGCGACCGTCGCCGCCTCCGGCGCCCGTAGCTCGCCCCCCGGCGGCGGCTCGAGGCTGCCGTCGGACAGAATCGGGACGACCAGGTTCTTCCGGACGGCCTGCGCGGTCGCGACGGGGACACCCGCCGGCCCGCGGAACGCCACGATCGCCAGCACGACGGCCAGAACGGCAGCCGTGCCTACAGCCCAGCGCCACGGCACACGGAACCTCGAGTCCTCTTTCATGACCTCATTCGTTGCCGGAACGCCGAAGAGCCCGAATCTCCCGGCCGACCTCCGCCTCCCCCTCGTAATAGTCGAGGCCGGAGTGGTCGAGGACCTCTTCGCCCACCAGGATGCGCAGGGTGTTTCCAAGTTTCAGGTGCTGGATGAAGAGATCGTGCTCGGGCTTCAGGTCCGGCCGCGACATCGGAGACTTGAAGTAGAAGGAGAGCCACTCCTGAATCCCGGAGAGACCGGCCCGCCGCGCCAGATCGAGGAAGAGCGTTAGGTCGAGGACCACGGGAGCCGCCAGGATCGAGTCACGGCAGAGGAAGTTGACCTTGATCTGCATCGGCTGGCCGAGCCAGCCGAAGATGTCGATGTTGTCCCATCCCTCCTTCGCGTCGCCGCGCGGCGGGTAGTACTCAATGCGGATCTTGTGGAAGTAATCGCCGTACAGCTCCCGGTAGATCTCGGGCTGGAGGATGGCGTCTAAGACCGAGGCCTTGGAGAGCTCCTTGGTGCGGAAGGAGCCCGGATCGTCCAGGACCTCGCCGTCGCGGTTGCCCAGAATGTTGGTCGAGAACCACCCCTGGAGTCCCAGCATCCTCGCCTTCAGTCCCGGCGCGATGATCGTCTTCATGAGAGTCTGTCCGGTCTTGAAATCCTTGCCGGCGATGGGGATCCCCTTGACCTTCGCCAGCTCCGAGAGGGCCGGAATGTCCACGCAGAGATTGGGAGCCCCGTTGGCGAAAGGCACGCCGGAGGAGATGGCCGCGTAGGCGTAGATCATGGAAGGGGAGATCTCGGGGGCATTCTTCTCGAGCCCCTTTTCGAAGGCGGCGAGCGTCTGGTGCGTCGGACCCGCCTCGAGAAAGGTCTCGGTCGAGGCGCACCAGACGGCCACGGCGCGCTCGAGGCGGTGGGCGGAACGGAAATCCTCGATGTCCCGCATCAGGGCTTCGGCCAGGTGCCTCTTCGTCGGAGCCGACTTGACATGCTTGCCGTCGAGGTTCCGGACGTAGGAACGGTCGAAGACGCCGGGCCAGGGCGCGACCGCCTCCAGCTCTGAGCGAACGTTCTCGAGCATCTCCTGCGGAAGCACGCCGGCCGCCCGCGCCGCCTCGTAGGCGTTGTCCGGAAAGATGTCCCAGGCGCCGAAGACGAGGTCCCCTGGCTCGGCCAGCGGTACGAGCTCCTTGATCGGGACGAAGCGGGGATTGGTGCGCTTGCCCAGGCGGATCTTCTGCATCTGCGTAATCGAGCCGAAGGGACGCGCGAGGCCCTTCCCGATCAAGTGAATGCCCGCGATGAGAGTGGTCGAGACCGCTCCGAGGCCGGGCAGGAGGACTCCGAGCCTGCCCGCGGGCGGGGCGATGTCCTTGGCGAGCTCCGGGTAGTACGACGTGCGATCGCTCATGAGCGGCTCCTAGTTCTCAAGATTATCGACTCCGACGGCGACCTGCGCCGCCGGCAGAGGCTCCCGGCGTCCCGCGCGAGCCAGCGCGACGAGCAGCAGGAAATAGACAGGCGATCCAACGGCCGCGAGCGCCAGGAACCAGCGCTCCTTTCCGAAGGCGGAGAGGACGACGAGGAGGTACAGAAAGTCCCTGCGGGCGAGCGCGTCGGCCAGCCTCGCGAAAGGGGAGCCCGGGGAGCGCGAGACGGACGTGAAGAGCGGCCCCTCTGACACTCCCGCCATCGTGTGCCGGTAGACGAACGCGGCCGACAAGATCGTGCCGAGGACGGCAGCCGCACCCAGGAGGAGGGGCCAGCCTTCTCCGGACGCCCGAGACCAGGAGACCGCAATAGCGGCGAAGAGCGCCGAGTGGACGACGTTATCCCCCCAGAAGTCCAGGACGCCGCCCAGGCGCGATTCCTGGAACTTCAGCCGCGCGAGCTCCCCGTCGCATCCGTCCAGGATCGAATGAAAGAGCACGAGAAGGGCGCCGGCCAGAGGCGCCCTGGGTCCGGGGGAGAGGAAGAGGGCCGCGCCGGCGAGCCCGACCGCCACGCTCACGAGCGTCATCGCGTTCGGAGTCATCCGCGTTCCCGCGAGCCGGCGGCTGATGGCGAGCGAGATCCGCCTCTCGACGTGCCGCGACATGAAGCCCTCCGTGTCCTTCACGAGCCTGGACAGGAGCCAGTCGCGCGCGCGGCGAAGGTCCTGCGGGCCCGCGATGTCGAGGCGGTCGCGGCTGGACAGGAGTCCGGGCGAGGGAAAGCGGCGGGCGAGAGTCTCGAAGGAGTCGTCTCCCCCGCGGCCGCGCAGCATCTCGACGATCGCCTCCGGCTCCTCCGTATCCAGGACCGCAGCGCAACCCGGGTCGAGCTCCAACCGTCCGGCTTCCGCGGGCATCTGGCGCAACTCCTTCAACCACCGCGGCTTCGCCAGGACGCTTTGCGAGACGACCACGAGACGCCCGGGCGGGACGCGGGGCGAGGGGTCCGCCTCGCGGAGGATCTCGGCGCGGGTCCCGGCGAGGAGGCCGGAGAGGCTCTCTCCGGAGGGTTCCTCGACGAGGATGCGGGAGAACCCGGCCCGCTCGCCGGCGAGCACCGCGCGAGAGAGGAGCGGGAGTCCCAGGAGCGGCGTCTTCGGATCCACCCGTCCGGATCCCCGGGCGATCCAGAGAGTCGCGGCGGCTCCTCTTTCGCTCATGTCGCGAGGCTCCTCCGGCGCGCGCGCGCCGCCGGCGGCTCCTTCCGCAAGAGGGGAAGCGGTTCTCCGCCGGCACGGCTCGACTCCCGCGCGAGCGCGGTCAACTGCAGGCACAGCGAGGCCTCCTCGAGCAACGCGCCCCGGCGCGCCGGGGTTTCGATCTCGGAGAGGAAATCCGTAGCCGCGCCGCCGAACCAGTCTGGATGGTGCGAGCCGTACGAGAGCGATTGCGGAAACTCGCGGCGCTCGGAGGGCCCGGAAGAGCCGGAAGCGAAGAGCTCGAGAATCCGGCCATCGAGCCGGATCGAGCCGCGGGTCCCTTCGATGGAGACCCGGTTGCGGCGTTCTTCCGCGGCC
>JBKPBH010000106.1:0-7961 GCA_046726795.1 Acidobacteriota bacterium
ACGCCGTTTCCGACGCTCATCTCCCGCGCCAGGATCGCCGAGATGGCGTGGGGCAGCGCGTAGTGGACGTGGAGGAGATCGAGCCGGGCGTGCGCGGCGACTTCCGCCATCTTGGTGGCCAGGGCGAGCGTGTAAGGCGGCGAGACGAAGAGGGGATAGGTCGGCGCAACGACTTCGTGGAAGAAGACGCGTGGCCTCGGGAGCCCCAGTCGGGATGGGAGCGCATAGGAAATGAAGTGGACCTCGTCGCCACCCTTGGCGAGCGCGATACCCAGCTCCGTCGCCACGACGCCGCTCCCTCCGAAGGTGGGATAGCAGGTGATGCCGATCTTCACGCGCGTCTCGCGCAAGAAGTCGATAGTTGATAGTCGATAGCCAATGGTTTTCGGATAGCCATCATTCTCAACTCTTGACTATGGACTATCGACTATGACCTCGGCCTAGAATCCTGGCTCGAAGCCTTCGAAGGCCGTGATCGGATCGTCGATCCTCGGTGGGCGTTTGGAGAAGAAGCCCTCGCCAAACTCGACCCCGATCAAGAAGCCGAAATGCCGGGCTCGCGCTTCGATGGCGGCGAGAAAGGTCTCCTGCGACAGGATCGTTTCCGGCTCCCGCGACTTCGGGTCGTGGAATTGGCTCGTGTAGCAGCGGATCGAGGCTAGACGCTTCTCCATCGCCGCGGTGACGTCCACGACGAAGGTCGGCGCATGAACATACGCCGTCGAGAAGTAGATCGTCTGCTGGGGCCGGTGCGCCGGATGGGATGTCTCGATCCGGCGCAGTCCGGCGTAATAGGCGGCGTCGGTCACCAGCTCCCCCGCGCGCCGGTGGTCCGGATGCCGGTCGTCGGGATAGGACGTCAGGAGAAGGCGCGGCCTCTCGCGGCGGATCAGGTCGACGAGAGTCAGCTCGTTCTCGCGGGTCTTCCGCAAGCCGCCGTCGCCGAAATCGAGGATCTCGCGGAACTGTGCCCCCAGGACTTCAGCCGCGCGCCGGCTCTCGCGCTCGCGCGTGCCCGCATCGCCGCGGGTTCCCATCTCGCCGCGCGTCAAATCCACGATCCCGAAGCGGCGTCCCCGCGCCGCCAGCCGCACGAGCGTCCCCGCGCAGCCGAGCTCGACGTCGTCGGCGTGCGCGGCGACGGCCAGCACGTCAACCGGCATGGACCCTCTCGGTCTCCGCCGGCCGGTCCGCGCCCATGTTGACGATCTCCGCCCCCGACGTCGAGCCCGTCGCGCCCTCGCGGATGGCGGCGAGGGCCTCCCGGCCGTAGGCGAGCAGCGGCACGAGCGGCGGATAGAGCCGTTCGGCGGGAGTTCCATTCGGCAGGAGCATCGTCTGCAGGCGCCGCCGCCTCTTCGTCTTAGTCTCGTCCTTGCGCTCGACCGCCTTCCGGATGCGCTCGCCCAACTGGTCGAACTGGTAGGCGATCTTCCGGCGCGCCGTCTCGAGCGCGCCGGAAAGGGTCGCGTCGAGTTCCCGCAGGCGGGGCTCGAGCGACGACAGGCTCGTTTCGGCTCCGGATGCGATGCCCGCCAGCAAGTCGAGCTCCGGAATGGCGGGGGGCGCTGCCGGCGGCAGCGGCTGCAGCAGATTCTCCGGCGCGATCCCGAGGGCTTCCGCGATGCGGCGCTCGGAAGGGCCGAGGAGGAGGAGGTGAGAGCGGGGAAGCAGGACCGGCGGCGGCAGATGGAATTCGGGAAAAAGCGCGAGCGAGTGGGCGTGATACGCAATCTCGGCCGCGCCCAGGACGCTCGCGGCGACGGGCAGGAGATGGGATTTGAAGACCGGCCGTGTCAGGACGTCGGTCGAAATCCAGGCCGTGCCCCGGGAGACGGACTCCGCCGCCGCCTCGGCGCTTGCGACGCGGTGACGCTCCCCCTTCTCGACTGTGAAGAAGGGAAAGACGCCCTCGCGGAACGGCACGGGCACCGGCTTCCCCGCTCGCTCGAGACGCTCGGCGACGGCGCGCCACGCCCCGAGAACCGCGTCGCGACTGCGGGCGGCGGAGAGGAAGAACTCGGCGGCCTGCCGCCGCAGAGCCTCCGAGGCGGGATCCAAGACGAGCAGCGGCTCTCCTCCGACGAGATCGAAGAGAGTCTCGATGAACGCCTCGCCGTAAGAGGTCCCCGGCGAATAACGGCGGGCGAACGCTTCCAGGACTTCCTCGCCTTCGGGCCCCCTCGCGTCGCCGCGGAAGGCCTCGAGGATGTCCCGCGTCTTCTCCGGAAGCGGCAGGCCTCCCACCGGCTTCCGGTTGGCGCGGTCCGCTCCTTCGAGGACGAGGATCTGGACCTCTTCCTTGTCGGGCCTCGCCGTCCGGGCGATCTCGTCCAAGTCATGGTCGTCTGTCAGAGCCCAGAAGACCGGCACGGCCGGCACGCCACGCTCGCGGAGCTCGCGCGCGACGCGGATCGCGTCCAACGCCTTGGTGATCGTGAAGAGCGGTCCGGTGAAGAGGCCGATCTGGTGGCCAGCGAGGACCGCGACGGCGCGCCCGGCGGCGAGATCCTCCGCCATTCCCCGGGCCTCCGGAAGCCGGGCACGGAAGGCTTCGGCCGGGATCCGCGCGGGGCGGCCGAGCATCTGGCGACCTCGGGCGGCCGCGGCCTCCAGCGACGGCGCGTCGGGGTAGAACTCGGGAAGTCCGCGGAGGAAGTCGAGAAAGAGGGGGGAGAGACCGGGATAACGGTCGAAGGGAATCCGCCCCGTCAACATGGCTTCTTCGCGAGAACGATCAGGCGCGGCGCGTGACTGCCCGCCGGAGCGCCGTCGAAGTCTCCCCAGGTTTCCTCGATGACGAGACCGGCTCCGGCGAACATCGCGGCCAGCTCTTCGACGTCGTAGGCCCGGACGCTCTCGCGGAAGATCTCGGTCGAGCCGCCGCGCCGCACCTCGATCTCCTTCTCGAGGCGGCGCGTGTCTCTGTTCCACCAGCGCCGGATGCGATACTCCCGCTCGCCCGTCGAGCGGCTCTCTTCCGGCACCAGGCGCGCCAAGACGTAATCGCGCCCGAAGGTGTCGCAGAGGAACCTCCCGCCGGGCTCGAGCGCCCGTTCGATCTCCGTCACGACCGCCACGTTGTCTGTCTCACGCAGAAAATACCCGAAACTCGTGAAGAAGTTGACAATCGAGCGGAAGGTCCCGCCGGCGAAGGGAAGCGCGCGCATGTCCCCGCGCACCAGGCGCAGGGCCTCTTCGCGCGCGCGGGCAAGCTCCAGGAGAGGCGCGGAGTAGTCGAGGCCGACCGGGGAAAGCCCCTTCTCCAGGAAGCGGAGCGAGTGGCGTCCCGGGCCGCAGCACAGGTCCAGCAGCGGCATCGGATCCGGATCCAGCCGGGCCAAGGCAAAGGCGACCTCCCGGCGCGCCGAGGCGAGGTCGCGGTGCGGGTAGAGCTCGAGGTACTCCTCTCCGAACCACGATTCCCACCAGGTCATTGCGGCGAGGATTATGGATCGGGCCAGGAGTAGGAGTCGGGAGGGGAGAGGCGGGAGGCCGCAACGCCGAGGCGGTAGAGTTCATGGCGTGGCGGAGGCCTCCTTTTCTTTCGAGACGAGCGAAGGGCTCGCGATCCGGGGAAACGTCCACTCGCCCGCGCGCCTTGCGTCGCCCGTCGTTGTATGCCTCCACGGCTTCAAGGGATTCAAGGACTGGGGGTTCTGGCCGGAGACGGCTCGCCGTCTGGGCGTCCGTTACGGCGTCGTCCGGTTCAATTTCTCTCACTCGGGCATCGGCGGCGATCTCGAGACCTTCTCCGAGAAGGACCTCTTCGAGAGCGGCACCTATACGCGCGAAGTCGAGGACCTGCGCGAAGTCCTCTCCGGCCTGAGGCGAGGGGACCTTCCGGGCTCCGAGAGCCTGGACCCGACCCGCATCGGGTTTCTCGCGCACAGCCGGGGCGCGGTCTCGGCCCTCGCCGTAGCGGCCGCGGGCGAGGTCGCGGTCGATTCTGTGGTGCTCTGGAATCCCGTTTCATCGATCCTGTGGTGGGACAAAGACACGCGGCTCCGCTGGCGAGAGACCGGATCCTGGGAGGTCGTCAATGCGAGGACCCGGCAGATCTTTCACGTCGGAACGACGCTCTTAGACGACGCCGAGAAGAACCGGGACCACTTGGATCCTCTGGTCAACGCCGGACGGCTCACGCATCCGCTCCTCTGTGTCGTCGCCGCGGCGGACGAGACGGTCTCACCCGCCTCAGGCCGTCGTCTCGCCGCCGCCGCGGGAGGAGAAGGCTCCTTCCACGAGATCCCGGAGGCCGGCCACACGTTCGGCGCGGTCCATCCGTTCGAGGGCGTCACGCCGGCCCTCGAGGAAGCGCTCGCCGTCACGATCGAGCACTTCGACCGCACTCTCGCGAGAGTCGAGTGAGGCAACGATCTCGGCAGGCGCTCCGCCCGGCCGCGGGGGTTATGCTCCTGGCCGTTTCCTGCGGCGGTCTTCAGACCGTTTCGCGGGACGGGTATCGGGCTCTTCTCGTCTTCTCTTCGGGAGAGCGATACCAGATCGCGGTGCGCGACGAGAAGAGGCGCGTCGAAGGAACCTTCGACGCCTCGCCGCTCGTGAAAGTTCTTCGTCCCGACCTCGGGAAGATCTGGCAGTACCGTCCTTCGACCCGCAGGATCTTCGAAGAGCCGTGGTCTGGAGGCGACGAGCTCGTCCCAGGCTACCCGCTCGAGCCGCGCTTCGACCCGGCTGCCTACGCGCAGCGCTTCGGCGGGGCAATCCGGCAGATCGGCGACGGCGTCCACGGAATCCACGCGTGCGACCGATACCAGATGGGTCTTCCCTCGGGGGAACGGGTCACGGTCTGGGCCGCGCGCGACCTTGAGCGTTTGCCCGTGCGACTCGAGCACGAACGCATGGGTCCAGACGGCCTGTTTCACGTCGCAACCGACACGCAACTGCTCGACGTGCGGATCGGCGCTCCCGAGAAGCTGTTCGAGAAGCCGAAGGGATACACCGCGGTCAAGTCCTACGCGGAACTGGGAAAGTAGCTGTCAGCTGTCAACTGTTGGCCATCAGCTCAAGACCCGGGAGAGGAAGAGCCCGTCTGATAGCTGATGGCTGAATACTGAGAGGTGTTCAACGGCTCGAAGGTGCGGAAGAGGATGTGATCGTAGAAATAGTGGACGAGCAGGAAGGAGAGAACGACCACGTAATAGGCTCGATCCTGGGCCATGCCGAATCCCCTCCAGAGCACGACGTACACCAGGCCTGAGAGGACCGTCGCGCCGACCATCGCGGCGTAGAAGGTCTTCGTCTTCGAGACCCCGGCCAGTCTGCGCACGAACCCGCTCCCGATCTCGCCGCGGTCCGCCTGCCGCGTCAGGATGAACCAGGTCAGGGCCAGGTACTGGAGCGAATGCCAGGTATTGAAGCCCTGGAAGGCCACGTCTAGGTTGTCGAAGAGAGGGATGACGAACGCCAGGGCGACGGTCGCCGCCATGAAGAGGAGCCGCGGCCAGCTCGCCTCTCCGCGGCGGATTTCGCCGACCGTGCGCGCGACGTAGTAGAGGAAGAGCGCCGCGAATCCGGCAGTGAAGGCCTGCGCGACCCAGAGGTGCTTGGCGAATTCCGGGAAGATCAGCGTGCTCGATCCCATGGTGAAACGCCCCGTCACGAACTTGTACATCGCGACCGTGTAGAGCGCGCCGAGGATCACCGCCCCGTCGAGAAAGCGGTCGAGCGCGGTGACACGCGGCGTCACCTTGCGGCGGTAGGTCTCCGAGATGTATTGGGCCTGGTGCGTCACGTGCACGGAAGCCCAGAAGAAGAAGCCGGTCAGCAGGAGCAAGAAGGCGTAGAAGGAGCCGATGACGACGAGGGTCGGGATGACGACGAGCGGCGCGTAGACGAGCCAGCCGTACCTCTGTCGGAACGTGGGGTCGAGCGCGGTGCGCAGGTAGGTCGAGTACATGTGGGGACCGCCGACTAAGAGCGTCACGGCGAGCCCCACGATCAGACCCGCGGTGGCGGTCGAGGCGCCCAGCCGCTGGAGTGCCCCGTAGGACAGGTAGGGGAGAAACACGAGGACCCCGGAGGCCGTCAGAAAGAGAAGATCGAACTTCCGGCTCCGGATCCAGGGACCGGTGTCGGGAATTGAAGATTCGGGACCGGGAATGGCGCCCACCCTCGGCATCGCTGACCTCCAGGCTCCAATTCTTCCAGGCGACTCTGCGGTCCCCCGAGCTCCCTGGCCGGCGGGATCTTACCTTCGAGTGGAACCGTTTTTCACCGGTCCCGAATCCCGCCGCCTGGCCCGCCGAGCTTAGAATTGCAAATCTGATGCTCAGGTTCGGCTCGGTCCCGATTGACCCCCCTTTGATCCTCGCCCCAATGGCGGGGATCACGGACCACGCCTACCGCCTGATGCTCCGCTCGATCGGCGGCGTTGGACTCGTTACGATGGAGTTCATCTCGTCGGAGGCCATCAGCCGCGGCAACGCGCGCCAGATACGCAAGATGCTCTTCTCGGAGGAGGAGCGCCCTCTCTCGATCCAGATCTACGGCTCGGACCCGGAACGCATGGCGGCCGCCGCGGACATCGTCGAAGAGCTCGGGCCTGACGTCTGCGACATCAACATGGGATGCCCCGCCAACAAGGTGCTGAAGGGCTGCGCCGGGGCGGCGCTGATGGGAGACCCGGAGCTCGCGAGGGCGATCGTCCGAAGGGTCCGGAGCCGCCTCTCCATCCCCCTGACGGTCAAGTTCCGGCTGGGCCTAGACGATTCGCGCAGGAACTTCCTGGAGCTCGGCCGCATCTGCGAAGGGGAGGGCGCCGCCGCGGTCGCGATGCACGGACGCACGGCCCGGCAGATGTACACGGGGCGGGCCGACTGGGACCGAATCGCGGAGTTGAAGGCCACGCTCTCGATCCCGGTGGTCGGAAACGGGGACATCGAGACCGCCGAGGACGCGCTGGCCATGTTCTCGAAGACGCGGTGCGACGCCGTCATGTGCGGGCGCGCCACGATGAAGAATCCCTGGATCTTCCGTCAGATCGCGGACCTTCTCCACGGCCGCCCGCCCCGCGAAGCAACGCTTTCCGAGAGGCGGGACCTGATGCTCTCCCACTTCGGCCAGATCGAGCGGCTGGCCTTCGACTCCCGCGAGGCGCTGCACAAGCTTCGGACGATGACCGGCTGGTACACGCACGGTCTGCCCGACGGCCGCGCGCTGCGGATCCGGATCTCGCAGCTTCAGACGCCGGAGGACTTTCGCTCCGCGGTCGAGGACTTCTTCGGGCGGGAGGCCGAGCCGGTCGCGGCCATGGCGTAGCACGTCGGCTTCGCTCGCTCGGGACCTGCGGCGGGGCGGCGTGGCCGCCCGCCTGGTCCCTTCCTCTCGCTACGCCTCCCGCGTCGCGCGCCTGCTCCCTCACTTCGTTCGGGAGACTTCGCGCGCCGCGAGCGGGGGTCGCAGAGCCGTCGGCTTCGCTCGCTCGGGACCTGCGGCGGGGCGGCGTGGCCGCCCGCCTGGTCCCTTCCACTCGCTACGCCTCCCGCGGGGCAGGGGTTAACAGGCTCATGGCTCCCCAGAACTTCTTCCTTCTCTGGGAAAGGGGCGGTGTCCCCGGCGTGCAAGATGCTCCTGCCCGCAACGCTCGGGAATGATCGAGCCCGCGTTTCCGGTTCGCTTGGAGGATGAAGCGCCTCTCCAGGCTCCTCGCGGCCGGGATCCTCGCGATTCTCTTTCCCCTGGCTGCCCTGGCCCAGGCTCAGAAGAAGGACACCGAGGTGTCCACTCCGGCCGGCAAGTTCTCCCTGGAGGTCACGGCGGAGTATCTGGGCATGGCCTCGGGCAAGACGGTCGTGCGCCTCCGGCTCTCCTCGCCACAGCTCTCCAAGGCTCTGTCGGCGCGCGGCGTCCGATTCGTCAGCGGAGAGCTCCGGGGCAGCTTCTCGCGAGGCGAGGAGATGGTCCAGGCCTTCCGGTATCCCGTCAGCGGCGACATCGAC